>JAMXLN010000130.1 GCA_024281145.1 Hyphomicrobiaceae bacterium | reverse complement strand
GCGGTTCTCGATGACGAACGGCTGGCCGAACGCCTGGGCGAGCTTGTCGGCCCATGGACGGCCGATGAGGTCGGTGGCCCCGCCGGGTGCGTAGGGCAAAATGAGTTTGACGGGGCGCTCGGGCCACGCGCCGGCGCGCGCCGAGGCGCTGGCAATCAGGGTCGATGCGGCCAATCCCAGGAACTTGCGACGATGCATGCCGA
This sequence comes from Hyphomicrobiaceae bacterium, assembly GCA_024281145.1. Classification (GTDB taxonomy): domain Bacteria; phylum Pseudomonadota; class Alphaproteobacteria; order Rhizobiales; family Hyphomicrobiaceae; genus AWTP1-13. The sequence continues at coordinate 29,118 of JAMXLN010000130.1, read as the reverse complement.
TCTCCGGGCCCTTCCCAACAATCGACGGCGCTATCAATGCCAATATTCATGGCGTTCGTGGCCCAACGCAACCCGGCGCTGGGCCACCAGGGCTGGCGCGGCGGCAGGCTTGGGAGCAGGCTTGAGGTCTTGCCGCGCTGTCATCACCGTCACGCCGCAAGCACGGGGCAGCGCTCCGGTTTAACCTCTTGGTTTAACCTCTTGGTTGAGCGCCCGTTTCAGTTCCCCCGCTTTAGCCCCCTGTTTTAACCCCACGATTGGTCGCCATAGGCGCGCTGGGACGTGAGGCGCAGACGCTCGGCCAGGATTGCGGCAATCGAGCGGTAGAGGCGGCCGGCAAAGCCCGGATCGGCCGTGCTCAGCGCATCGACCGTGGCCGTATCGATGACGATGAGCCGCGTCGGCTCGTCGGCGATCACCCGAGCGCTCGTGGGCATGCCGTCGACAAACGACATCTCGCCGAAGAACTCGCCGGCACCCAGGATTGCGATGGGGATCATCGCGCCGCGGTCCGGGCGTTCGACACGCACCGCGCCTTCATCGATGAGGAAGATGGCGCGCAGCGACACGTTCTGATCGAACACCAGCTGGTCGGGCGCGTAGGAGCGCACGGGCGCAGCGGTGAGCAGGGCGTCTTCCTCGGCCGCTGCGAGGAAGGGAAGAAATCGCGTGGTTGCTGTTGCCGCCGCCATCGCGAGCTCCATCGGTGAGGCGGAAGGGGTTGCGCGTTGCGCGATTTGACCACGCGGGACCCCCTGAGGCAACATCGCCGGCGAGTGTGGATTTCGCCAACGTGCGCGCGGGGGGTCGGCGTGGAAGCTTCGGTCGCCAAGTTGAGCCCCGAGGATCGGGCGCGCATCCTGAACCAGTCGCTGGCGCACTTCCGCAACCCATCGGGGGCGGATCTCATCAAGCGGACCGAACGCTTCAATGCGTTCATCCAAAGCCGCGCCGAGTTCGGCCTCTGGCCCTACTCGCGAGCGCTGGAGCGGGCGAACGGGCCCCTCACGGCCGTCTCCGACATCAGCGCCGCCGCACGCGAGGGCATCAACTTCGCTGCGCAGGATTATCTGGGCTTGAGCCGGCATGCTCGGGTGGTCGAGGCGGGGATCGAGGCCATGCGGCAATTCGGACCGCATAGCGCCGGCTCCGCCGTGCTGCTCGGCAATACCAAGTTGTCGCTTGAGCTCGAAGAGCACGTGGCCGAACTGTTAGGTCTCGAGCACGTGACGCTCTATCCCACCGGATGGGCGGCCGGATACGGTGCCATTGCCGCGTTCGTGCGCCCGCGCGACCACGTCGTCATGGACTATTTGTGCCATGCCTGTCTGCAGCAGGGGGCCGCGTCCGCCACGCCGCAGATCCGTCACTTCATCCACAACGATGCGGAGGACCTCAAGGCGCGGCTGCAATCGATCCGCGCCAAGGACGCCCGCAACGGCATCATGGTGATCACCGAGGGGGTGTTCGGCATGGAGTCTGACGCGCCAGACCTCGCGGCATTTCAGGAGGCTTGCCACGCGTGGGGCGCAACGCTGCTCGTGGATGTGGCGCACGACTTGGGCGCCATGGGCCCCGGGGGTGGGGGCATGATCGCCGCACAGGGCCTCGCGGGCAAGATCGATCTGGTGATGGGAAGTTTCGCCAAGACGTTTGCATCGAACGGCGGTTTTCTCGCCTCGCATTCGCCGGCCGCCAAGCAATTCGCCAAGTACTACGGCAGCCCGCACATGTTCTCCAATGCCGTTTCCCCGGTGCAGGCGGCCGTCGCCACTGAGGCCATCCGCATCGTGGCCTCCGACGAAGGGGAGCGGCTGCGTGCACGCCTTTTCGACAACGTCAATGCCCTGCGCGCTGGCTTTGCGTCCGAGGGCATCTCCGCCCTCGGCACACCATCACCGGTGGTGCTCGTGCCCTTTGGCAACGACAAGCTGGCGAGCCTCGCGACGCGCCGCATCGCCGAGAGCGGGGTGTTCGTCAACCTGATCGAGTACCCAGCGGTGCCCGTGGATCACGCGCGGCTCAGCATGCAGGTGATGGCCAGTCACGAGGCGGCGCAGATCGCCGAGGCCGTCGCGCGTATCCTCCAGGCGCGGCGGTTTGCCGAGCAGGATTTGCAACTGTGGCGAGCGTCCGCTCCCTGAGAGGAGATTTGCCGCCGGTCAGTCCCGCAGCAATGCCGCGAGCCGGTTGATGGCCTCGCGAATGTTTGCCACCGAGTTGGCGTATGAGAAGCGGATGTAGCCCTCGCCGTGGATGCCAAAGCTGGTTCCAGCGACCGTGGCGACCCCCGCGGTCTCCAGCATCTTGTTCTGCAACTCGCGCGCGTCCATGCCCGTACCGGTGATGTTGGGAAAAGCATAGAAGGCCCCGCCGGGGTCCACGCAGCGAAAGCCTGGCAACTGGTTGAGCAAGGGCACGATGACGCGACGGCGTTCGTCGAAGGCCGCCATCATCTCGTGCACCTCCTCCTGCGGACCCTCCAAGGCGGCGATGCCGGCGTGCTGCGTCGGCGCGTTGACGCACGAGTGGCAATTGACCGCGAGCCGGACCGCGTGTTCAACGAGCGGCTTTGGCCATACCGCGAAGCCAAGGCGCCAACCGGTCATGGCATAGGTCTTTGACCAACCATCGAGCACGATGAGCCGGTCGCGGATTTCGCGATAACGCAGGAGGCTCTCATGCTTGCGCTTGCCGTAGAGCATCTGACTGTAGATTTCGTCCGACAGGAGAGCCACGTGTGGGTGCTGCTCCAGGCCTGCCACGAGGCGCTGGATTTCCTGCGCCGGCACGGCGCCGCCGCAGGGATTATTGGGGCTGTTGAGGACAATCAGGCTGGTCGCGGGTGTGATCTGGGAAAGCACCTGATCGGCCGTGAAGGCAAATTCGTTCTCCTCCTTGAGGGCGATCGGCACAGGCCTGGCGCCCGTGTATTGGATCATCGAACGGTAGATCGGAAAGCCCGGATCGGGATACATGATCTCGACGCCCGGCCGACCGAACATCAGGATCGAGAAGAACATGGTGGGCTTGCCGCCCGGCATGATAACGACGGCGTCGGGATCGACCTCCACCGCGTGGCGCCTTGCCAGGTCCTTGGCCACCGCCTCCCGCAATGGAAGAATGCCCTGCGCCGGGGTATACCCGTGATGGCCATCGCGCAGCGCCCTGACGGCGGCCTCGACGATGTGGGGCGGCGTCTTGAAGTCGGGTTGGCCGATGCCGAGGTTGATGATTGACTTGCCCTGCCGTTCGAGCTCGGCGGCGCGCGCCAGCACCTCGAAGGCCGTTTCGGTGCCCAGGCGTTGCAGGTTCTCAACGAGCTGCAGCATGGTCGCTCCCTGGTTGGCCGCGCCCCTTACCGGGCCGGACGCCACAGCGGCGGGCCCGGAGCCACCAATAGCCGATCTGGGCCGGGCCGCAAGGTCTGGGGAGGAGGGCGCTGAAATGCGTGCCGCAGCCTCGAACCTTGTTATGGCCACCGTTCCGTGCTGCAATTCGCCAGGGCGCAACAGGAGAGACAAGCGATAACAGGAGACACGCGATGCGATGGAGGTATGGGGTGCTCGGCGCCTTTGCCGCGGGGATTTTCGCCGCTGGGATTGCGACGACCGTCCCGATGACCGTATCGTCTGCGCAGGCCCCGCAAACGCGCGCTCTTCAGCCGGTGCAACTGGGCGCAGCCTTGCCAGGGCAACGCAACTGCTCGACGTCTTACCTGCGCTTTTTGCAACTGCAGGCCGAAGGCATGCGGCAGCTGCAGCGCCTGAGCCGCGGCGACGGCGAAAAGCTCTGCTCGGCGTTGGAGAACGCCGACACCGCAGGCATCGACAAGCTCATCGATCCCAAGGCTTTGGAGCCGTTGCTCACGCCCGATCAGCGCGACTTCCTGGGCGCGCTCGGCATCGATTTGGGCAAGGTGAACGTGCCCAAGCTCATGCAGCGCCTGGGCATCGACCTTTCGCACATCGATCTGCGGCAGATTTCGCAGCAATGTCGCCAACACCAAGGCGATCTTGAGCGGTTTGCCAGCAGTGAGCTCGCGCACCTAGAAAATGAGATGCTACGCTGCGACGATCGCATCTAGCGCCAAAACCCCAGGGAGAGCGAGCCATGCCGGAAGTCTACGTCTATGCCGTCGAGGGCCGCACCCTCGACCAGAAGCGTGCCCTGGTGAAGGACGTCACGGACGCGGTCGTGCGTCACTTCAAGGTCAAACCGGAAGCCGTGATGGTGCAGATCGTGGAGAGCTCAAGGGAGTCCAAGGCCAAGGGTGGCTTTCTGTTCAGCGACCGGCCACCGGGTTAGCCGGACGGGCGCCCTTGCACGGCCCAACGCAATCGGCGCGCGGCCGGTTGCGCCAGCAATTAGGGTTCCACATCATCAAGTTCCGCGACCATCATCTGGGGGCCTGGAGGTATAGGGCCGCCTCACCGCAATTGAACTGCCGGCAAAGGTGAACTGCCGGCGAAGGGATGAGGACCGCCTCGCGGCGTTGCGGGAGCCGGGTCCGACCCAAGACCTCAAAATCGAGCGCCGCCCAAGCCCAAGCGAAATCCCCCCTTCCAGCCGATTCCCGGCAGGAGGGGGCCTTGAGCAGCCGGGCCTGATGGTGGATGCCCCCCGTCCCGGGGGAGGCCCATTCTCTTGGGCTGGCTCTCTGGCTCGCTCTCTGGGGCTCGCTCTTTGGGGCTCGCTCTCTGGGGCTCGCTCTTTGAGCTCGGCCCGAGGCCCTCGGAGGTGTGCCGAATTTCGGGTATCCTGGGTCTGCGGGGGCTCGGTCCTGTCGCGGGGTTGGGGTAATATTGCCCCGTCGACGGCGGACGCAGAGGGAGCCACAAGATGCACGCACGTACGCTTGGCGTCGTCACCCTCCTTTGTTGCCAGCTCGCGTTCGCACCCCAGGCACTCTGTCAAACCAAGCCTGAGGAGGAGCGGGTCGATGTCATCATCTCGCGCCCGGAGGAGGCTGGACCACAGCACCGGTCGCTGCGCACGTTCTTCGCGGCTCTCAAGTCGCGCATCGCCAGCATCAAGTCGCACGTTCTGCCGTTGACCCGATGCGAGAAATGGTCCGTCGCCAAAAAGGACCTCGAGCGCGTGAAGAGGGAGGCGGCCAAACAAGGCGTGGTCGTGACCCAGCTCGGGGCGGACTGGCGCCAGCTGATGCATGCGGCCGACGAGACGCAACTCGACGAGAAGCAGAAGGCCCTTGTCGATCGCGCCAAGGCGTCCAAGTCGACCCTGGGCGTCAAGATCATGCGCGCTCCGCCGCCCGCCGTCCTCGAGCACGCCCTCACCACCGACGTCAAGAACCCCGATGGCACCAGCCAGCCGGCGAGCATTACGGTTGCCTTTGCCGACAACACGACCATCACCATCGTGCGCTCAAGCCTCGATCTGAAGCCCGACATGTGCATTTGGCGCGGCACGGTCGAGGGTAGCGAAGCGCAGGTGACGCTGATGTGGTGGGCGAACGGCAAGATGACCGGCACCGTGCAGGGCCGTGGTCGTCCGCAATCGATCCGCCATCTGGGCGGCCGGCTCTACGCGGTGGTGGAGATGGGCGAGGACCTCATGCCGCAGGAACATGCGCCGATGGCGCAGGGCACGCGAGGCGATCCCACCCTGCGCGACGATCCGCTGGTGCGGCAGGGCGATGCCAGCAGCGTCAAGGCGAAGCCGGCCACTCCAAGCCCGGCCGCGGCGCCTGTTGATGCCGGCAAGCCGAGGATCGCGCCAGGAGCTCCTCCAGGCATGGATGTCACCATCGACGTGATCGTCGCCTACACGCGCAAGGCCGCCAGCAGCTATGCCGATGTCAAGCGTGAGCTCGTCGATCTCTCCATCGAGGAAGCGAACAACTCGTTTCGCATGAGCAATCTCGCCAACATCAAGCTTCGGCTCGTGCACTCCTACCAAACGGATTACGTGGAGCAAGGCGCGCATTTCGACCACGTCTGGCGCTTCGCCGACAAGGGCGACGGCTACATGGACGAGATCCACCCTCTCCGCGACAAATACAAGGCCGACGTGGGCGTGCTCATCGTCGATGATCCGCAGGGTTGTGGATTGGCGACACGCATTTACGCCGATGCCGAGGAGGCGTTCGCTGTGGTGCATCACGAGTGCGCCGCCACGACCTATTCGCTGGCACACGAGATCGGTCACCTGATCGGCGCGCGCCACGATCTGAGCCTCGACAAGGCGATGACGCCTTTTGCCTACGGTCACGGCTACGTCAACGGCACCAAGTGGCGCGACATCATGAGCTACAAGGAGAGCTGCGGAGGCTGTCCGCGGCTGCCCGTGTGGTCGAGCCCATTCGTCAAGGTCAAGGGTGAACCGGCGGGCACGCCGGAGCTCGACAACGCCCGCGTCATCTCCGAGCAGGCGGCGCGCGTCGCAGCCTTCCGCTGATCCCGCAACCCCCATGGCAGCCGATTTCGCTTTCGCGCCTCACGCTCTGCCAACGGTGATCGAGGCGAGCGGCGCTGAAGGCTGCGCACCGATGATCACGCCAACCGTGCAATCTCAGGCTCGGCCCAGGCTCGGCCCAGGCTTGACCCAGGACCCAGGCTCGGCCCAGACCCGGCAAAGGCCCGAGGACCACCGATCGCGCACCAGAGCGTTGGTTCAGCGCACCAACAAGACGAGCTTGCCGCGCAGGTGGCGGGACTGGCTTACCTGATGGGCGGCAGCGGCCTCTGCCAGCGCAAAGCGCCTGATTTCAGGAATGCGCACGGCACCCCCCTCAACGAGCTGGGCGAGGCGCTCCAGATGCGGTCGATCGCGGCCCACTTGCGGTCGCAACGATTTCACATCGGCGCGCGTTGGCTTCGGCGCCTGTGCGCCCGAGGCGATGAAGGCTGCACGTCCGCCCGGCTTCAGCACGGCAAACGAGCGTGTGGCCGTATCGCCGCCCACGGTGTCGAACACCGCGTCCAAGCCCGACAAGACCGTGCTGAAGTCCTGCGCGCTATAGTCGACGACCTCGTCTGCTCCGAGGGCGCGCACATAGGCGTGGTTGGGAGCGCTGGCCGTGGTGATCACCCGCGCGCCGATGTGCTTGGCGAGTTGGATGGCGATGCTGGCGACGCCGCCTGCGCCACCCTGGATCAGGATCGTCTCGCCGCGCCCCAGGTGTAGCGTGTCCTCGACCGCCACCAGAGCCGTCAAACCGGCGAGCGCCACGGCTGCAGCATCCAAATGGGAGATGCCCGGGGGCTTGCGGGCGACGATGGCGGCCTTGATGGCGATCTTTTCCGCATAGGCGCCCTCTTGGCCCACATCGCACACCGCAAACACCGCATCGCCGGCTACAAAATCGCTCACGCCCGGGCCGATCGCGCTGACGACCCCGGAAAAATCGCGCCCGAGCACGTAGGGGAAGTTGGTCTGCGGATAGGACTGCCCGGCGCGCACCTTCCAGTCGGCGCCGTTGATGCTGGCGGCATGAATGTCGACCACGACCTCGCCCGCCTTCGCCACCGGGTCGGGCAAATCGCCGTACTTGAGTTCCTGTGGCCCGCCGTGCCGCTCAATAAAGACCGCTTTCATGGTCAAACTCCTTGGCCAAACTCCTTGGCGCCATTTTTGCGCGTGCCGTGCGCGTAGAGGGTTGCTGGCGCAACGGCGCTCAATGCGGGCTGGGCTCGAGCAGCTCGATCGCCACCCCCTCCGGACCGCGCAGGAAGGCGATGCGCACGCCTGGGCGGATGGTAGTGGGCTCCATCGTGAATTGGGCGCCCTTGGCCTTGAGCTCGGCCACGACGGCGTCGATTTCCTTCACCGACAGCCCGAAATGGTCGAGGCCTTGATAAGGTGTTTGCGGCGGTGGATTGACTTTGGCGTCGGGCGAGACCTCGGCAATGAAGACGTTGGCGCCACCGATCTTGAGATCGATGCGCGGCTTGCCCTGCTGCAGGGTGCGGATCACCTCGGCGCCGAACATGCGCTCGTAGAACGCGCCCGTTGCCTCAGGATTGGGGCTGCGCAGGTGAATGTGGTCGTAGGTGAATTTGGCCACGCGCTACTCCCGAGGATGCCATGCGAGCCGGCATCCTAGGGTGCAATCGCGAACGGCGCCACTCAGCCGTGGCCCCTCACACCGCAGCGAGGCGTGGCTGCTCGGGTCGGCCACGGATGTCAAAGAACAGAGCCTGGCTGATGATGGCCTTCACGTTGTCGGGGTGGAAGGGCTTGGTGATGAGGAACGTCGGCTCGGGGCGGGTTCCCGTCAGCAGCCGCTGCGGATAGGCGGTAACGAAGATCACCGGCACCGAGAAGGTGCGCAAGATTTCGTTGACGGCGTCGAGGCCCGAGCTGCCGTCGGCCAAGAGGATGTCGGCCAGCACCAGACCCGGGCGGGCCCGCTTGACGGCCTCGATGGCCTGCCGCTCGGTGCGGGCAATCTTGACGACGCGATGCCCGAGCGCGGTCACGAGGCGCTCAAGGTCGAGCGCAATTAACGGCTCGTCCTCGATGATGACCACGTCTGTGGCGATTTGTCGGGCGATGTCGCGACCGGCTTCGTCGACCAAGCGCTGCAGTTCGCCCGCTTCGATGTCCATGACGGCCGCGGCGTCTTCAGGCGAGAATTCCTCAACCGAGACGAGCAAGAATGCCTGCCGGGCGCGAGGGGTGAGCACCTCCAGGTTGCGCTGCGCCGCCTCCAGGCCTGGTGACGGGGAATCGCCAGGCTTCTCGTTGTTCCATGTGATGGAGCCCAGGATCTTCAGGAATGTGCGATAAAGTGCGACGCGGGGCGGTAGCGTCTTGGAAAACACCGATGGATCGGCAAGAATGGCCTCCAGCGTGGAGGCCACATAGGCATCCCCGCTCTTCTGGCTGCCCGTGACGGCTCGGGCAAAGCGCCTCAAGTACGGCAAATGGGCCGTTACTCGTTCAGCAAGCGACATGAATTTCCCCTTCTCCCGGGCATTTTTACCTTCTCCGGGCGCAGAAACCAGTAGATAACGCGGCGCCAAGCCATGGGTTCCATGCATGGAACTTTCGCGGGTGACTGCCGTTGTAGAGTGGTTCGCCACCGAGTCGGCCGGCATCGCGCGGCGTAGGGGGGGCGGGGTAGGACCCGAGGGGTGAAGACGGAGGGGTGAAGAATGGCGGAGAAAGACGGCTCCACGCACTTGTCCGCGCCGGCCGCGGCAGTGCCCGAAGCGAGCCAACAAGAGCAGCGCAAGCAGTCACATCAGTCGATGGGCCAAAACAAGCCGTATCTCGCGCACAGCAAGAACGACCGGGAGCGGGAGGGGAGCATGGATCCGCCACGGCCCTCGGATCTCTACGGTTCGCCGCGAGGCATGCTGGATCGTTCGCTTCAGGCCCAATTGGGCCGGCAGCTGAGAGCCATCTTCTCCGACGTGGCACAAGAGCCCGTGCCTGAGCGGTTCATCAAGCTGCTCGAGGCGCTGGAGGCACGGGAGAAGCGACGGTGAATTCCGATTCCTCAAGCCTGAAACAGGCATTGCTGGGGCTCATCCCCAACCTACGCGCGTTCGCCGTCTCGCTGTGCGGGGACATCGAGCGCGCCGATGACCTCGTGCAGGAGACGCTGCTCAAGGCTTGGGACCACCTGGAAAGCTTCCAGGAGGGCACCAACCTGCGCGCATGGCTATTCACGATCCTGCGCAATACGTATTTCTCCGAGTGCCGTCGCCGCCGCCGTGAAGTGGAGGACCGCGATGGCAGTAAAGCCAGCGACCTTGCCGTCCACCCGGGGCAGCAGGGCCACCTTGATATGCAGGATTTTCGCCGCGCCTTGAACGTGCTGCCGCCCGACCAGCGCGAGGCCCTCATCTTGGTCGGTGCGGCGGGGTTCTCCTATGAGGAGGCGGCGGCGATCTCGTCGTGTGCCGTGGGCACCATCAAGAGCCGTGTGAACCGGGCTCGGGCCAAGCTCACGGAGATGCTGGGCGTGGCCACGCCCCGCGAGTTTGGCCCCGATTCGGCGACCGAGGCCATCGTGGCGCGCACCGTCGGCAGCTCGCGCCAATCCTGAGCTGAGGTCAGGCGCGGGGCCGCCCGCGCCGATCCCTCCCCATTCGCGCTCTCGCCCATTCCCACTGGCGTCGGCAAGCGGCTAAGGTGGGCGCGGGCGATGGGGGCAGCTTGAGGAGCGCGCGCGTTGCACGATAGGCCGGCGGGCGCTGCAGCCGTGGCGCGCAGAGGGGACGCTGACCCAGCGGCACAGGAGGCCGTGCGCTTTCGGGGCGTGATGATCGCGTTTTCCCTCCCGGGCGGCGCGAGCTACCCGGCCGTCGCGGCCACCGATCTTGCTGTTGGCACGCACGAGTTCGTCGCCATCGTGGGCCCGACGGGCTGCGGCAAGTCCACGCTTCTCAACGCGGCAGCGGGGCTGTTGGCGCCCTCCTCCGGGGAGGTTTTTGTGCTCGGCGCCCGGCTCACCGGCATCAATCGCGCCGCGGGCTATCTCTTCCAGCAGGATGCCGTGATGCCTTGGAAGACGGCGCGTGACAACGTTGCGATCGGCCTCGAGGTGGCGGGCGTCGCCCGCGCCCAGGCGGCCGCGAAGGCGCAGGCGTGGCTTGAGCGGGTGGGGCTTGGCGCCTTTGCCGAGCGCTATCCGCATCAGCTTTCGGGCGGGCAGCGAAAGCGCGTCGGGCTCGCGCAAGTTTTGATCCGCGCTCCCAAGATCTTGCTGATGGACGAGCCGTTCGGGCCGCTCGATGCCCAGACGCGCCAGATCATGGGCAACTTGCTGCTCGAGCTGTGGGCCTTCGAGCGCAAGGCCGTCTTGTTCGTCACCCACGACCTTGAGGAGGCGATCGCATTGGCCGATCGGGTCATCATCATGTCGGCAGGACCGGCCGCGCGCGTCATCGGCGATCACACCATTGACCTGGCACGGCCGCGCGATGCCAGCGAGGTACGTCTCTCGCCGCGCTTCCACGAGCTGCACAAGCTGATCTGGAGCCAGCTCAGGACCGAGGTGCTCAAGGCCTACAATGCGAGTGGCTCCGATAGCGCAGGTGCGGCCTATAGCGCGGGTGGGGCATGAACCCTCAGCGCTTCAAGCTCCTCTTCCTCCAGGCGCTGGTGGCCGTTCTCCTGGTCGGCTTTTGGCACGTCGGCTCCACGGTGCCGGTCGGGGGTGGCTATCTCCTGCCCAAGTTTTTCTTTTCAACGCCCGCCGACGTGGGCTTGCAGGTCTGGAAGCTTTTTGCCGAGGGCACCACCCAGATCGTGCGCTGCTCCGACCCCATCGATCCCTCACGCCTGCTCAGCACCTCCGATCCCTGCTTTGGCAAGACCGTTTGGCAGCATCTGCTGATCACGCTGACCGAGGGCATGCTGGCGTTCGTCATCGGCGCCGTTGCGGGCGTTGCGCTTGGTTTTTGGCTTGCGCGCAATCGGATGCTGTCTGCCGTCTTCGAGCCCTACATCAAGATGCTCAATGCGCTGCCGCGCGTGGTCTTGGCGCCAATCTTCATGCTCTGGCTAGGTCTCGGGATCTGGTCCAAGGTGGCGCTGGGCGTGACACTCGTGTTCTTTATCGTGTTTTTCAACGTTTATCAGGGCGTGAGGGAGGTGAGCGGGGTCATCCTCGCCAACGCGCGCATGCTGGGCATGAGCGAGCGCCAGCTGTTTGCCCACGTCTACTGGCCGTCGGCCCTGTCGTGGATGTTCTCCTCGCTGCACACCTCCGTGGGATTTGCCATCATCGGCGCCGTGGTGGGCGAGTACCTGGGCTCGGCCGCGGGGCTCGGCTATCTCATCAATCAGGCCGAGGGAACGTTCGACACGACGGGCGTATTTGCCGGTATGGTCATTCTTGCCGTATTCGTGCTCGTCATCGACGGGCTCGTCACCCTGGTTGAAAAGCGCCTCTTGGTTTGGCGCCCGCCGGCCGCAGCGGGCCAAACCTGAGCGGATAGGGGTCTTAGGAGAAGCGCATGCATCTTTGGAGGAGAATGAGCTGCATGGGGGCCCTTGCGGGTGCCCTTTTGCTGGCGGCCAGCGGGGCCCGTGCGCAGGCACCCGAGAAGAAGGACATCAAGCTCGGTGTCGGCGGGGCGGCCGCGCTTTACTATCTTCCCCTGACGCTCACCGAGCGGCTCGGCAACTTCAAGGAGCAGGGGCTCAACGTCGAGATCAGCGATTTCAAGGGCGGCTCCCAGTCGCTAACGGCACTCGTTGGCGGCTCCGTCGACGTCGTCACGGGTGCCTATGAGCACACGCTGCGCATGCAGGCCAAGGGCCAGGACATCGTCTCGGTCATCGAGCTTGGGCGCTACCCGGGCATCGCGCTCGCCGTGCGGAAGGATCGCGCCGACAAGATCAAGACGGCCGCCGACCTCAAGGGCACCAAGATCGGCGTCACGGCGCCTGGGTCTTCGACCAATATGATCGTCTGGTACCTGATGGCCAAGGCGGGCCTAAAGCCTGACGATGCCTCCTTCGTGGGTGTGGGTGCCACGGCCTCGGCGGTCGCCGCCATCCAAAAGGGTGAGATCGACGCCCTGTCCAACGTCGACCCAGCAATGTCCAAACTGCAATCCACGGGCGACGTGGTCGTGCTGGCCGAGACGCGCACCACCCAGGGCACCACCGAGGTGCTGGGCGGGCCCATGTCGGCGGCGGTGCTCTATTTGCGACGCGAGTTTGCCGCCAAAAACCCAGCGACCGTGCAGGCCCTCGTCAATGCCTTCTACAAAACGCTCAAGTGGCTCGACAAAGCCACCCCCAGTGAGATCGCCGAGAAGGTCCCGCAGGAATACTGGCTGGGCGACAAGGACCTCTATGTTGCGGCCGTGAAGAATAATCTCCAAGTCTACTCCCGTGATGGGATCGTGAGCCCGGAGAGCCGGCAACGCTCGCTCGATTTCCTCAAGAAGTTCGACAAGGAAATGGCCGCCGCCACGGTCGACCCCGCCACAACCTGGGATGGGCGGTTCGTGGCGAAGGCGGCCGAGACGATCAAGTGAGGATGGAAGAGCCATGCCCAAGTTCGTCATCGAACCGCATTTTCGCCTGCAGGAGTGGGTGGCGGAGGAGAAGGGCTACTTCCATGCGGAGGGCCTTGATTACGAGTTCAAGGAGTTCATCCGCGCCAGCGGCGGCGCCCATCATGTGAAGGGCGACAAGGTCGGCGCCTTTCAGTCGATCGAGGAGGGGCGCACATCGAATGTGACCTGCGCTTGCCACTGGACGGTGAATGTGGCGGCCTCGCGCGGGCACACCAAGCTCTACGCGGACGCCTACTCGGTGGCACCCTCGGCGATTTTCGTGCCCGCAAACTCCAAGGTCAAAAGCCCCGCCGACCTCGCGGGGGTGCCGATCTCGGTCGGCTTCCAATCGGGAAGCCACTACGCGACCATCCAGGCGCTCGAGCCGTATATGCCCGCCGATCAGATCAATCTGTCGTTCGGGGAAGGCATGCTGTTTGGCCGCATGGAGGCTTTCCTCGACGGCAAGGTGCCCGCCTGCACGCTCTTCAGCGGCCCCTACTACTTTGCTGAGCAGCTGGGCTTCCGCAAGATCATCGACAACACGTTCATGATCTCCACCATGATCAACGGCGATCCCGACCCTGAGGACATCGCCAAGTTCTTCGGCGCGTTGCGGCGCGCCCAGCGCGACATCGACGTGCGGCCAGAACTTTACACGCACTATTACAAGGCCGAGTTCCCCGAGCGCTTTCATGCCCGCATGGACACGCGCGCCTGGGGTCCCGGCGAGCGTATCGTGTTTGAGCCCTACAGCCGGGAGGTCTTTGAGCAGTCGTTCGCCTGGATCGCCAAGCACCGGCTGTTCGAAGCCGGTACCATGGGCCCGGGACGCTACGAAGAGGCCGTCGTCAGCCTGCGCGGCTAAGCCGTACGGGGCGCATTCCCTGCGGGGGCCTCGCGCCGGTCAAGAGCGTTGCAACGCCAGGAAGGCTGCGTTGAATTCGGCCGCGGCCTCGTACATGACCCAGTGGCCGGCGCCCTCGATGAGCCTCACCTTGAGCTCGGGGTGATGCCGGCGCAGCACGTCGAGCCGCGCCTCCAAAGAGGGTCGCGCCACGATGTCGCGCGTACCCCAGATCGTCTTCAGGCGCGCCGTGACGCGCTCGAGCGCGCGGGCGAGGGTGTCGGTGCCCGCGAACGGACGGCTGCGGAAGCGGGCGCGCGCGATGTTCTGGGCTTGCAGGTGGATCGCCAAGGCGTCGATGTTGGCGGGCTCGGCAAACATCAAAACCTCGAGGTTCTGGCGGAAGGCGGCGGCCACCTCGCCCGCGCTCATCCCCGCGCGTCGCTTGGCGAACGGCGGACGCGGGGCCGTGGCAAGGCCGAGCGCGGCCACGCCGATGAGCGTCAGGCTGCGTATCCGGTCGCCCAGCGCGGCTGCCGCCAAGCCCGCGATCTGGCCGCCGAACGAGAAGCCCGCCATGCGCAGTTTCACCTCCTTGGCAAACAGCTGCTCCAAGCTGGCAACGACGACGTCGGCGGTGCTCTGCGGCACCCACGGCTTGGGCGGCATGGCCGAGTCGCCGAGCCCAGGGATGTCGGCCACCCACAGCTCGTAGTGCTTGCATAGTTCGGGGATGACGCGGATCCAGTGCGTCCAGGAACCCGACCCGCCGTGGAACAGAACGAGGGGGTCGCCCGCACCCCAAACCCGCCACACCATCGTGCCTTCTCCGCACGGGGTTTTGATCTTCCGCGCGGCGCGGGCTATGGCTTCAACCTCGGCCGCTGGGTCGATCGACGGCCGGGGTCCTCTCTGGGTCAACTCGTGCATGTGCGGCTGGGAAATCTCGAAGCGCGACGGTTGGCCCACCCTTGCACGAACCGAACCTCGCGTCAGCCCTCGGGTCTCGCATGGCAGGGATTTGCTCTTCTCGAGCTCGCGCAAGATTGGCTAAAAGTGGGAAGGGTCGAGCAGGGGAGACGCCATGGCCGCGCCGCAAGAAGAAACGCCAACCAACAAGCTCAGGATCGCCGTAATCCCAGGTGACGGGATCGGCAACGAGGTGGTGCCGGAGGGCATGCGCGTGCTCGAGGCGGTGGGAGCGCGGTTTGGGATCGCCTACGCCTGGGACCATTACGACTGGTCCTGCCAGCGCTTTGCCAAGACCGGTGCCATGATGCCGGCCGACGGTCTCGAACAGATCGCCAAGCACGATGCCGTCTACCTCGGCGCCGTGGGCTGGCCTGGCGTCCCGGACCATGTGTCGCTGTGGGGCCTGCTCATTCCCATCCGCCGCGGCTTTCAACAGTACGTCAATCTGCGGCCCGTGCGCCTCTTCCATGGTCTTAAGTCCCCGCTCGCCGACCGCCAGCCTGGCGACATCGACTATCTGATCGTGCGCGAGAACAACGAGGGCGAATACTCTTCCGTCGGCGGGCGCAGCTTCGAGGGCACCGAGCTCGAGCAGGCGACCCAGGTGGCGATCTTCACGCGCAAGGGCTGCGATCGGGTCATGCGCTACGCTTTCGATCTTGCCATGCAGCGCCGGCGCAAGGAGGTGACCTCGGCCACCAAGTCGAACGGCATCTCGATCTCGATGCCCTATTGGGACGAGCGATTTGCCGCCATCGCCAAGGAGTACTCGCAGGTCAAGACCAGCCAGTTCCACATCGACATTTTGGCGGCGCATCTGGTGCGCAACCCAACGTGGTTCGACGTGATCGTCGGGTCCAACCTGTTCGGCGACATCCTTTCGGACCTGGGTCCGGCCACCACCGGCACCATCGCCATCGCGCCCGGCGCCAATATCAACCCCGAGCGTCGGTTTCCTTCGATGTTCGAGCCGGTGCATGGCAGCGCGCCGGACATCGCCGGCAAGGGGATCGCCAACCCCATTGGCCAGGTTTGGTCGGGCGCCTTGATGTTGGAGCACTTGGGTCACAAGCAGGCTGCCGCCGCCATCCTCAGCGCCATCGAGCGGCTGTTTACGGAGACCGACGTGCGTACGGCCGACATGGGCGGCAAGGCCACCTGCCGGGAGCTTGGGGAGGCGCTTGTTCAGCTTGCGGGGCGAGGCTAGCGCAGGCATCGGACGGCGCCGTTGACTGCGACGATTGCTGCACGCGCGAACATGCCGGCAGCATCGAGCAGTGCCCGGTGAGGAGGCAACTCGCCCAACCCGCGCGCGTTGCACAAGCCCACAGCGTCCGGCATAATCCTCTCGGTCCGTCAGAATACGCAATGCGAGGGTCTTGCCCAAGGCCGCTCGCCGCTCGCAGTTGGAGGGTCAATGGTGCAAGGGAACGCCGCGGTCGCGGTCACCGCAGAGCCGGCCATTCAGATGATCGGCGTCAACAAGTGGTTCGGCGAGTTCCACGTGCTGCGCGACATCAATCTGACGGTCGATCAGGGCGAGAAGATCGTCATTTGCGGGCCGTCGGGCTCTGGCAAATCGACCCTCATCCGCTGCATCAATCGGCTCGAGGAGCACCAGAAGGGCAAGATCATTGTCGAGGGTATCGAGCTCACCAACGACATCCGCCAGATCGACAAGATCCGTGCCGAGGTCGGGATGGTGTTCCAGAGCTTCAACCTGTTTCCGCACCTGACCGTTCTCGACAACCTCTGCCTCGCTCCGGTTTGGGTAAAGAAGATGCCGCGCCGCGACGCCGAGGAAGTCGCCATGAAGTACTTGGGCCGCGTGAAGATCCCCGAGCAGGCGAACAAATATCCAGGACAGCTGTCGGGCGG
Organism: Hyphomicrobiaceae bacterium; assembly: GCA_024281145.1. Lineage (GTDB taxonomy): Bacteria > Pseudomonadota > Alphaproteobacteria > Rhizobiales > Hyphomicrobiaceae > AWTP1-13. Next base: position 12,432 of record JAMXLN010000130.1, on the reverse strand, counting down.
ACAGCAGCAGCGGGTTGCCATCGCTCGTGCCCTTTGCATGAACCCCCACATTATGCTGTTCGACGAGCCGACCTCTGCGCTCGATCCGGAAATGGTCAAGGAAGTGCTCGATACCATGATCGAGCTCGCCAAGGGCGGCATGACCATGCTGTGCGTCACCCACGAGATGGGCTTTGCCCGCTCGGTGGCCGACCGCGTCATTTTCATGGACCGTGGCGAGATCGTCGAGCAGGGGACGCCGAAGGAGTTCTTCGCCAATCCCAAGTCGGATCGCACCAAGCTGTTCCTGTCGCAGATCCTCAATCACTAGGCTCGTCGCAAACACACGGGCAATAAGCAAGGGAGAGCGTACCAGATGAAACTGATCCTCAAGGTGGTCCTCGCGGGAGCGGCGGGGCTCTTTGTGAGCGCCGGCTTGGCGAGCGCGCAGAGCGACACGCTGACGACCGTCAAGAACCGCGGCATGCTCAACTGTGGCGTTGGCACGGGCACGCCGGGCTTTTCAAACCCTGATGACAAGGGCAACTGGACTGGCCTTGATGTGGATTTCTGCCGTGCCGTCGCGGCGGTGATCTTCAACGATGCCGCAAAGGTTTCCTATAAGCCGCTGACCGCCAAGGAGCGCTTCACGGCGCTGCAATCGGGTGAGGTCGATGTGCTCTCGCGCACGACCACCTGGACGATGAGCCGCGACAGCGCCATGGGGCTGTCGTTCGTGGGCATCATGTATGTCGACGGCCAAGGGCTGATGGTGCCCAAGAAACTCGGCATCAAATCGGCCAAGGAGCTCAACGGTGCCTCCGTATGCGTGGCGACCGGCACGACCACTGAGCTCAACCTCGCCGACTACTTCCGCACCTCGGGCATGACCTACAAGCCCGTTGTGTTCGAGAAAGTGGACGAGGTCAACGCCGCCTACGACGCGGGTCGCTGCGACGTTTATACGACCGATCAGTCGAGCCTCTATGCGCAGCGCCTGCGCCTGCGCAACCCCGACGACCATATGGTCCTGCCCGAAATCATCTCCAAGGAGCCGCTCGGTCCGGCGGTTCGGCAGGGCGATTTCCAGTGGTTCACGATCAACAAATGGGTGTACTTCGCGCTGCTCGACGCCGAGGAGCTGGGCGTCACCAGCAAGAACGTCGACGAGATGTTGAAGTCGACCAATCCGGAAGTTCGGCGCCTGCTCGGTGTCGAGGGCGAGTTCGGCAAGGGCATTGGTGTCGACAACGATTGGGTCGTGCGCATCATCAAGGGCGTCGGCAACTATGGGGAAATTTATGAACGCAACGTTGGCCCCAACACGGCGCTCAAGATCGCGCGAGGGCTGAACAATCTCTGGACCAAGGGTGGCATTCAATACGCCCCACCGATCCGGTAGGGGCAGCAGTTGGGGGCGCCGGCCGGGACAAGCGGCCGGCGCTCCGCACATTTGGGCTCCAATTTCATCGGCAGGATCCGAGGGTTGGAAGCGGACGGGCCTCGCGCGGCGAACAGGTGAAGGGCTGAACAGATGGCAGTGACCGGCATCGCGGCGCGTGCACCACGGCGAACGCCAAGCCTGCTCGACCTGCTCTACCGGCCGGAGGTGCGCCAAGTCCTCTTCCAGATCATCCTCATCATCGCGCTCGCGGCACTCTTCTGGATGATCATTTCCAACACCGCTGCCAATCTAAGGCGGCAGAATATCGCCTCCGGTTTCGGCTTCTGGAACACGACCGCCGGCTTCGACATCTCGCAGACGCTGATCCCCTACACTAACACCTCCACGTACGGCCGCGTCTTTTGGGTCGGCCTCACCAATACCCTGCTGGTGGCGTCGATCGGCATCGTGTTTGCCACCATGGTCGGCTTCATCATGGGCATCGCGCGGCTCTCGACCAATTGGCTGATCGCGCGCCTCGCCACCGTTTATGTCGAGACGATCCGCAACATTCCGCTGCTGCTCCAGCTCTTCGTTTGGTATTTTGCGGTCCTGAAAACCTTACCTCCGCCACGGCAGAGCCTGGAGCTCGTGGGCGGCGCCGTGCTCAACTTGCGGGGTCTCTATTTGCCGGAGCCGCTGCCGCAGCCCGGTTTCCAGATCCCCCTCGCGGTGTTGGCGCTGGGTGTGCTTGCCAGCATCGCCATCGCCGTCTGGGCCAAGCGTCGGCAGCGCTTGACGGGGGCGCAATTCCACACCGGCCTTGCCGCGTTGGTGCTCATCGTCGTGCTGCCGGCGGCCGCCTACTTCCTTGCGGGGGCCCCGCTCGAGTTCGACTATCCAACGCTGCGCGGCTTCAATTACACGGGTGGCATCGTCGTCTTGCCGGAGTTTCTGGCGCTGGTGCTCGGCCTCGTCATCTACACGGGCGCCTTCATCGCCGAGATCGTGCGTGCCGGCATCCAGGGTGTTCCCAAGGGCCAAAAGGAGGCCGCCAGCGCGATCGGCCTGTCGACCGGCCAGACCCTGCGCCTGGTGGTGATCCCGCAGGCCATGCGCATCATCATTCCCCCGCTGACCAGCAACTATTTGAACCTCATCAAGAACTCCTCGCTGGCCGTGGCGATCGCCTATCCGGACCTCGTCAGCGTGTTTGCCGGCACGGTGTTGAACCAGACGGGACAGGCCGTTGAGGTGATCCTCATCACCATGCTCGTCTATTTGAGCCTCAGCCTCTTCACCTCGTTGTTGATGAACTGGTTCAATGCGCGCATGGCGCTGGTCGAGAGGTGATGGCCGTGCAACAGGACCTTGCAACGGGCGCTGGCCTCGCCGTCGCATCGGCACCGATGCCCCCGCCACGCTCAGAGGTGGGGGTGATCGGGTGGCTTCGCCACAACCTGTTCTCGTCGTGGAGCAACGGCCTTTTGACCGTGGTCGCGCTCTACCTGATTTGGAAGCTCATCGATGGCATCCTCAGTTGGGGCATCATCCACGCGGTGTGGAGCGGCGAGGACGGCTCGGCCTGCCGGGTGGAGGGCAGTGGCGCGTGCTGGGTCTTCATCAAGGCCAAGATCGGGCAGTTCATCTACGGCCGCTACCCCGAGGGAGAGCGCTGGCGCGTAAATTTGGTCTTCATCCTGGCGTGCGCAGGGCTCGTGCCGTTGATGGTACCGCGCATTCCAGGCAAGGCCTGGAGCGCGGTCTACACCTTCTTCATCTTTCCCGTCATCGCCTTTTGGCTGCTAACGGGAAGCGCAAGCGGACCGGGCGCGGGGCCCATCGATCTCATGGGGCTCTGCCTGGCGATCGTCGCAACCGTCGCTTTCGCCCTCTCGCGGTCGAGCAGCGCGCGCGTGCCTCCGCAGACGCTGCGTCTGGCGGGCGGGGTGTGCCTCGTGCTCGCTTATCCGCTGTTGGTGCGTTGGCTTCTGTCGACCAGCGGGCTCGTCGATCTGCGCCCCGTGGCAACGGAGCTGTGGGGTGGCCTGCTCGTGACGCTGGTCGTGGCGAGCGTCGGCATCACGGGCTCCTTTCCCGTGGGCGTCGCGCTGGCGCTCGGGCGACGCTCGCGGATGCCGTTCGTGCGTTGGGCGTCGGTGGGGTTCATCGAGTTCGTGCGCGGCGTTCCCCTCATCACGGTTCTGTTCATGGCTTCCGTGATGTTGCCGCTATTTTTGCCGGCGGGTGTGTCCTTCGATAAGCTGCTGCGGGCGCTCGTGGGCGTTGCCCTGTTTGCCGGTGCCTATATGGCGGAAACGATCCGCGGCGGCCTGCAGGCCATCCCGCGCGGTCAGTTCGAGGCGGCGCAGGCGCTTGGCCTCTCCTATGCCCAGCGCATGGGGCTCATCATTCTGCCGCAGGCTCTCAAGTTGGTGATCCCCGGTATCGTCAACAGCTTCGTTGGCCTCTTCAAGGATACGAGCCTCGTGCTCATCATCGGCCTGTTCGATGTGCTTGGGATCGTTCAGCTCAATCTCACCGACGCCAAGTGGTTTGCAAATTCTACGGCGATGACCGGCTACGTATTTGCGGCTTTGGTTTTTTGGGTGTTCTGCTTCGGCATGTCGCGCTACTCGCAAATGATCGAGCGCCGTCTGGCGGCCGGCGACCGCCGCTGAGCCCTGCCGGCCCACACGCAAAATGCCGCAGGCTCCCACTGAGGGCTCAATTCAGCTTCAGCCTCGCCGTTGCCAACGCAAGCGCAATGCGGGATACGTTCCCGCGGGGAGGTTGGGGGGTCAGCCGGCAGCCCGTTGCGCACCCTCGCCGCCGTCCGCACCGACCGACGGCGCGAGCCGGTTTGCAAGGGACGCCGGGGGTGCCCGTGCAAAATCGAAGGGAGAGATCCAATGCCACTCAAAAGCTGTGCACGTGTCGCCGTGGCGGGCGTCGGTCTCATCGGCGCCTTGGCGATCCTCGAGGCAACACCGGCCAGCGCCTTCTGTCGAGCGCCGGTGGAGGCTTACGCTGAGGGCTACTTCCAGGGGACGACGCAGTTGGCATCGCGAAACCGTTGGCGCAACGAAGTGCGCGAGCGCTACGGATTTCAGTTCGCACGTTGGGGGCTGGGCAAGGAGAAGGTGGAGCGCTGCCGCAAGCTCAGTCCGGGCCGGCGGTGGCATTGCACCGCCAGGGCGAGACCTTGCAATTCCTGAGGCGGGTCGCCGCCCAGAAAACGCGATCTGAGATCGGGCCGGCGCAGCTGACAGCTGCGCCGGCCCGATGGCGTTGGGGTCTGCTAACCAAGGATCGGCGTGAGTTTGGTCGCACGCAAATCCCTCTGGACCGCCCTTGACCCATTCCATAAGGTGGCGGTCCGACAATCGGACAGGCGGAAGAAACCGCCCACCAACGATAACGGCAAGGCCGAGTTAGGGGAGGGAGCGTTGCGTCCATCATGGTAGCGCAAGCCGCGTTGCGCACCAGTGCCGAGGGCGGCCCCGACGCTCTGTTGAGCGTGCGCGGCGTGTCGGTCCGCTTCGGTGGCATTGTGGCGCTGGACGGCGTCTCCTTCGACGTGGCGCCGGGCCAGATTGTCGGTCTCATCGGCCCCAATGGTGCGGGCAAGACCACGCTCTTCAACTGCCTGTCGCGCCTCTATGTGCCCGACCGGGGCGACATCCTGTTCGCGGGCCGCTCGATCCTGCGCCAGCCGCGTCATGCCATTCCGCGCATCGGCATCGGCCGCACGTTCCAGAACGTGGCGTTGTTTGATCGCATGTCGGTCATCGACAACATCAAGGTGGGGTGCCACAGCCGTACCTCGACCGGCTTTCTCACCAATGCGCTGCGCCTGCCCAGATCGGAGCCCGAGGAGCGCCGCATCACCGAGCGCGCGGAGGAGCTTGCCCGCTTCATGGACGTGGAGGCCCACGCGCGCCTGCCTGCCGGTGGGCTGCCATTTCCGGTGCGCAAACGCGTGGAGTTGGCGCGTGCGCTCGCCAGCAGCCCCAAGCTCCTGCTCCTCGATGAGCCCGCCGCCGGGCTCAACCACGACGAGGTGGACGTGCTGCGCGGCCAGATCCGACGCGTGCGCGATGCCCAACATGTCACGGTGCTGTTGGTTGAGCACCACATGAGCCTTGTCATGTCGGTGTCCGACAAGGTGGTGGCCATCGACTTTGGCCGCAAGATCGCCGAAGGCAGCCCCAGCGAGGTGCAGAAGAACCCCGACGTCATCCGCGCCTACCTCGGAACGGAGACCTGACGTGGTCGCGCTGCTCGAGGTTGAGGATCTCAAGGCTTTCTATGGTCAAACCCAGGCCCTGCATGGCGTGACCTTCTCGCTCCAGCCCGGCGGCATCACGACGCTGCTCGGTGCCAACGGCGCCGGCAAGACGACCACGCTGCGCGCCATCTGCAATATGGTGCGCACGGTTGGCGCGATCCGCTTCGACGGTCGGCCCATCGAGGGGCTGGCGACGGAGGAGATCGTCCGCTGCGGGGTTGGCCATGTGCCCGAGGGCCGCGGGACCTTCACCAACATGAGCGTGGATGAGAATTTGCGCGTGGCCGCCTACACGCGCTCCGATAAGGCAGGCGTCGAGCGCGACCGCGAGATGGTTTATGAGTACTTCCCGATCCTGAAGGCGCGCCTTGCTCAGCAGGCCGGCACCCTGTCTGGGGGCGAGCAGCAAATGCTGGCGATCAGCCGCGCGCTCATGCTGGGGCCGCGTCTGATGCTGCTGGACGAGCCCTCCTTCGGTCTGGCTCCGCTCATTGTCCAGGAGATTTTCCGCATCATGCGGCGGATCAACGGAGAGGCCAAGGTGGGCATGCTCCTGGTTGAGCAGAACGCGGCCCTGGCGCTGGAGCTTGCCGATCATGCCTATGTGCTGGAGACCGGCCGGATCGTCATGTCGGGCAAGGCTTCAGATGTGAAGAGCAACGAAGCCATTCGCAAATCCTACCTCGGCTATTGAGGACAGTTCGCGCATGGAGCAGCTGCTGCAACAGGTCGCCTCCGGGCTCGCCAACGGTGCCATCTACGCGTGCCTTGCCTTGGCCCTGGTGATGATCTTCGTGTCCACCGATCACATCAATTTCGCCCAGGGCGAGCTTTCCATGTTCAGCGCCTATCTGGTGTGGCAGCTGATCCAATGGGGCCTCAACTTCTGGCTGGCGCTGGCGATCGTGGCGTTTGTGTCGTTTCTCATCGGCGTGATGGTGGAACGCGTGATCTTGCGGCCCTTGCACAGTGCGCCGGTGCTGTCGATCGTGGTGGTGTTCATCGGCCTATTGGCAATCTTCCACTCGCTTGCGGGCGCGATCTGGGGGCACACCATCAAGGACTTTCCCTCGCCGTTTCCCAACATCGCCTTTGCGGGCTCGGGCTACATCGGTCCGCATCAGATCGGCATGATCCTCGTGACGATCGCGCTGTTGGTGGCGCTGTTCTCCTTCTTTCGCTTTACTCCGCTCGGGCTTGCCATGCGGGCAGCGGCCCAGAATCCGGCCTCGGCGCGATTGGCGGGCATCCGCGTTGACTGGATGCTGGCGCTCGGCTGGGGCCTCGCCGCGGCCATCGGTGCCGTGGCCGGCAGCCTCGTCGCCCCCGTCGTATACTTGGAGCCCAACATGATGGCGAGCATTCTGCTCTACGGGTTTGCCGGTGCCTTGGTCGGCGGCATCGCCAGCCCAGGCGGCGCCGTGGTCGGCGGCTTCATCGTCGGCGTGCTCGAGAACCTGATCGCCTACCTCGGCAACCTGCTCGAGAAGACGACCGGCGTCTACATCATCGGCAACGGCGAGAAGCTGACCGTCGCCCTGATCATCGTCATCACCGTCCTCACCCTCAAGCCAAGCGGCCTCTTCGGCCATGTCACGGTAAAGCGGGTGTAGGCCATGGCGACCACTGCCACGACAGCCAACTCGCCCGTCACCGCAGCAGCCAGACCGGCCGGCCACAAGTGGTGGATCTGGCTCATGGTTCTTCTGCTCGCCCTGTTGCCCCTCCTCGGGGGTAAGACCGGGCTCATCAGCAATTACGGCTTTCTGCAGCTGAGCTTGATGATCGTTTACGCCATCGCCGTGCTCGGCTTGATCCTGCTCACCGGTTTCAATGGTCAGATTTCGTTGGGTCACGGAGCCTTCTTCGCGGTTGGCGCCTATACCTCGGCGGTGCTCATCGACCAGGCGAGCTGGCCCTATTGGGCAACGCTGCCGGTTGCTGCCATCGTTTGTTTCCTCGTCGGCTACATTTTCGGTATGCCCGCATTGCGGCTCGAGGGGCACTACCTGGCGCTGGCCACCTTCGCGCTTGCCGTGGCGGTCCCGCAATTCCTCAAGTATCGCCATTTCGAGTGGTTCACCAACGGTGTGCAGGGCATCAATATCTTCAAGCCCGATCCGCCCTTTGGGCTGCCGCTGAGCGCGGATCAGTGGATGTACTTGATCGTACTCTTCGTGGCGGTCCTCATGTTCTGGATCGCGCGCAACCTGCTCGACAGCCGCGCCGGTCGGGCCATGATGGCGATCCGCGACCACTCCATGGCCGCGAGCACGATGGGGGTCAACGTCGCGCACTACAAGACCGTGGTGTTTGGCATCAGCGCGCTCTACACCGGCGTTGCCGGCGCGCTGCACGCCATCATCTTCGAGTTCGTCGCCCCTGATAGTTTCCGTTTCGAGCTGTCGATTGCCATCCTCGTCGGTGCTGTCGTCGGCGGCATTGCCTCACTGCCCGGCGCCGTGATCGGCGGCATTTTCGTGCAGGTGATCGACAAATACGCCGATGCGCTCACCAAGAAGCTCACGACGGCGGTGAGCCTGCCGCTCGATCTTGAGCCATGGACGATCTACGGCATCGCCTTGATCCTCCTCATGTACGTCATGCCCATGGGGATCGCGGGCGGGTTGACGGCCTTGTGGAGGAAGCTGAGGGGATCGTGACGGTCTTTCTCTCCACCGGGTTGAAGGACTTCGTGACTTAAGCAAGGAGGAAATCGCATATGACGTTTTTGGACCGCAGAACGCTGCTGGCGGGGTCGGGCGCAATCGCGCTGGCACTGGCGCTTTCGCCAGCCTCAGCACAAAAAAAATATGACGAAGGTGCGACCGATACCGAGATCAAGATCGGCAACACCAACCCCTATTCGGGCAACGCCTCCGCCTACGGTAACATCGGCAAGACGATCGATGCCTTCTTCAAGAAGGTGAATGACGACGGCGGCATTAACGGTCGCAAGATCAATTTCATCAGCTACGATGACGGCTATTCGCCGCCCAAGGCGGTGGAAATGGTGCGCAAGCTGGTCGAAGAGGACAAGGTGCTGTTTCTCTTCAACACACTAGGCACGCCGTCCAACACGGCGATCCACAAGTACATGAATCAGAAGAAGGTGCCACAGCTCTTCGTCGCCACCGGCGCCTCCAAGTGGGGCAACCCGAAGGAGTTCCACTGGACCATGGGCTGGCAGCCAGACTATGCAACCGAGGGCGCCATCTACGCGAAGCACATCTTGTCCAACGTCAAGGACCCGAAAATTGGCATCCTGATGCAGAACGACGACTACGGCAAAGACTACCTCAATGGCTTCAAGCAAGGGCTCGGGAAGGATAATGAGAAGCTGATCGTCGAGCTTGCCACCTACGAGGTGACCGATCCGACGGTCGACAGCCAGATGATCCAGCTCAAGAACTCGGGTGCCAACGTGTTCTTCAATATTACCACGCCCAAGTTCGCGGCTCAGGCGATCAAGAAGGCGGCCGAGATCGGTTGGAAGCCGGTACACTATCTTAACAACGTCTCCTCCTCCTTCGGAGCGGTGTTCAAGCCCGCGGGCATCGAGGCTTCGCAAGGCATCATCCTGGCGCTCTACCGCAAGGATCCGGCTGATCCGCAGTGGGCCAACTCGCCAGACATCGCCGCGTGGAAGGCCTTCATGGCGAAATACATGCCCCAGGCAGATTTGCGCGACGATAGCCACAACTATGGCTACTCGGTCGCCAACACAATGGTCGAGGTCCTCAAGAATTGCGGTGACAACCTCACGCGGGAGAACGTCATGAAACAGGCTGCCAGCCTCAAGGGCTACGAGGCCCCAATGCTGCTGCCCGGCATCAAGATCAATACGAGCTCGACCGACTACTATCCGATCCAGGCCGTGCGGCTGGCGCGCGTCAATGGCGAGTCGTTTGAGCTGTTCGGGGAGGTGCAGTCGAACGAGAACCCGAGTCAGTAGGCACAGATCGGCTGCTGGCCGCCGGGAATGCCTCGGCGGCCGCCAACCGTCGCATGATCCGATATGACGCAGATCACCACGCGGTTCGAACGCATCAAGGCAAGACCGGCCTACGAGCTGGTCGCAGAGGCGATCGAGAAGAAGATCCTCGCCGGACGGCTCAAGCCCGGTGATCCCGTCGGCACGGAATCGGAGCTGGTGCGCCAGTTCGGGGTAAACCGCTCCACGGTGCGCGAGGGCATCCGCCTCCTCGAGCAGTCCGGACTGGTTGCGCGCGAGCCGAGCCGGCGCTTGTCGGTGGCGGTGCCACACTACCACCGTCTGGCCACGCGCATGACACGCGCACTGATCCTCCAGCAGGTGACGTTCCGCGAGCTGTGGCACACCTCGCGCGCGCTGGAGCCGGCCGCCGTCGACCAAGCCATGGATAACGCGACCGAAGAGGACTTGGCCGAACTTGCCGTCAACGTGGATGAGACGCGCAAGGTGAGGCGCGATCCCGCCGCAGTGGCCGAGCTAGACGCCGAGTTTCACAAGCTGATCGGCAAGGCCACCCACAACCGGGTGCTGCTCCTGGCAAAGGAACCCTCCGGCATGTTGGTGCGGTCGACCACGGCCCTGATCATTCTCAGCAACCCGACCGGCATCCCGCGCCTGATCGCGGCGCACGAGCACATCCTCGAGGCCTTGCAACGACGCGACCGCGAGAAGGGGCGCCTCTGGGTCGACCGGCACCTGCGCGATTGGAAGGCGGGCTTCGAACGCTCGGGTCGGGATCTCGATACCCCCGTCGAGCTCTACGAGCGCACCCGAGGCGAGTGAGGCGGGGGCGCTTCTCTTGCGGCGCGGATGGTGTTGCCCCTCGCGTCACGCGGGCTCGGCGTTGGCAATGGCGGGGGCAAGACTTACAGGCAGTTCGGCGGCCAACCGCAGCAGGGCCCATTGCGCGCTCGGCGCATCGAGCGACCGCAGGGACCGTTGACCATCGTCCGCCTCCCAGGGATCACTCCCGTCGACAATGCGAAGGAACAATACCGAGCCCTCCCATCACGTCAGCAGCGGCGAGCCGTCGTGCACGCTGGATCACGTTGGGTCGGGCGCAAGCCACTCGATGAACATGCCGCATGCTTCGTCGGCCTTTGTGAGGCCTTGCCGTTGCTTGGCCGCGATGGCGACACCGGCAAGCGCGGGGCCCTCGATGTCGATGGAGCCACCAAGCGCTGCCGTCGCTTGCGGTGTCAGAACGCGCAACTCTTGGGCCGCGCCACACGCCACGCTGTAGCCTCCGGGAATTGGTCTGACCTGGCCACCAAACATTTGGCTGACGAACGCAGCATCGCGCTCCGGATCAGGGGATGATAGATAGACGGCCACGATACCGGTCGCACCGTTCCCATGCGACTGATAGTGCGGCTTCCAGAAGTAACTTGGTGCGCGATTCTCACACACGAAAAAGCCGACTTTCGGCATCTCCGGAGATTGCACAAAGGCCAGTGAGAAGGCGACTGTGGCTTGCGTTCCATCCGGCATCCTGGCCGCGCGCTCGAAGTCGAATGGTGCAAAGGTCAACAGGCCGGTTGCCGCGAAGCTGTTGATATCGCTCCGCGCATTATCACCTTTGAATACCAGCATCGAAAGGCCCTCTCGTTCCCTTACGGCCAGCCGATTATGATCCCCAAAACTGAAGACCGGTGGTGAGGTTGCAAAGTCGTGCCGAACTAATCGTTCCGGCCGATCGACCACGAGCAGCTCGATGAAGTTTTGTCCCGCGAATTGCGCAAGTCGGTTCGACGTCCCCATTCGGTCATCGTGCATCGCTCTGGGCGTCAGCGTGAAGCCAAGCCCTCGGTAAATCGCACCAGCGCGATCCAAGTCTCGAACCGCCACCACGACATGGTCGATTTCACGTCCGCGCACTTTTATTCTCCCTCTGAGGTGGCTCACACGGCGAGTGCCGGGATGTGACCTTGGGGTAACGTCTCACCGCGGTCACAGCCACAGCAGGTGCGGTGGTCTGACGCCCATGGCACTTTTGTATCGGCGTTGGCAATGTCGGCTTCCCGGCGGCCGCGGCCTCAGCGTGGAATTCTCCCCTCTACCGGTTCCATCGGGTCTGTATATCCAGGCGTCGATGGCTGACCGGGTGCAACGAGGGAATTGACGAACGCCTCGCTTTCGGGCGTGAAGGGCTGCTCCAATGCGGCAAGATAGTCGGACAGCTGCGCCTCGGTGCGCGGCCCACAAATGACAGAGGTAACGAGCCGGTTGTTGAGCACCCAGGCTACAGCGAGCTGGCTGGGGCCGATGCCTCTTGCCTCAGCGTGAGCCTTCAGTTTTTTGGCGATCATTAAGGATTCGCGGCGCCACTCCGTCTGCATCATGCGAGCGTCCTTGCGAGCTGCCCGGCTTTCATCTGGCGGCGGCGCGTCGGGATCGTATTTGCCCGTGAGCACGCCGCGAGCTAGCGGGCTGTAGGGGACGATCCCTAGGCCGTAGTGCGTTGCTGCGGGAAGGTGTTCGACCTCGGCCATGCGGTTCAGAGCATTGTAGTGGGGCTGGCTCGCGATTGGGCGATCGATGCCCAGCCGATCGCAGATGTTGCAGATCTCCGCGACACGCCAGGCCCGGTGATTGGAAAGGGCGAAATAGCGGACCAGTCCGCTGCGAACCAGGTCGCCCAGGGCGCGCACCGATTCTTCAAGCGGCGTCTCGAGGTCCTCGCGGTGAAGATAGTAGATGTCGATGTAGTCGGTGCCGAGGCGCACAAGGCTGCGGCGCGCCGCCTCGAGAATCCATTTGCGTGACGAGCCGCGCTCGTTGGGT
>JAMXLN010000129.1 GCA_024281145.1 Hyphomicrobiaceae bacterium | reverse complement strand
AAGACCGAGAAGATGGAGGAGACCTTGTGGGGCGCCATTCGGCGGCTCGAGCCGCTGCGGCCGCGCTTTGTGTCCGTCACCTACGGTGCGGGCGGTTCCACGCGCGAGCGCACGCACACCACCGTCGCACGCCTCGTGCGTGAGACTTCGCTGGTGCCGGCTGCTCATCTGACCTGCGTCGAGGCGACCAAGACCGACGTGGACGAGGTCGCCAAATCCTACAGCCAGGCAGGGGTGCGCCACATCGTGGCGCTGCGCGGGGATCCCGCCGCCGGCGTCGGCACACGCTACTGCCCGCACCCAGGAGGCTATGCGAACGCGGCCGATCTGGTGGCGGGGCTCAAGCGCCTCGGCACGTTCGAGGTCTCGGTGGCGGGCTATCCCGAAAGGCACCCCGAGAGCGCGTCGCTCGCCGCCGATCTTGACAACCTCAAGGCCAAGGTCGACGCCGGCGCCACTCGCATCATCACCCAGTTCTTCTTCGACAACGCGCACTATCTGCGCTTTCTCGAGGCGGCGCGCGCGCGCGGGATCTGGGCGCCGATCGTGCCGGGCATCGTGCCGATCCACAACTTCCGCCAAGTCGCGGGCTTTGCCGGCCGCTGTGGGGCGACCATGCCGGCTTGGCTGGCACGGCGCTTTGATGGATTGGACGCCGATCAAACCACCACTCACCTGGTCGCGGCCGCCACTGCCGCCGAGCAGGTGATGGATCTTGTCGATCAGGGGATCCGCCAGTTCCACTTCTACACGCTGAACCGCGCGGATCTCGTGTACGCCATCTGCCACCTGCTGGGTCTGAGGCCCACCCAGAAAATCGCGAGCGGCATGGAGGCAATCACGGCATGACCCGAGAACAACGCATCGCTGCGCTCAAGGCGGCTGCCGCTCAGCGCATCCTGATCCTTGACGGCGCCATGGGCACGATGATCCAGCGTCACAAGTTCGACGAGGCGACCTTTCGTGGCGAGCGCTTTGCCGACCATCCCCGGCTCGTGCAGGGCAACAACGACCTCTTGGTACTCACCTGCCCGGAGGCGATCACCGACATCCACGCGGGCTATCTTGCCGCCGGTTCTGACATCATCTCCAGCAATACCTTCAATGCCCAGCGCATTTCGCTCGCCGACTACGCCATGGAGGGTCTTGCCTACGAGATCAATGTGGCCGCTGCCCAGCTTGCCCGCGCTGCCGCCGATGCGGCCACGCGGAGGACGCCCCACCAACCGCGATTCGTGGCGGGTCCGCTCGGTCCCACCAACCGCACGGCGTCGATCTCTCCCGATGTCAACAATCCAGGTTTCCGCAACATCAGCTTCGACGCGCTCGCTGAGGCCTATCGTGAACAGGCGCGTGGCCTCATTGAGGGCGGTGTCGATCTCCTGTTGATCGAGACGGTATTCGATACGCTCAACGCCAAGGCGGCGGGCTTTGCCGTGCTCCAGACCTTCGATGAGCTCGGCGTGGAGCTGCCGCTCATCATATCGGGCACCATCACCGACCGCTCGGGCCGAACGTTGTCGGGGCAGACGGCGGAGGCCTTCTACTTCTCGATCCGTCACCTGAAGCCGTTCGCCGTCGGTCTAAATTGCGCGCTCGGCGCCGAGCTGATGCGGCCTTACCTCGCCGAGATCGCAGCCGTTGCCGACACCCTCGTCATCGCCTATCCCAACGCCGGCCTGCCCAACGCCATGGGGGAGTACGACGAGGGTCCCAATGACATGGCCTGCCACATCGAGCCGTGGGCCAAGGAGGGCCTCCTCAACATCGTCGGCGGCTGCTGCGGCTCCACACCGGAGCACATCGCCGAGATCGCAGGGCGCGTGGCGCAATATCCTCCACGCCAGGTGCCGAAGCTCGAGCGTCGCATGCGCCTCTCCGGCCTTGAGCCGTTCGTGCACGCATGAACGTCATGATCGACGCGCGCGGCATTTTCGCTAAGCTCGCGCCCCCGGCGCGACCCGTTCTCGCTGTGGTCGGGAAGGCTGGGGTGAGACGACAGGCGCGGCGGCGTCGCGCCGGCGCGGATCTCCCCCACAGCAGGCACTTCGCCCCGGATCGTGCAGGTGCTGCAGTTGGCGGCCAGCGAGGAGAAACCGAGTGACCACCACCCGCAGCGCGGCGACGACGTTCATCAATATCGGCGAGCGCACGAACGTCACGGGATCGGCCAAATTCCGCAAGCTGATCGAGGCGGGAGACTATCAGGCCGCGCTCGGCATTGCGCGTGGCCAAGTGGACAATGGCGCGCAGGTCATCGATGTCAACATGGACGAGGGTTTGCTCGATTCAGAAAAGGCGATGGTGACCTTTTTGAACCTCATCGCTTCCGAGCCGGATATCGCGCGCGTACCGATCATGATCGATTCATCCAAGTGGTCGGTGATCGAGGCGGGCCTCAAGTGCGTGCAGGGCAAAGCCATCGTCAATTCCATCAGCATGAAGGAGGGCGAGGCGGCATTTCTCGAGCACGCGCGCAAAGTGCTGCGCTACGGCGCAGCCGTGGTCGTGATGGCGTTCGATGAACAGGGCCAAGCGGATACGATCGAGCGCAAGGTGGCGATTTGCGAGCGCGCCTATGCCCTGCTGACCGAGAAGGTGGGCTTTCCACCCGAGGACATCATCTTTGATCCCAACATCTTCGCCGTTGCGACCGGCATCGAGGAGCACAATGGCTACGGCGTAGCGTTCATCGAGGCCGCTCGCCAGATTAAGCGCAAGCTCGCGCATGTGCATGTGTCAGGCGGCGTCTCCAACCTGTCCTTTGCATTCCGCGGCAACGAGCGCGTGCGCCAGGCGATGCACTCGGTGTTCCTCTACCACGCCATTCGCGCCGGGCTTGACATGGCCATCGTCAATGCCGGTCAGGTCACGATCTATGACGACATCGACCCGGAACTGCGCGACCTTTGCGAGGACGTAATCCTCAACCGCCGGCCCGATGCCACCGATCGGCTGCTGGAGGCCGCCGGGCGCTACAAGGGCGAAGGCCAAAAGTCCAAGGAAAAGGACCTCGCCTGGCGCAGCGCGCCGGTGACGGAGCGGCTCACCTTCGCTTTGGTGCACGGTATCAACGATTATATCGAGGCCGACACGGAAGCTGCCCGGCGCCAGGCGAATAGGCCCATCGAGGTGATCGAAGGTCCGCTGATGGCCGGCATGAACGTAGTGGGCGACCTGTTCGGGGCGGGCAAGATGTTCCTGCCACAAGTGGTGAAGTCGGCGCGGGTCATGAAGCAGGCCGTGGCCTACCTGCAACCTTTCCTCGAGGCCGAGAAGAAGGCTTCGGGGCTCGATCAGATGCCCGCCGCCGGCAAGGTGGTGATGGCAACCGTGAAAGGTGATGTACACGACATCGGCAAAAACATCGTTGGCGTCGTGCTCCAGTGCAACAACTACCGGGTGATCGATCTCGGCGTGATGGTGCCGGCACAGAAAATACTCGAGACGGCGCGCCGCGAGAACGCTGACATGATCGGACTATCGGGTCTCATCACGCCTTCGCTCGACGAGATGTGCCACGTCGCGGCCGAGTTGCAGCGCGAGGGGTTCAAGTTGCCACTCCTGATCGGCGGCGCTACCACCAGCCGTGTGCACACCGCGGTGAAAATCACGCCCAACTACGCGCTGGGTCAGACCATCTACGTCGCCGATGCCAGCCGCGCCGTGGGCGTGGTCTCCCGCCTCATGTCGGATGCCGAGCGCGGTCCTTACGTTGAGACGGTGCGCAAGGAGTACGTCAAGATTCGCGATGCCTATCTCAAAGGCGAAACGAGCAAGGCTCGGCTGACGCTCAAGGCGGCGCGCGATAATCGCTTCAAGATCGATTGGTCGTCCTACGCGCCCCCCAGACCCCGCCTGATCGGCACGCGCGCTTTCAAGGGCTACAAGCTCAGCGAGCTCGTTCCCTACATCGATTGGACACCCTTCTTTGCCACGTGGGAGCTTAACGGCAAGTACCCGCGCATCTTCGAGGACAACGTCGTCGGCGCCGAGGCGAAAAAGCTCTTCGACGATGCGCAGGCGATGCTGAAGCGGCTCGTCGCCGGTAAATGGCTTACGGCTAATGCGGTCATCGGCTTTTGGCCCGCCAACGCCGCGGGTGACGACATCGAGCTTTATGCCGATGAGGCACGCACGTCCCGGCTCGCCGTCCTGCACACGCTGCGCCAACAGATGGCGCGCGAGAACCGATCCGACCGCGCCAACACCGCGCTTGCCGATTTCGTCGCGCCGAAAGAGAGCGGGCTTGCCGACTACGTTGGCGCCTTCGCCGTCACTGCCGGCATCGGCGAGGCCGACGCGCTCGCCCGCCATATCGACACCACCGACGACTACGGTCGCATCATGCTCAAGGCGCTCGCCGACCGATTGGCGGAAGCCTTTGCCGAGCGCATGCACGAGCGGGTGCGGCGCGAACTTTGGGGGTTTGCAGCGCGCGAGAAGTTGTCTCCAGCGGCATTGATCGCAGAGGAATACCGCGGCATTCGCCCCGCGCCCGGCTATCCGGCCCAACCCGACCACACCGAGAAGGGTACCCTCTTCCGCCTGCTCGAGGCGGAGACGGCGGCCGGCATCAAGCTTACCGAGAGCTTCGCCATGTGGCCGGGAGCGTCCGTATCCGGTCTTTATTTCGCGCACCCCGACAGCCACTACTTCGGCGTCGGCAAGGTCGAACGCGATCAGGTGGAGGAGTACGCCGCACGCAAGGGCTGGACCCTCGAAGAGACCGAAAGATGGCTTTCACCCGTGCTCAACTACGACCGCGCTCTTGCGCGCAGCGAAGCGGCCTAGTCGCAATCCTTCCATGTCGGTTTGCAGGCCAATGCGCCTCGGGTTAGCCGCATTTGGCCCATCTCGTCGGCGCCGCGGGCGAAGTGTTGGGAGTGGCGCGCGGCGCGATCGAGCGCCTTGCGGGCTGCAGGGGCAGGAGCATGCGACGTTCGCTCGGGGCAATTTTTGCTGTCGCATGGCTGGCGGCGATCGGGCCTGGCGCCTCTGCTGCGCGCGAGTTGCGGCTCTCCCACCAGATGCCGGAGAGCGACGCGCGCCATAGGGCGGCGCGTGTGCTCGCCGCCGAGCTCAAAAAGCGTGCGCCCGATCTGGCGATCACCGTTCATCCAAACTCCAGTCTGATCGCCGATCCACCGCAGCAATACGAAGCCATCATCGAAGGCAAGATCGAGTTGGCCGTCTATCCAATGGGATATGCCTCCGCAAAGTTTCCAGAGCTTTCCGTCGTCACCATGCCTGGCATCCCCTCCAGTGCCGAAGCAGCGAGCTTGCTCAAGGGTTCCCAGTTTGAGGCCAAGCTCCAAGAGCTTTGCGAGGAGAAGGGATTTCGTATTTTGACGTGGTGGTGGCTCGACGGCGGCATGGTCAGCCGAACGCGGGCCGTTACTGGGCCTCAGTCGGTAAAGGGGCTCACCGCGCGCAGCGGCGGAGGCAATGACTACCATGTCGTTCTCGCGGCTGCGGGAGCCAGCATACTGCCAATGCCATTGAGCGAGGTAAGGCCCGCGTTGGAGGGAGGCCAGCTCGCCGTAGCGCAGAACTCCTTCGAGGCCCTGGTGAGCTTCCGTTTCCACGAAGTTGCGAAGTTTGTCACCGTCGGCGGCAGCTATGGCACGCTCACCATCTTCACACCGATCATCATGTCCCAGGCGGTTTGGCAAAGCTTGAGCGAGGAGGAAAGGCAAGCGCTCGAGGATGCAGCGTCTGTCTCAGACATCTTTTTTGAAGCAACCCAGCGGGAAGCTCAGGAAGCAGCAGTCGAGGCGTTTGCCAAGGCGGGCGTCAAAGTTGAGCCGCTGTCATTCGAGGACTATGCCGCTTGGCTGCAGATCGCCAAGGAGACAGCGTGGAAGAAGTACCGGTCGATCGGTCCGCGGGCCAATGACCTGTTCGACGAGATGCTGAAGAGCTTTATCAACAGCGGCAAACCCTAACTGTCGCGAGGCGAGGACTAGGGGGCCAGGGGCGGGGGCGGAGAGGCCCGAAGCAAGGCGTGCCTTCGGCATCGCGAGCCTCGAGGGCCTGCAATAGGTCCAAACAGCCCTGTCGATAGCACGTGCCCACCCTGTGCGCACGGTCCGCTCGGGGCTCGCCGCCGGCAGGCTCGCCTGTTAGGTTTTCTGCGCCACGAGTGCCGCCGCGTGCCGAGGGGATTGGCGGCCCTGCAACTCTCGGGGGGAAGTTTCCATGTTCTCGCGTTTGATACTCTTGGGACTGCAGCTCATCGTTGCCTGGTTCGCCGCGCCGGCCATCGCGCGCTACATCCCGGGCTTGGGTCGGCTGGAACTCTTCGTTTATGCCGTGGTCTTTGCCGCGCTCGTGTGGCTGGTGGGCGTCATCGGCGCGCAAGTGCTCAAGGACACCGGCACGCCGACCAGCGGGGCGCTGGTCAGTGCACTCATCCTGGCAGCTCTTGCTGCCGCCCTATACATTTGGCTGCCTGCACTGGTGCCGGACGCCAGGCGCGTAATGCTCAGCCTGCAAGAAAAAGCCTATCCCCTGATCGGCGCCGCCATTGGCTACCACATCAGGCGATAGGCGGCACCCCCGCGCTGTGCGGCAAACTGAAGGGCGCGGAAACGGCGTTTCCGCGCCCTTGCACCTGTTGGGTGCCTAGTTCCAGTGGCTATCGTCGAGTGGCCTGCGGTTCCGCCGGCCCTGCTTGCGCGACCGGCGCCCCATACCTCACTCCCGTCTCAGAACATGCCGAAGACGACCGCAGTCAAGAAAGCGAAGGATATGATGGCAGCAAGCACGTTGAGCCTTGTCTGCAGTTCCATCACTGCCTCCTTTGCCGGATCACTCCAGCGGGTTGACGCAAGTTGCCCCGCGCCAAGTCGCGAATCTAAGGCCGCGTTCCGCCGTTGACCAGCGTATTTCGATGCTGCGCTGCAATAATTCCATGGTTAAGTCGACAGTTTCCGTCGTGCCGCACCGTATGATGCACAATAACAACGCTGTCAACGGTCTTATACAACAGCTTTTGCTCGGTATATCGAATGTATTAATCTGTTATTAATGAAGTTATGCTTCAATAACCTGGAATTCAATCCCAATAGCGCCACGGTTGAACTCAGCAAGCGCGTTCAAGAGTCAGCCGCCACCGACCATCCCAGTGTGTTGCGAATTGGACACAGATAGTCGCTCCCGACTTGCCCTTGCAAGCCGCGCACGCCAGGCGAGAAACTCGTAACGCGCCGGCAAAGCGAGCCTTTCTCGACAGCGTCGCCCGAATGGCCTAACCAAGCCCCGCACCGATCGGCTGGGCCAGGGAGAGCAACCGGAGATCCACTATGCAGCGCTTCAAAGCGTTGGTCGCCTCGCAGGGTCAACCTCGCCTCCAGCTTGCGTGGCAGGAGTTGGGCGAAGCCGATCTGATGGATGGCGATGTTGTCGTGCGCGTCAGCCATTCCACCGTCAACTACAAGGACGGTCTAGCACTTACCGGAAAGGCGCCCGTCATTCGCCGTTGGCCGATGATCCCGGGCATCGACTTTGCCGGCACCGTCGCGTCTTCCTCGCATCCCAATTTCACGGCTGGAGATCGGGTGATCCTCAACGGTTGGGGCGCGGGCGAGACGCATTTCGGCGGCTATGCCCAGATGGCCCGCGTGAAGGGAAATTGGCTCGTGAAGATGCCGGCTCAGTTTACCCCAGCCCAGTGCATGGCGATCGGCACGGCCGGCTATACGGCCATGCTGTGCGTGCTGGCGCTGGAACGGCACGGGGTCAAGCCCGCGAGCGGTCCCGTGCTGGTGACGGGCGCTGCTGGCGGTGTCGGCAGCGTGGCCATCGCCCTGCTGGCGAGGCTCGGCTACCAGCTCAGCGCGGCGACGGGCCGCACGGCGGAAGCCGACTACCTCAAGGGCCTTGGGGCGAGCGAGATCGTCGATCGCGCGGAGCTTGCCAAACCTGGCCGGCCTCTCGCCAAGGAGCGATGGGCAGGGGCTGTCGACGCGGTCGGCAGTCAAACCCTCGCCAACGTGCTCAGCATGACACAATACGGTGGGGCGGTCGCCGCGTGCGGGCTGGCTGGAGGTATGGATCTCCCAACCTCGGTGGCGCCTTTCATCCTGCGCGGGGTAACGCTGGTGGGCATCGATTCCGTCATGGCACCGATGCCGCTCCGCATTGAGGCATGGGACCGGTTGGCGCGCGATCTCGACCTTGGCAAGCTCGCGGCCATGTCGCTGACGCGACCCGCTGGCGATGTCGTCGCCCTGGCACCGCAGATCCTCGCCGGCCAGGTGCGCGGGCGCATTGTGCTCGAGATGGAGTAGCCCGCCCGTAGGCCGCGCGCTCAACGCGGCGTGAGACGCCACGTCCCGGCCGCAACCTTGGCAATGGCCTCGCGTTTGGTGGGAATCTCGATGTACTCCACCTTCGCCCAGCGATCGGCGAAGGAGCGGTAGGAGGGGGAGAAGGGATTGCCGGACTGGCCGGTGGTCTGGATGTAGAGCGAACGCTCAAGGTCGGCGAAGTCGTAGATCGCCCGATAGGTCGCGGCACCACGGTTGGGGAACGGTGGATCGTCCGCAAAGTCCACGATGCCGCGGTTGAGCGTGTAGGAACCGCCGGGGCTCGG
>JAMXLN010000128.1 GCA_024281145.1 Hyphomicrobiaceae bacterium | reverse complement strand
GATGGAACGCTGCGGCGCGCTCGACCTCAAGGGGTTTGGCGTCGAGGAGGCCTGGTATCTTGTCCAGGATCTGCGCACGCACGCAGCCCCGCCCGCGCTATCCGGTGCCGTTTCGGCACCGGCGTGAAGCGCGTTCCCCTACATCGTGGCCCCGATCTGCCAGGGCACGAATTCGTTATCGCCGTAACCCAGAAGCTCGCTCTTGGTCTTCTCGCCGGAAGCAACGCGCAGGACCGTCTCGAAGATCTCCTTGCCTTTGGCCTCGATCGATACGCCGTCGAGGATGTCGCCACAGTTGATATCCATGTCGTCGAGCATGCGGCGATAGACGTCGTGGTTGGTGGCGAGCTTGATCGACGGCGTGGGCTTGCAGCCGTAGGCAGAGCCTCGCCCCGTGGTGAAGCACAGCACGTTGCAACCCCCGGCCACCTGGCCGGTCGCGGCGACGGGGTCATAACCCGGCGTATCCATGTAGACGAAGCCCTTGGCCGTCACCGGCTCGGCGTAACGGTAGACCTCGTTGAGCGTCGTCGTGCCGCCCTTGGCGGCAGCGCCCAGCGATTTTTCCAGGATTGTGGTGAGCCCGCCCGCCTTGTTGCCGGGGGAGGGATTGTTGTCCATGGAGCCGTAATTCCTCGCGCAATACTCCTGCCACCAACGGATGATGTCGACGAGCTTCTGGCCCACTTGCGCAGTGCGCGCGCGGCGCGTGAGCAGGTGCTCGGCGCCATAGATCTCTGGCGTCTCCGAGAGCACCGCCGTGCCGCCGTGGCGCACCAAAGTGTCGACTGCAGCGCCCAGCGCCGGATTGGCGGTGATGCCGGAGTACCCATCCGAGCCGCCGCATTGTAACGCGAGCATGAGCTCGCTGACCGGGACGGTCTCGCGCCGCGCTTGGTTGGCGCGCGGCAGCATCTCCCGGATCCGGGCAACGCCGGCCTCGATCGTCCGCCTGGTACCACCCGTGTCCTGGATAGTCATGGTACGGAAGTTGTCGCCCTCGATGAGGCCGTATTTGGCCTTCAGCCTCTCGATCTGGAAGACCTCGCAGCCGAGCCCCACCACCAGCGCCGCGGCGAGATTGGGGTGCCCGGCGTAACCCCATTGGGTGCGCTCCAGCGCCTCGTAGCCCTCACCGGAGCCCGCGAGCCCGCAGCCCGTGCCGTGCACGAAGGACACGACGCCGTCCACGTTCGGGTATTGCTCCAGGAGCCCGGAGCGGTTGACCGCCTCGCCGATAAAGCGCGCCACGGAGGCCGAACAGTTCACGCTGGTGAGGATGCCCAGGTAGTTGCGCGTGCCCACCTTCCCATTGGCGCGGCGGAAACCTTTGAAGGTGGCGCGCGCCTCGGACGGCAGCAGCGGTTCTTCGCGTGCCTCTTCGGCAAACGCGTGATCGCGCTCGAACTCCGCAAACGAGCAGTTGTGCGTGTGCACGTGCGCGCCCGGCTTGATGTCCTCGGTGGCGAAACCGATGATCTGTCCGAACTTGAGCACCGGTTGCCCCTTGGCGATGGGCTGGGCCGCCATCTTGTGGCCGCGCATGATGCGTGCCGTCGCCGTCACCCCCTCTTTGGTGTTGCCGGGATCGATGCTGTCCACCGCCACGATGATGTTGTCGCGCGCGTTGAGCCGCAGCGTGCGCGGGAGTTTCTTCTCCGGCCGATCGGGCATGGGGTGCCTCCCCTTCTTTGCGTCAGTCCTGCCCGATACCATAGCGCAACCGTTTGTGGAGCGAAGCGGTATGGCGGCCCCTAGCGCCGGAACATGGCGCGCACGCAGCCCCTTGCGCCCCGCTCGGTGCAGCCCTCCTGCAGGCCAGTCGGGTTGCGCGCGCCGCTGCCTGCTGTGGTATGCGATCCAACCCAAAACTGGCGTCCATGCTGCGCGAGCGCAGGACTGCCGGCCGGTCGGTGCGCTTCGGTCAGTTCGGCGCCGGCAATTTCCGCACCCTGTTCCTGTCCCGAGCGCGCCTGACCCTGGCATGCACCTGCTGGGGCTCGCTGACTTGAGCCTGGACTGCGCCCGCCAGCGCACGACGGAGATCGCCTGGCCCAAGGAGCAGGCCGACGTTGCGTTTTCCACCGGCCTTACGCACCCGGCGGGCAGGCGGTTTGAGCTCGCGTACGTGTGCACGCCGATGGTCAGCCTTGTGGGGCGAGGCTCGGTTGCTGGGTCGGAGCCGGCCGAACCGGAGAGAGCGATGCCGCAAGCCTGCGCTTTTATCACGTATACTTGTCGTAACGCACGAAGGCCGCAGGCTGGCGCGCCACCCGGATCAAGAGGCGCAGGGCCTCATCGACCATTGGGGGCGGACCGGCGATGAAGCTGACCGTGCCGTCGTAGCGGCCGGCCATCTCACGGCTCATCACGTCAGTCACCATGCCGGTTGCCAGGGAAATGCTTGAAAATTGCGGATGCACGTGGCTCGGTGCCGGCTCGTGGGACAGCGCCAGCGTTACGCGCAGCCTGCCACTCGCCGCAGCGATGTGGTCGGCAAGCTCTGCAAGGTAGAAGCCATCGGCTAAGCCGCGCACGCCGAAGAAGACGTGGCCGGCATGTCCCTGGAAATAATTCTCGCGGCGAGCGTGCTCGAGGATGGCCAGCATGCCGGCGATACCTGATCCGCCGGCGATGCACACGATGTTGCGCCGCTCTGCCGGGCGAAAAGTCGCCCCGCCGAGCGGACCGAAAAGCTCAAGGTCTGCTCCGGTCACATCGCTGCCGAACAGCCAATCGGACAATCCGCCCCCCGGCTTCTGTTTGACGATAAACCTCAGTCGTTCGCTGCGGGGGCTGTAGTTCACCATGGAATAGGCCCGACCGCCGCGCACCCCTCCTACCTCGAGCACCACGAATTGACCGGCGTCGAAAGTAATGGGGTGCGAGAGGGCAATGTCGATCTCGATCACATCCCGTGCGAGGCGGTGCCGGTGCGTGATACGGGCCTGGCGGTGGCGCGGTAGCGTTGCGCTCGCAGGCTCGGGAGGAGGAAGGTTCGCCGGCACACGCAAAATGCAGTCGCTCGTTGGACGCGCCTGGCACATGAGCACGTCGCCCTTCTCCCGCTTCAGCTTCGCATAGCCCGGCGCTGCATGCCACTCGAGCAACGTCGAGCCCTGTACGACGCGGCCGCGGCAGGTCCCGCATGTGCCGGTGGCGCATTCATAAGGCAGCCGCAGCCCCTGGCCGAGGCCGGCGTAGAGGATCCTCTCTGAGGCCGCGCAGTCAAAGCGGAATTCCCCGGAGTTGGCTTGGATGGTGATCTTCATGATGTGGCGAGGACGGCTTGCGGTTGCGTGCGCCTGCCTTTAGCACGAAATGCCGCGCAACACCGCCTTGGAACTGGACATGACCTCAGAGCTGGCCCACAGAGCTGGCCCTCAGAGCTGGGAAGCGCTGGCAAGCGATAAAAATCTCGGCTGGCCCATCCCGGGCAGGCGTGCGCGACAGCGCCGTCTTTCTCGAGCAGGCAATGGAGAGCCTTGGGCATGCCAGGCACAGAACGTCGGGGGGCGAGGTGGCAGCGGCTCGAGTGATCGGCCGGGAGACGCGCAAGGCTTTACGCAATAGGCGTGGGCCGAGGCATCCTCTTGTGGTCCGGGGCTGGTCCGGGGCGCACACGGGAGAAGGAGACAGGCCAGACGCATGGGCAAAGCAAAGGAGGGAGGGGACAGGGTGGCGCTCGTCACCGGCGCGGGGTCGGGCATCGGGCGCGCAAGCGTGGCCCGGCTGCTCAAGGCGGGCTGGAAGGTGGCAGCCGTCGATCGCGATGGGACGGCGTTGGCAAGCCTTGCGGCGGACGTAGCCAAGCCGCGGCGCCTGTTCACCCAGGAGCTCGATGTCGCCAACGAGCCCGCCGCGGAAAAGGCAGTCGCCATGGCGGGCGAGGCGTTCAGCCGCATCGACGGCGTGGTCAATTCCGCCGGCATCGCCGCCGACATTTCCGCACTCGAAACGCCGGTCGAGGTCTTTCGCAAGGTGATCGACGTCAACGTCGTCGGTACCTTCATGGTGGCCCGCGCCGCCGCGCGCGTCATGCGCAACACGGGCGGGGGGGCAATCGTCAACATCGGCTCGGTGGCAGGGCTGCGCGGCGGCAAGGGTCGCAGCGCCTATGGTGCTTCCAAGGGAGCGGTCATCGTGCTGACGCAGCTGCTGGCCAACGACCTCGCCCGCCATGGCATCCGCGTCAACGCGGTGGCGCCCGGCCCGGTCGACACCCCCATCGCACAGGACCTACACAACAAGCAGCACCGAGCGCAATGGATGCACCACATTCCTCTGCGCCGCTATGCTAGGCCCGACGAGATCGCCAGCGTGATCGAGTTCCTCCTCGACGGTACGCGCTCAAGCTACATGACTGGCGAGATCGTCGCCGTGGACGGCGGCTTCCATGGCGCCGGTATCCTCGCGCCGGACTAACTGCCCCCGGTAACTGCCCCGGTAACTGCCCCCGGTGATTGCGGGCCCGAAGCCGGTCCACGAGCCGCACTTGGACCGCATTCCAATCGCGCTGTCAGTAGCCAGGCAGAGGGGCTGAATGTAGGGTCGCGGCCATTGCTTGCTCTGGCACAATCCCGTCCACTGGAGGTCACGCCATGCCAACGACGACCGAAAAGCGCGCAGCCTTTCGGCGCCTGCACGAAGGGGGATGCTTCGTTATTCCCAACCCCTGGGACATCGGCACCGTGCGCTACCTGCAGAACCTTGGCTTCAAGGCGCTCGCCACCACCAGCGCGGGATTTGCCTGGTCGCGCGGCGCCGCAGATGGCGGCGTGACGCGCGAGCCCATGCTCGCCCACATCGCCGAGCTCGCCACCGCTGCCGACGTGCCAATGAACGCCGACTTCGAGGGCGGCTACGCGCATGCGCCGGCGGATGTCGCCGAGAGCGTGCGACTGTGCGTAGCAACCGGCGTGTCAGGCCTCTCCATCGAGGACTACACCGGCGACATGGCAAAACCTCTTTACGACTTCGACATGGCGGTGGAGCGCATCCGTGCGGCGCGCGAGGCGATCGACAAGGAAGGCGGCGACGTACTGCTCACGGGACGCAGCGAGGGCTTCATCCGCAATCGGGCTGACATGGGTGAGACCACTCGGCGTCTCAAGGCTTACGCCGATGCCGGCGCTGACTGCCTCTATGCGCCCGGCATTCGCACCCCCGAGGAGATCGAAACTGTGGTCAGGGCGGTGGCGCCGAAGCCCGTCAACTTCCTGATGGGGTTCCCAAGCGATTTGACGGTGCGCGACCTCACCCGGCTCGGGGTCCGGCGCATCAGCGTCGGAGGCGCGCTGGCGCGTTCGGCTTGGGGCGGGTTCATGCGCATGGCCCAGGAGATTGCCGGACCCGGCAGCTTCAAGGGCTTCGCCGACGCGGCCGCGGGCGGCGACATTGTCAAGGGCCTCAAATAGCCACGGTTGGGCAGCCGCTCACTCCGCCGCCGCGTGTTCGGCTGCGGCAGAGCGGCGGATGGCGGCGATAGTCTCGGCCAGCGCCTCACCCTCCGGGTCTTTGGCGGCGGCGAGCCGCGCCTGCAGCACGGCATCGGCGAAATGTGCGCGCGACAGCCGCCCGGCCAGCATGGGCTCGATGACGCATTCCACGATCTTGCGCCAGTTGGCAAGGCCGCGCTTGTAGGTATCGGCATAGCCGCGCACGAGCGCTGCAGTCGCTACCACCTCCTGGGCGGCTGCCGGGCTCATCGCGAGTGCGCGATCGACAAGTTCCAGCCAGCGCTCCACCCACGCCTCCTCCTCGGCGAAGCGGAGCGTGTGCGGCCGCCAGCCTTTGAGCGCGGCCAGCGCCTTGAGGCGCAGAAAGCCGGAAGCGCGCGTGGTTGTCACCTTGAGCGGCCAGGCGCGATCATGTCGGATCCGTGCCAGGGCCCATCGCCCCAGGCGCGGCGGCAGCAGGCCCAAGATCTCCTCCGCACCGGGCTTGAGGTATTCGGTAATATCGACGATGTCCCCGGCGCGCGCCCTCGCCTCGTGGGTGACGCGCAGCACGCGCTCCTTGCGCAGTTTCAGCTGCGCCACCCGAATGACGTCCTCCACACTCAT
The DNA here is from genome assembly GCA_024281145.1 of Hyphomicrobiaceae bacterium. Taxonomy (GTDB): domain Bacteria; phylum Pseudomonadota; class Alphaproteobacteria; order Rhizobiales; family Hyphomicrobiaceae; genus AWTP1-13. Next base: position 4,980 of record JAMXLN010000128.1, on the reverse strand, counting down.
GCGCAGGGCGAGGTGGCGCGCGAGCTCGCGCAGAAAGCGCCCCTCGGCGCCCGGCCGGCTGGCGAAAGGCTTGAGGCGCGCAAGATAGCGATTGGCGAAGGCCGCATCCTGGTAGTCGGTGAGACGAGCAATGCCCTCGGCAATGACGGCACGGGCTTGCGGAGCGAAGGCCTCGAGTTGTTGGGATACCAAGTGCATCAGGGGGGGCGATGCCCGTGTCTGGTCGCCTGTCTTATCGCCTTGGGCGGAGGCTGTCCGCCTCGGCGCTCTGCCTGCTTCAAATCCGCGCAAATTGGCATCCACCGCCTTGCCTTCGGCACGAATGGCCGCGCGAAAGGCGTCCTCCGAGATGGGGACGGGGAGCACGCCCGACGCGGCCAACGCGCCAAGCAGTACGGCGTTGAGAGGTGCCTGCGCTTGCGCGGCAATCGCGGTGAAGTCGGCAATGATGGCGAGCCTCGAACAGCGCCGGGCTATGTCGGCCATGGCCTGCGCGTCGAGCCGGCCGTCGCCGGCTGCCGCCTTCTCATCGATGGTGAAGACGCGCGCGGAGGAGGCAAGCAGAACCGTGCGCTCGGGCGTGACGAAGCCTTGGGCAACAGCCCGAGTGGCCTCGAGCAGCTCGCTCGCGACCACCAGGTCGACCTCCCCAGGTGCTGCATTGAGCGCCAGCACCGGGCCGCGGTCCGAGCGCCGATGCCGCGCGCCTGCATGCGGCACGATCTCCAAGTAGTAGGTGGTGGCGCCGGTGCGCTGGGCGACGCCAGGGATCGAGGTGCCCTGTACAAAATGGCCCTCGGCGATGGCGCTGCGATGCAGCCATGACGCGAGCACGCCTCCGCCCTCGCCGCCAAGCGCCGCGATCAGCACCGTGATGGGCTGGACATGAGCCATCTGCTCACTCTGCCGTCACGAGCGCTGGCTTGGACCTTCCGCCTCCGCCCAACAGACGGATGAACCCCGTCGACAGGCGCTGCTTCAGCCGATCCCAGCCCGTGGGATTCTGGATGATGTCGATCTGTGCAAAGGAGGGGCACAACTGAGCGGCATGCGCCACCTCCCCGCACAGGCCGCAGCCCACGCAGTCATTGTTGACGTGGGCGACCGGATCGCTGCGCAGCGGGTCCTCGTTGGGCTTGATGTTGAGCGAAGGACAGCCCGACAGACGAATGCAAGAATGGTCGCCCGTGCACACCTCCGGGTCCACCCAAAAGCGCGTGCGAACGACGCGCTCGCCGGCCGCCAACCTGCGTGCCGTCTCCGGTCGCAGGCGCCGCTGCCGGGCCAGCTGGCATTCCCCGTCGGCGATGACCACCTTGAGGCCCTTGGCTTGGCTCCGCAACGCTGCGCGCAGCGTCCTGGCGACGCTGGCTACTCGATAGGTCCGCACACGCTTGATCCAACCGACGCCGAGGCTCTTCAAGGCGGTCGCAATGTCGATGCCTGGGCCACGACCGCCTGCCTCTTTGGCGCTGGACACGATCTCCTGCTGGCCGGTGGCACTCGCATAGCCGTTGTTCATCACGATCAGCACCGAATCGTCCTTGTTGAAAATGGCGCCAGCAACGCCCGTGATGAGGCCGTTGTGCCAAAATCCGCCGTCGCCCATCACGCTGATGGGACGCTTGGTCTGAGTGGCCGAGACGGCGGCAGCCGAGGCGAGTGACATGCCGTAGCCCAGGATCGAGTTGCCCTGGCTGAAGGGTGCGAATGTTGCAAACGAGTGGCAGCCGATGTCGGCGCAGATGTGCACCGGCTCCATCTCGCGACGCAAAAGCTTCATCGCCGCGAACACCGGCCGCTCCGGGCACCCCGTGCAGAAGGTGGGCGGCCGTGCCGGCAGCGGTGCGACCAGCGCCTTGCCCACCTGGGCCTGTTGCGCCTCGACGCGCGCGATCCATTGCTCGAGAGCCGGCCCGGCGCGGTCATGGCGTGCGAGGAATGCTGCCAGCCCTTTGCCGACGGCAAGCGGCGTGTACTCACCCGCCATCGGCAGCACGTCCTTGCCGCAGAGCTGCGTGCCCACGTCGGCCTTGCGCAGGATTTGGCCGATCGCCTGTTCGAGGAAGTCGGGCGCACCTTCCTCCACGACCAGCACGGCGCTCTTGCCGGCGCAGAACCTCGTGATCTCCTCTGGCACCAGAGGATGCACGACGTTGAGGACTAGCGTCGGTATTGCCACCCTACCATCGACGTCGCTCAAACCTGCGAGCGCCAGGCGGCCGTTGAGCACGTTGAAGAGCCCGCCTTGAACGATGATGCCGATGGGGCCCTCGCGAGGTCCGAGCTGCTCGTTGAGCTTGTTCTCGAAGATGAAGCGGCGCGCTGCCGGCAGGCGCCGCTCCACCTTGTCGGCCTCCTGGCGGAAGGTAGCTGGCGGATGGCTCAGTCGGTCGTAGTTGAAGGGAGCGGGGCCTAGGCGGCGGTTGGCCGAATGAGCGGGCGCCACGTTGTCTTTGGTGGCAAAGCTGCCAAACATGTGGCAGGCGCGGATGCGCAGCTCGAGAATGACCGGAGTGTTGGAGGTCTCCGAAAGCTCAAACGCCATTTCGACGCTGCGCACCAAACTGGGCAGATCGGGCCTGGGATCGAGGAGCCATAGTGAAGATTTGAGGGCAAATGCGTAGGTGCGTTCTTGGATCACGCTTGCACCCTCGCCGTAATCTTCTCCAACGATGATCAGTGCACCTCCCTCTACCCCGGGCGATGCGAGGTTGGAGAGCGCGTCGGCGGCGACGTTGGTGCCGACAATCGACTTCCAGGTGACCGCGCCGCGTAGCGGGTAGTTAATGGATGCCGCGAGCATTGCAGCGGCGGCGGCTTCGTTGGTGCAGGTCTCCAAGTGAACTCCAAGCTCGCTGAGCAACCCTTGGGACTGCACAAGTGCGTCGAGCAGGTGGCTCACCGGCGCTCCTTGATAGCCGCCCACGTAGGAGACACCCGACTGCAACAGCGCCTTGGTGACGGCCAAGATACCCTCGCCGTAGAAGATTTCTCCGGCTCCGAGCCGGAGGCTCTCGATCTGCTGATGGAACGACACTTCCGGCATGGCCACGTCCTTGTTCGTCATCCCACCGCGCGTCGGACATCCAACGCGACAGGCCCAAGGCAAGGTCGCCATGGCCTCGGTTCGGTCGTCGGAGCAAGCCTCATTGGGCCTGGCAGGAGGCTCGGTAGGCGACACACGGCAAGGGTCGCACCAGGCGCCGTCATCCGAGCTCCGTCACGATCTTGTTCAGCAGACGCAAGAGTTTTGGGCGATCGCGTGCGCCGACGATGCGCTCGAGATTGTGCTCATGGCGGGCGGCGCAGTGGGTGAGACGGCGCAGCATGGTCTGCCCTGCGGGGGTGAGGCTCAAGTGATAGCTGCGCCGGTCGCGCGCGAGCCGCTGGCAGAGGATGAGTTCACGCTTGCGCAGGTCGCGCAGGGCCGGGGTCAGCGTTGACTTGTCACGGCCAGCGGCACGGCTCAACACGGTTTGGCTGATGCCGGGATTGCGGCCGATGAGCGTGAGCAGCGCGAAACGTCCCGGCGGGAGATCCACCTCGCCGACCTCTGCCGCAAACGCCTGGAACGAAGCGATCTGTGCCAAGCGCAGATGAAAGCCTAGCCACTGCGCCAGCGGCCCATAGTCGATGCCCTCAACGCGCGCGCCCGCTCCTTTGCGGCTGCGGGCACCGTTGAGTGCGCGCGCTAGGGGTGGCGACTGCGTCACGGCTCCTTAGCTCTCCGTCGGGCACGGCCTGGGCAATGGCGGGGGCCGCGCGCGCCGCACATTGCTTCGCGGCAAACCAACCGGGCCTGAGCAGATAGTTTTATATCCGACCAATTGGCTTTACAAGTTGAGCGACATTGGGCTCAAATGCCAAACGAGATGCGCCATGCCAACGCGCTACGGCGAATTGCGCACGGCGCGTTGGCCTAGGCAGGGAGGAGCATCAAGGAGAGGAAACATGCGCACGCGTCTCGCCGGCACCGCACTGGGTTTGCTCCTGCTGGCAATAGCGTCGGCCGCGCCGGCTGGGGCGCAGGACAAGCCGGTGCATTTGAAGCTCTCGCACTGGGTGCCGCCATCGCATCCACTGCAGAAGGCGCTTGAGGACTGGGGCAGCTCGATCCAAAAAGCCACCAACGGCACCGTTACCTTCACCATTTTCCCGGCCCAGCAACTGGGCAAGGCGTTCGACCACTACGACATGGCGCGCGATGGCATCGCCGACGTCACCTACGTGAGCCCTGGCTACCAGCCCGGCCGCTTTCCCATCATCGATGCGGGCAGTCTGCCCTTTATGATGAGCAACGCCAAGGGTGGCTCGCAGGCCCTCGATGAATGGTATCGCAAGTATGCGGCCAGTGAGATGAAGGACGTGAAATTCTGCCTGGCCTTCGTGCACGATTATGGTTCGTTCCACTCCCGGACCAAGAAGATCGTTGTGCCCAGCGACATCAAAGGCATGAAGATCCGACCCGCCCATGCCATCATCGCCACGCTCGTTACCCAGCTCGGCGGCACCAATGTGCAGGCTGCGGCTCCCGAGGTACGCGACATCATCGAGAAGGGCGTGGCAGACGCCGTCACGTTTCCTTGGGGATCGATCCCCCTGTTCGGTATCGACAAGGTCACCAAGTATCACATGAACGTGCCGCTCTACACCACGACCTTTGTGTGGATCATCAACAAGATGACCTACGAGGGGATGTCACCGATGCAGCGCAAGGCGATCGACGAGCATTGCTCCACCGAATGGGCGCTGCGCGTTGCTTCCCCGTGGGCCGACTTCGAGCGCGCGGGCGTCGAAAAGCTCACCAACGAGGCCGGCCACGAAGTCTACACCATCTCCGATGCGCAGCTTGCCGAGTGGAAGCTTGCGGCGCAGCCGGTGGTGCAGGCTTGGAGCGAGAGCGTGCGCAAAGTCAGCGGTGACCCGGATGCGATGCTAAAGGAATTGCGGGACACTCTCGCCAAGTACAATGCGGCC
>JAMXLN010000127.1 GCA_024281145.1 Hyphomicrobiaceae bacterium | reverse complement strand
GTGTCGGCATCTTGGCGATCATGCGGTGGCTGGCAATGACGCGTTGCATCTCGTCATTGATGTCGGTTGAATCGTGGTAGAACGCCGACAGCGCGCCGACCGAGCCGCACATGACCGCCATCGGGTGCGCATCGCGCCGGAACCCGGTGAAGAACCGCGTCATCTGCTCGTGCACCATGGTGTGGTGGGTAACGATGTGGCGGAAGTTGTCGTACTGCGCCTTGGTTGGCAGCTCGCCATTGAGCAGGAGGTAACAGACCTCCAGGAACGTCGATTTCTTCGCCAATTGCTCGATGGGATAGCCGCGGTAGAGCAACACGCCGACGTCGCCATCGATGTAGGTAATGCGCGAGGAGCAGTTGGCCGTGGACGTGAAACCCGGATCATAGGTGAAGCAGCCGGTATCGCGGTAAAGCTTGCTGACATCGATTACGTCGGGGCCAATGCTGCCCGATCGAACCGGCAGATGCGTCTGTTGATTGCTGCCAACGCTGAGGGTTGCGCTCTTGCCGGCATCCGCCAAATCTTTCGCGTTCATGGGGCTCGTCCTTCGATCAGTAGCCACCGCATCGACCGCACTGCACACAAGCCTGCCCCCGCGGTCGTGCTCAGGCTTGTAGGCTCGGCGGCCCACTCTCACTAATATATCTATTGCACTGCGACAAGCTATGCATTGGGCGTAGAAAAGTCGCTCTCTAATGCCCACCCATGCCAGACGCCGAGGCGCCCCCGAGGTGCCGCGTGTGGGCCTAGCCCACCTGATCGCCCAGTCGCGCCAGGGTTTCCTCGCGGCCCAGCACCGCCATCACATCGAACACCGGCGGCGACACCGTGCTGCCCGTCAGGGCGGCGCGCAACGGCTGGGCGACGGCCCCAAGCTTCTGCCCAGACCGTTCCGCATAGCTCCGGACCATGGCCTCAAGCACAGACGCTTCCCAGTCCGGCGCCGCCGCGAGCTGGCCCAGCAGCTCGGCGACCCTGGCGCGGCCTTCTTCATCGAGGACCTTGGCGGCCTTGGGGTCGATTTTGAGCGGTCGCGTGGCAATCACGTAGCCGGCACCGTCGATCAGCTCCTTCAGGGTCTTGGCCCGTCCTTTCAGCGTCGGCAGTGCCTTGGCAAGCTTGGCCCACCCGACCTCTTCGATCCGCGCGGCGATCTGGGGGCCGTGCTCCAGCTCCGGGAGCACGTCCTTGAGGCGCCGGATGAGCTCATCCTCGTTCGCTTGGCGGATGTAGTGGGCATTGACGTCGGCGAGCTTGGCAAAATCGAGCCGGGCGGGCGATTTGTTGATGTCGTCGATGTCAAACCAGGCGATCGCCTGCTCGGTCGAGAATATCTCCGCATCGCCGTGGCTCCAGCCGAGCCGAAGGAGGTAGTTGCGCAGGCCCGCCGGCAGGAAACCCATGGTACGGTAGGCTTCGATGCCAAGGGCGCCGTGGCGCTTCGACAGCTTGGCGCCGTCGGGCCCATGGATCAGCGGAACGTGGGCGAACACGGGCACATCCCAGCGCATGGCTTTGTAGAGCTGCACCTGGCGGGCGGCGTTGGTGAGGTGATCGACGCCGCGAATAACGTGCGTCACGCCCATATCGTGATCATCGACCACGACTGCGAAATTGTAGACGGGGGTGCCGTCGCTACGGACGATGATCATGTCGTCGAGGTCGGCATTCTGCCACACGACGCGGCCCTGCACGCGGTCTTCGATCACGGTCTCGCCGGCAAGCGGCGCCTTGAGGCGGATCACGGGCTTGACGTGGGGCGGAGCCTCGGCCGGATTGCGATCGCGCCAGCGGCCGTCGTAGAGCCTGGAGCCACCAGCCTTCCTGGCGGCCTCGCGCATCTGAGCCAGCTCCTCGGGGCTCGCGTAGCAGCGGTAGGCGTGGCCCGCGGCGAGCAGCTCGTTGGCCACCTCGCGGTGGCGCTGGGCGCGCGGGAACTGGAAGATGGGCTCTCCGTCCCAGTCGAGCTCCAGCCATTTGAGCCCATCGAGGATGGCCTTGATGGCGGCCTCGGTCGAGCGCTCCCGATCGGTGTCTTCAATGCGCAGCAGAAACTTGCCGCCGGTGTGGCGGGCATAGAGCCAGTTGAACAGCGCCGTGCGTGCCCCGCCGATGTGCAGGTAGCCCGTGGGCGAGGGAGCAAAGCGGGTAATGACAGGATTTGCCATGGGGCCCGGTGTGAGGGTTGGAGCGAGCTGGGCGGCGGTGTAGCACAAGATGCGGCGCAGCGTAGCCTATCGACGAGCCTCAGGGCGCCGCGGCGCTGTTGGGGGACAAGGGGGCAGCGATGCGCCCTCAGCGTGGGGTGTGGCTCGCCACGCGACGCAAGTTCGCCCCTCATACCCTCGGGCGCACGAGATGAGGTGTTTCTCAGCCGGTGGGCGTGTGGGGCCGCGGGTGCGAGCGGGACTGCAATGGGGTGGCCCATGGCGGGCCTTTGGCGGTTCGCCCCCGGCGTGCCGGACCGCAATCACCGCTTGGCTCACCGGGTGGGATTTGGCAGATAGGCGGCACAAACAAACCTGCGGATACCCAGCCCATGGCAAATGCCGAGACGGCGACACAGCGCGAGCCCGGTCGCGACTTCATTCGCGACATCATCGAGGCCGACCTCAAGGCGGGGCGGCACAAGACGATCATCACCCGCTTTCCGCCCGAGCCCAATGGCTACCTGCACATCGGCCACGCCAAGTCGATCTGCCTCAACTTCGGCGTTGCGCAGGACTATGGGGGCCGCTGCCACCTGCGCTTTGATGACACCAATCCCACCAAGGAGGAGCAGGAATACATCGACGCAATCGAGCGCGACGTGCGCTGGCTCGGTTTCGACTGGGGCAGGCACCTCTATCATGCGTCTGATTATTTCGAGCAGCTATACGAATGGGCCGAGCATCTGATCACGGCCGGTCAGGCCTACGTCGACGATCAGACCCAGGAGGAGATGCGCGCCAATCGCGGGACGCTGACCCAGCCGGGGCGGAATAGTCCCTTCCGCGACCGCGGCGCGGAGGAAAATCTGGACCTATTCCGCCGCATGCGCGGCGGCGAGTTTCCCAACGGTGCGCGCGTTTTGCGCGCCAAAATCGATATGGCCTCCGGCAATATCAATCTGCGCGATCCAGTGCTCTATCGCATCCTGCACGCTCAGCATCCGCGCACGGGGAGAAAATGGTGCATCTATCCAAGCTACGACTATGCGCATGGTCAATCCGATGCCATCGAGGGTATCACTCACTCGCTCTGCACCTTGGAGTTTGAGGATCACCGGCCGCTCTATGACTGGTTGCTGGAGAACCTTCCCGTGCCCTCGCGGCCTCGCCAATACGAGTTTGCGCGCCTCAACATGAGCTTCACGGTGCTTTCCAAGCGCGTTCTCACGGAGCTGGTGCGCGGCGGGCACGTATCGGGCTGGGACGATCCGCGCATGCCGACGCTCGCTGGCCTGCGCCGCCGGGGCGTGCCGCCGGAGGCGATCCGCGACTTTGTCAAGCGCGTCGGGGTGGCCAAGGCGAACAGCGTCGTAGATCTGGGTCTCTTTGAGTTTTCGGTCCGCGAGGTTCTGAACCGGACGGCCCAGCGGCGGATGGCGGTGCTGCGGCCGCTCAAGGTGGTGATCGAGAACTATCCTGAGGGTCAGATCGAGAAACTCACCGCCGCCAATCACCCCGACAATGCGAGCCAGGGTACGCGCCAGCTGTGCTTTGGCCGCGAGCTCTACGTGGAGCGCGACGACTTCATGGAGAACGCCCCCAAGGCCTTCTACCGGCTGACACCGGGCAAAGAGGTGCGTCTGCGCTATGCCTACTTCGTGAGATGCCGCGCGGCCGTGAAGAATGCTGCAGGGGAGGTGGTGGAGCTGCGCTGTACCTATGATCCAGCTACTAAGGGGGGCAACAGGCCGCCCGATGGGCGCAAGGTGCAGGCGACGCTGCACTGGGTGTCAGCCTACGATTCGGTGCCCGCCGAGGTAAGGCTCTACAACCCGCTGTTTAGCCGACCCGATCCCGACGCGGCCGAGTTCGCCGCCCACCTAAATGCCAATTCGCTCGAGGTGTTGGGCGAGGCTCGGCTGGAGCCGGCACTGGCTGCCAGCAATGAGATGGACGCCGTGCAATTCGAGCGGCAGGGATACTTCTGCCGGGACGCTCAGTCCAAGCCGGGCCGCCCAGTCTTCAATCGCACGGTCGGCCTGCGCGACAGTTGGGCCAAGGCGGCGGCCGAAGCCAAGGGATGATCAGGCTGTGCCCGGCCGCGAGCGGTGAGCGGTGGGGAGCGGCGGCTCGCGGATCTGCTGGACGCGATGCTGAGCCTCATGCCAGCACTGAAGCGCGGCCATACCGATCAGTGTGCTGCTCTTCCCCGCAGCGGCCCACACTTTTCCAGGTTTATTCTCTCTTGGCGCTCTGGGCCGCGGTGGGGCGTGGGGGATCAGGCATTAATTAGGGGATGCCCGGCGGTGCCGCCTCTGGCTCGCCCCGTGATCCTGCCCCATGACCCTGCCGGGCGCAGTCCAGCTTCGCCGCGGCAGCGCCCTTCGGTCACCTGCCGCAGGTCTCGGGGAGCGCCGAGCCGGGAGGCTGCCGATGCGCGGGCGGGCCGAGGCGGACACGATGAGCTCGCCGGGCTGCGCGGCTCTCAGTGCTGCGCAGCGCGATCTTGAAAGTAGACGTCGAGCCCGTCCTCGATGTTGCTGGCGGCCTGGCGCCAGTCGCCGCGTGAGAACGGCCGCGGGTTGCCGTTCATGGCCCCGCCCGTGTGGCCCGCGCCGTTTTGGGCCATCCCGTTCTGGACGATCCCGGTGTTGGCCGTCCCGATGGCGACCACCCCGGGATCGACATAGTCAAGGCCAGGCGCCGGCTCGGGCTGGGCCGTGGGGAATGCTCCAATGCGGGAGGCCAATCCCTGCAGCTCATAAAGAATGGCGGCGCGACGAGCCTCGTGCTCGGTCGTCAGATTGCGCACGTCGTGAAGCAATTTCTGGTCGACGAGGCTCAGCGCTTCCCCCAGCGCCCGCACCAGCGCTTGCTCGGAGTCCGCGATCTGGGTGAGACGTGCACGCATCTCCTCGACGAGTTGGACCATCTTCGTCATGCAAGGATCCCCTGCTTTTGGTTCGGACGCGCGAATCACTCCTTGTCGCAAGTCTCCCTATCTATGCAGAGCGAAATGAGGGCAAGCACTGTCTGTGCATCTGTTGAGCAAAGCCACAACGGGATGCGCGGGGGCAACCAGATCAAAACTTGCGAATCAGCCCCACCAGTTTGCCCTGAATATCGACCTGATCAGGGCCGAAGATGCGCGTCTCATAGTTGGCATTGGCCGCCTCGAGGGCGATAGAGGCGCCTTTTTTGCGCAGGCGCTTGAGGGTGGCCTCTTCCTTTTCTACCAAGGCGACGACGATGTCGCCGTTCTCGGCCGTGTCGCAGCGCTTGCAGATGATGATGTCGCCCTCATTGATGCCGGCATCGATCATCGAGTCGCCCTTCACCTCCAGTGCGAAATGCTCGCCGCCGCGCACCATCTCGGGAGGCACGCAGATGTCTTGCGTGTGATTCTGGATGGCGCTGATCGGCACACCGGCGGCGATGCGACCCATCAGCGGCACATTGCCGGAGCGAATGTCGGCATATGCGAGCGGTGGCGATGCCAGTTGCGGCGTGCGGCGGGCGCTGCCCTCGATGACATTGGGCGAGAAACCTGTGCGGCGCTGCTGGGTACCCTCCGCCATAGCCTCGGGGAGCTTGATGACCTCGATCGCCCGGGCGCGATGCGGCAGGCGGCGGATGAAGCCGCGCTCCTCGAGCGCGATGATCAGGCGATGCACGCCCGATTTCGACTGTAACGCCAGCGCCTCCTTCATCTCGTCAAAGGAGGGGGGCACCCCCGTCTCCTGCAGGCGCGCATTGATGAAAACGAGCAGCTCTTTCTGTTTGGTCGTGAGCATAAAAATCCCCGAGGTGTTGCAGGGCGCGACTGACGCGGACCGTACAAACCGGGAACATCATAAATGTTCCGGAGATGTTCCGCAACTCGAATTGCGCGTCAACCATTTGCCGGTGTGGGTCCGCTGGCCAGCTTTAGCTGTTGACCGCGCGATCCGTGTCCGCCGGCTCTTTCAAAAGTCGAGTGGCAGGATCGGCACCAGCGCCCCCAGCGGGGCGAGGGGAGCGTGTGGGGCTCGAATGACGAGGCAATCGGCCTGCGCCAACGGTGCCAGCAGCGAGCTATCTTGGGAGCGAACGGGCGTTACGATGGAAAGGCCGTCCGATCCGGGGACGGCGGTGGCGCGCATATAGTGCTGGCGCGCACCGTTGGGCTCCAGCGCCACGCCGAGCCGGGCCGTGCGCGAATGGGCATCATGGGCGGGCTCGCCCAGCAACGCGCGCACCAGGGGCACCAGGAATACGCGCGCGCACACCAACGAGGAAACGGGGTTGCCGGGCAGGCCCAGCACGCGAGAGGCTCCGAGCCGGCCGAACATGAGCGGTTTGCCGGGCCGCATGTTAATTTTCCAAAACGACAGCACCATGCCGCGGGCTCGCAGCGCGGGTCCCACGAGGTCGTGGTCGCCGACCGAGGCGCCGCCGATCGTGACAATGACGTCGGCGTCATCAGCGAGCGCAAAGTGCTCCTCCAGGCTTTCGCGTGTGTCGTGGGCGATGCCGATGAAACGGCTTTGCGCCCCTGCGGCCTCGGCCAACGCCGCAACGCCGAGGTGGTTGGAGGCAATGATCTGACCAGGCCCTGGACGGCTTCCGGGAAGCCTGAGCTCGTCGCCCGTCGAAAGGATGGCAACGCGTGGGCGTCGCCGCACAGGCAGGTTGGCGTGCCCCATGGCGGCTGCGAGCGACAGCTCGCGCGGCCCAAGGCGCCGGCCGGCGCCGAGCAGGACTTCGCCCGCCCGGAAATCAAAGCCCGTGGGGCGAACATGGCCTGGGTCTGGGCGGCCCTCGCGCACGCTCACCGTGACTGGGCCGCCCCCCGCCGGTTCGGCGACAGTGTTTTCTTGGATGACGATGGCATCAGCTCCGACCGGCAACGGAGCGCCGGTGAAAATGCGCACGGTCTGACCGGAGGCAATGGCGCCGGCAAAGGGATGCCCTGCGGCTGCGGTGCCGATCACAGCGAGGGTGGTCGGCAGGCGAGCGACATCCTCGGCACGCACCGCATAGCCGTCCATGGCGGAGGCATCGAACGGTGGCTGGGTCAGGAGCGCGGCCAACGGCGCAGCCAGCGTGCGCCGGTGCGCCGCCTCGACTGAGGCTAGTTCCACGACCGTCGGCTCGACGCCATCGAGGATGCGCTCCAGGGCCTCGTCGACGGAAAGCGGTGCAGACATCGCTCTAGCCTGCGCTCATCAGGGGCACATGAAACGTGCACGGGGGACGGCGGCCAACGTTCGTGCCCGCGTCTATCTTGAGGCGGGTAAGGCGGGCCCTGGCGAGGCGGGTTTCGCGCAGCACGCTTCTCACCGCTCCCCCTTGTGGTCCGCAGCCTGATAGGTACCCGACCGACCGCCGGTCTTCTCAATGAGGCGGATGCCTTCGAGCACCATGGCTTTGTCCGTGGCTTTGAGCATGTCGTAAAGGGTGAGGCAGGCCACGGCGACGGCGGTGAGGGCCTCCATCTCCACGCCGGTTTGGCCCGCCACCTTCACCTCGGCCGTGACCTGGATGCCCGTGGGATGGCGACAAGGTGTGAGCGCGACCGTGGCATTGGTGATCGCCAGCGGATGGCAGAGGGGGATGAGATCATGGGTCTTCTTGGCCGCCATAATGCCGGCAATGCGGGCAACGGCCAGCACGTCGCCCTTGCCGACGGCACCCTCCTCGATCAACGCCAGAGTGGCCGGCGCCATGGCGACAAAGCCTTCCGCGCGCGCCGAGCGGTGCGTGGCCGCCTTGTCGGAGACATCGACCATGCGGGCCTCGCCGCTGGCATTGACATGGGAGAGTTTGGTCATGGGGCGAGGGGCGCGGTGCACACGGGGGAGACCTCTCTGTGCGGTGGCGAGCCGCTATGCCAGGACGGGGGTGGAAGAGCGGCCGCGGCGCGCGACGCCCGTTCCTTCCCTTTTAGGGGCCCTTTTAGGGGCCCTCTTAGGGGCCCTCTTCGAGGAATGGAAGATGCGATGGGTGACCGGTTTTGCCGTCTATCCATCATGACCGCTGGCCTCCCAAGAGCGACCGGGTGGCCAAAGCGACGTCCGGCTCACGCATCAGGCTCTCGCCGACCAGAAACGCATGGACACCAACCTTGCGGAGGCGCTCCAGATCGGCATGACTTGCGATCCCGCTCTCGGCGATGATGGTGCGCGTTTTCGGCACGGCTGGGGCGAGCTTCTCGGTCGTATCGAGCGCGGTGGCGAAGGTTTTGAGGTCGCGGTTGTTGATGCCAATCAACTTGCAGTCGAGCGCCAGGGCGCGGTCGAGTTCGGTCTTGTTGTGCACCTCAGCGATGGCATCCATTCCCCAGGCCGTGGCATAGGCGCATAGCGTACCTGCCGTCACATCGTCGACGGCGGCCATGATGATGAGGATGCAGTCGGCACCCAGGGTTCGCGCTTCGGCTACCTGGTAGCGATCGAGCATGAAGTCCTTGCGCAGCGCCGGCAGCAATGTGGCAGCGCGCGCTTCATCGAGGTGCTCTGGCGCACCCTGGAAGGAGGGGGTGTCGGTGAGCACAGAGAGACAGGCTGCGCCACCCGCCTCGTAGGCGCGCGCCAGTGCGGGCGGATCGAAGTCAGCGCGGATGAGGCCCTTAGACGGGCTCGCTTTCTTGATCTCGGCGATGAGCGCCGGCTGGCCCGCGGCGATTTTGGCGCGCAGTGCTGCCGCGAAGGCGCGCACTGCGGGCGCCTTGTGGGCGGCCGCCTCCACGGCCGCGAGCGGCCGCCTTGTCGCCGCATCGGCAATTTCCTTGCGCTTGTAGGCAATGATCTTTTCCAACACGTCGGTCATTGCCGAAGTCTACGCCGGCGCCCGCTCGGATGCCACTGCGCATGCCGCCAATGCTGGAGCTCGCGTTCCTCTCGCGCCGCGATCGGTCTAACCTGGCGGCTGTTGGCATCCCAACTTGGGTGTCGCGCTGACCTAGCTCGATACGGGCGGGACGGGGTGGTCGCGGCGCTGCGCGGGGGACCCGGGATGGCGTCGGGGGGCGGGACGTTCGGGGGATGCCAGAGTTGATGGCAAAGTTGGAGGCCAACGCAATTCTCTCGGCAAGGGGCGGGGACGTGACGGCGATTGGTACCTTTGGCGAGGGCGGCAATAGCAGCGCGCCCGTAGGGCGGTCTCCGTGACCATGGGACGGGGCAGGCAGCGGCCGCAAAATTCGACCCCTCCCTATCGCGATCGATGGCGCCATAGGTGCTGCGCCTTGCGACTCACTGTGGCGCGACTGGCAAGCCCGATTGAGGTGGCGGCCGCATGACGCTCGAGCCCTTCGCCATGGCCATCGTGGCGATCGCGGTGTTCGCCGCATCCGTCGTTTCGGGCATCTTCGGCATGGCAGGTGGCATGATCCTGCTCGGCGCGCTCTTGGTGTTCATGGACGTGGCGCCGGCGATGGTGCTGTTGAGCGTCATTCAGGTGGTGTCCAATGGTTGGCGCGCTGCGCTGTGGTTGCGCTTCGTCGATTGGGGCATTGTTTGGCGTTTCCTGATCGGTTCGAGCGTCGCATTTCTGCTGACGCGCTCCCTGGCGCTGTTGCCGAGCAAGGCGACCATCTATCTGACGCTCGGGCTCTTGCCGTTTGCCGCCGAGCTGTTGCCGAAGCGGGTGAGCCTCGACATTGCGCGGCCGGGTGTGGCTTACGCGGCTGGTGCGCTGATCCTCCTCCTGCAGCTCTTGGCCGGTGCCGCTGGTCACATTCTCGATGTGTTCTTCCAGCGAAGCCCGCTCGACCGCAAGGAAATCGTCGCCACCAAGGCGGTGACCCAAGTGTCGGGCCACGTCTACCGCGTCCTCTACTTCGGTTCCTTCCCAGCGGCCTTCGATGCGCCCATTGCGGGGTGGGAATACCTTGCAGCGATCTTCCTGTCGCTGGCGGGCACGTCGCTCGCCGCGGCGGTGCTCACGCGTATGACGGACGGGGCTTTCCGCATCTGGAGCCGGCGCGTCACGTTCGGGGTGTGCGTCACCTACCTGGCGCGCTGGCTCTGGTTGGTGGCAGTGCCTTGAGACGGCTACCCTCTGGCCGGCAGGGGAGGAGGAGCTTGCTCCGGGGCGCTTCGTGAGGGGCTCCGGATCATCGGCGATGAACGTTGGCCTTAGCTCAGCGTTGCCGCCAGGGAAATGAGCGGCGGCCAGGTCTGGCTGATATGGGGCTTTCCCGAATGAGCGTTTGCGGTGATAGATGAAGGCCGTGTCAAGGCGCCGCTACAAGCGAAGGCGTGGTGGTGACGAATAGGATTAAAGAAAACTGCATCGTCCTCAGCACAACCACGCACGGCGGGACCAACGCGCGGAAACGGTAGATCCGCATCGGCCAACAAGCGCAAATCCTGAGGTGAGGAGATGACCAAGGCGCGGATCCTGACAACACACGCCGGCAGCCTGCCGCGGCCGGCGGCGCTGACCGAGCAGTTCACGCGGCGTGCGCAGGGTGAAACGGTCGACGAGGAGGCACTCGCAGCCGCCGGGCGAGAGGCCGTGGCCTCGGTGGTAGCCAAGCAGCGCGCCATCGGCATCGATGCGGTATCGAACGGGGAGCAACAACGGGAATCCTTCGTTCTCTACCTGCGGCGCCGCCTGAGCGGCATCGGCGGCCGGGGCGATCGCGCGACGTTCGCCGACATTGAGAGCTATCCGAAGTTCAAAGAGGAGCGCGCGCGTTTTCTGGCCGCACGGCAGGCCGTGAGCAACGTCGCCCATCTGCCCCAGTGCATCGGTCCCATCAGCTATCTTGGCAAGGCCGAGCTCGAGGAGGAGTGCGCCACGTTCAAAACCGCCTACGCCGCGAACGCGCGGGGCGCAGCGCCGCCTTTCTTCACGGCCGCATCGCCGGGCATTCTCGCGAGCATTGTCAAGAACGCGTATTACCCAAGCTTCGAAGCCTACATCGAGGCGATCGCCGCCGCCCTGCAGATCGAATACGAAACCATCGTCGGCAACGGGTTCAATCTGCAGATTGATGCCCCCGATTTGGCGCTCGAGCGGCACGTGGCGTTCGCCACGCGGCCGACCGCGGATTTCCAGCAATTCGTCGAGGTGGTGATTGCAGCGCTCAACCGGGCGCTCGTCAACGTGCCGCGCGAGAAGGTGCGACTGCACGTTTGCTGGGGAAACTACGAGGGGCCGCACGATCACGACGTACCGCTCGTCGACATCCTGCCGATCCTGCAAAAAGCCGCGGTTGGCGGCCTTTATTTGCCGTTCGCCAACCCGCGGCACGCGCACGAATACAAGGTGCTGCGGGGTATGCCCCTGGGCGCTGACCAGATCCTCGTGGCGGGTGTGATAGATACGGTGACCAACTACATCGAGCATCCGGAAGTGGTCGCCGACCGGTTGGAACGGATCGTCGAGGTTGTCGGCGATCCGACGCGCGTGATGGCCGGCACCGATTGTGGTTTTGATACCTCGGCGGGAATGGGCCGTGTCGCCGAGGACGTGGTGTGGTCCAAACTCGGTGCGATGGTCGAGGGTGCACGCATCGCCTCGCAACGGCTGTTTGGATCCTAGGCCTGCAAGCTCACCGAGCAAGCACTATGGCAGCGTGGGCTCGGCAAGGCGGCGGAGTGCATCGGCGGTGCCGGCATCGGCCGGAAACAGCGATTCAAGAGCGAGCTCCGAAAGGGTGATGTCAAGCGGCGTTCCAAACACGGTTGTCGTGCTGATGAAGCAGAGGGTTCCCTGTTGCGTGGTGAGCCGCAGAGGTACGACCACGCCGACCTGTCCATGACCGCCGTCCGGTTTGCCTGCCTGTGGTCTGCCAGACGGCGGATAGGCGCTGAGCTCGCGCAGCAGCCGGGCGAGCGTCGGATCGCCCGAGACCTCAATCTGTTGGCGCAAGCGGGCGAGCAAGTGCGCGCGCCATTCCAGCAAGTTGGCGATGCGCGGGGCGAGCCCCCGTGGATGGAGGCTCAGGCGCAGGACGTTGACGGGGGGCTCAAGCAGCGCCGGATCGGCACCGCCGATCAGCCGCCCAACGGCGCCGTTGGCAGCGATGAGGTTCCAGTGGCGATCGATCGCAAGGGCGGGGTAGGGCTCGTGCCCTGAGAGCACGAGGTCGACCGCTTTGCGCGCCGACTGGAGGGCGGGGTCCTGGAGCGAGCGCTCGGCGAACACGGGAGCAAAGCCGGCGGCCACCAGGAGGACATTGCGCTCGCGCAAGGGCACCTCCAGTTGCTCGGCCAAATGCAACACCATCTCGCGCGATGGCTGGGCACGGCCGGTCTCAAGGAAGCTCAGGTGGCGAGTGGAGATATCCGCCTCAGAGGCGAGGTCGAGCTGGCTCATGCGTCGGCGCTGCCGCCACTCGCGCAAGAGGTTGCCCACGGGTTGTGCCATCGCTGTCATGAGCCCACGATAACACGCGGGACGTTGGCCTTCCCATTACCTGCAAAGTAATGGCTCCTGCACGGATGGGGCTCTCCCATGGCGCCGCCAATGGAGGAGGTCCAGCAGACGTGCACCGTGCCCCAGGCTCTGGCATCGTCGTGCGACCAGGAGAGATTGTTGGGGTCCACCTGCAGGGTCTACTCTTGGTTGGGAGAGCGCGGCAGGCGTTTACAGATGTCGATTGCTTTCAGCCATCGGGCCACTGAACAGAGAAACCGGCACCAGGAAATCGGCCAGGGGAGTCGGCATGGGCATGCGCGAGGACAGCATCGGCATCATCGCCAGCGCCGCCCGCGGGAGTGGGGCGCAGACGGCCGAGCTCGCCGGGGAGGAGGGGAGAGGGGATGAAGACGTGCAAGGCCGCGGCGACCAAAGCCAAGATTGCAGAGATGTGTGCCCAAACAGGGCCGGTCCCGCGCTTGGGCGCGCCTGACGACATCTCCAGATCTTTGCTGTGGCTCGCTAGCAATCGCTTCATCGTCGATGATGGCCTGGGCTTCACCCAGCGCCACGATGGAGTGAAGCGCGTAGGGGCCGCGCGGGGACTTTCGTGTCGCGCTCGTCGCTCGCACTCTTGCTGGCTTGTGTGATCGCATGCCGTTGCCCAGAACTCCGGCACTGACCGTGGATTGCGTCGTCATAGATGGGGAGGGGCGGCTCCTGCTCATCCGTCGCAAGAATCCGCCTTATGCGGGCAAGTATGCCCTGCCTGGCGGCTTCGTGGACGTCGGCGAGACGGTCGAGGACGCCTGCCGGCGCGAGCTGAAGGAGGAGACCGGGATCAAGGCGGGCCGGCTCGGGCTCATCGGCGTCTACTCCGATCCACGACGCGATCCGCGCGGACATACGTGTTCCGTGGCCTTCTTGACGCGCATCGTGCGCGCGAGCCCGAAAGCTGGCGACGACGCCGCGGAAGCCCAATGGGTGAAGCATTGGTCGACCCTAGAGCTGGCGTTTGATCATGCCAGGATCTTGGCCGACGCTCGGCGCAAGTTGCGAAGCCCGGGTGCGCACAGATGAACCGCGTGCTCAGGGCATCCGACGGGGTGTGGGCGGGATGGCATGGAGTGGAGCACTGGCTTGGGCACCGACAATGCCGGCGACTTGGCCGGCTTGGCAGCGAGGTGACGCAAGCGTAGCGTAAGGGGCAAGCCCAGGCGGTCAACGACCAGGGATGGGAGAGGTGAATGGGTGAATTCGACGGCAAGGTGATCTTGGTCACGGGCGGGGGGACGGGGCTTGGCGCGGCCATCGCCATTGGCGCGGCCAAACGGGGCGCCAAGGCTCTCATCCTTAACTATTCGAAAAGTCGCAAGGAGGCGGAGGCGACCGCCAAGGCCGTCGAGGCTGCTGGCGCGGAGGTAAAGCTTGTGCAGGGCGACGTCAGCGACGATGCGGACTGCCGCAAGATCGCCGCTGCCGCCGCACCCTACGGCAAGCTCGACGCCTTGGCCAACAACGCGGGCACCACCAAGCATGTGCCCAAGCACGCCGATCTCGATGGTCTCTCGAAGGAGGATTTTCTGCGCATTTTCGCCACCAACACGGTGGCGCCATTCCAGATGGTGCGGGCCTGCCGCAGTCTGCTCGAGGCATCCGGCCTAGGCAGCGTGCTGATGACCTCCTCGATCGCCGGCGTGACGGGGAGTGGATCCTCGGTAGCCTACGCCGCATCGAAGGGCGCGCTCAATACGATGACCTTGTCGCTCGCGCGTGCGTTGGCACCGAAAATCCGCGTCAACGCCATCTGTCCGGGTTTCATCGACACGCGCTGGTTCAGTGATGCCTACGACAAGGAAACTGCCGAACGATTGCGCGAGAACGTGCGCACTACAACTCCACTGCGTGTGGTCTCCACCGCCGAGGACATTGCCGATGCAGCGCTGTTCTTGATCGGGGACGCATCGCGCCGCATCACCGGCGAGACGTTGCTCGTCGATGCCGGCTCACATCTGGGCGCCGCAGCACTGCGCGCCCGATAAAGCGCCGCGTTCCTGATCCGCAAGCAGCCCGCGTTCGCGCCGCCGCGACAAGACGCTTCCACCGGAGCGCCTTCGTTAGCGCGCGGCCGCGTTAACTTCACGCGAAGCGACAGGCATTACCTCTCGCGTAATCGACTGCAGTCGTCGATCTCGCGCAATGTGCTCGCACGGCAAGCTGCCGACCTTGGCTGCTGCTGAAGCACAACGGAGATCCAAGATGGACAACATTAAGAAGCTCGTTGATGGCTACTTTGCCATGTGGAACGAGAGGGATGCCAACCGCCGGCGTGACCTTATCGCTGCTATCTGGACGCACGATGCAAGCTATGTCGATCCCCTGATGCGGGGCGACGGTCGCGGCGGCATTGATGCCATGGTCGAAGGTGTCCAGACCCGGTTCCCCAACCACCGGTTTGCGCGCACAGGCGAGGTCGATGCTCACCACGAGAGCATTCGCTTCGCTTGGGTGCTCGCTTCTGAGGGGGGAGCACCGATCGTGAAGGGAGTGGATTTCGGCGTCGTGTGTGGCGATCAGCTGCGCCACATCACGGGCTTCATTGATGAGATGCCCTCATCCAACTGACCACCCGAGTCTGCCATCAAGGAGCTCAAGCCATGTCGAACGTTCATTCTAACTCATTCCTGCGCAACGTGTTGGTGCTCGATGCAGCGGCCAGCGGCGCCACGGGCCTGCTGTTGGTCGCTGGCGCCGGTGTGCTGGAGGACCTTCTTGGCCTGCCAGTGGCCCTCCTGCGCGAAGCCGGCCTGATCCTCATCCCTTATGTAGCGTTCGTGGCCTGGGCGGCCACCCGGGAGCCGATTGCCCCGAGGACAGTATGGGCGATTATTGCCCTGAACGCGCTTTGGGCACTTGCGAGTGTGGGCTTGCTGATGAGCGGGCTCGTTGCGCCGACGGCGTTGGGCTACGCCTTCGTCATCGCTCAAGCCGCCGTGGTGGCGCTCCTGGGTGAGCTACAGTACTGGGGCCTTAAGCGGCCGGCTGCCACTTTGGCCTGAGCGTTCGCCCGAACGTCTCCGGCCGTACCTTTGGCCTGAGCAGTGAACGGATATCTGAAGCGTTTCCGAAGCTCGCTGGCCTCGCGGGTGGGCGGCCATCCCGCGAGGTCGCAGCCGCGATTTGCGCGGATCTCGCCCCTTCGATCACAAGATGAGCTTGAAGGACCCTCCCCCTCACCCAGAGGCCCCCACGGGAGGGGCGCCGCGCAATCTCATTTGGTTATCGCTGCGCGCAATCGCGGAAATCCGACCTACCCTGTAATGAGGCTTCTTGAGTTCGCGCGCGCCGCGTATGCGAGCCTTATTGGTCGCGCTGACGATGGAAAGCGCAAGTGGGTTAGCGGCGGAAGTGCGCGAGATAGTAGGCGAGATCTGCAAAGTCAACATCTGTGAGGCCGCGCACCGCTTCTGCCATGGCCGCCTGCGTGCCAACGCGTGTCCCCGCTTGATACTCCTTGAGCGATTTGACGAGATAGGCCTCGCCTTGCCCCGCCAGTCGCGGCATCTGCTC
>JAMXLN010000126.1 GCA_024281145.1 Hyphomicrobiaceae bacterium | reverse complement strand
GGCAGCAGAGCACGCGGGAGGTCAGGGCCCAGGGATGCCCGATCCCATCCATCAATTCGAGCTGCATCCGATCGTGCCGATCAAGATATTCGGTTGGGATGTCTCGTTCACCAACTCGTCGCTGTTCATGCTGGCGTCCGTCGTCCTGATCACCGCCTTCTTCATGCTGTCGATGCGCTCGCGTGCCCTCGTGCCGGGGCGTCTGCAGTCGATGGCCGAGGTCACGCATGAGTTCGTGGCCGGCATGCTGCGCGAGAGCACGGGAAGCGCGGGGATGAAGTATTTCCCGTTCGTGTTCACGATCTTTATGTTTGTCTTCACGTGCAACATGGTGGGCATGATCCCGGGCTTCTTCACGGTGACGAGCCATATCATCGTCACCGCAGCGCTCGCTGCTCTCGTGTTCTTGACCGTGATCATCGTGGGGTTCGCCAAGAACGGCATCGGCTTCCTCAGGCTGTTCGTCCCCGAAGGCGTACCCATTGCGATCCTGCCATTGGTCGTGCTGATCGAGGTGATATCGTTTCTGTCGCGTCCGGTCAGCCATTCCGTGCGTCTCTTCGCCAACATGTTGGCGGGACACATCACGCTCAAGGTGTTCGGCGGCTTCGTCGTCATGCTGCTCGGCGCCGGCACCTTCGCGGCGCTCTCGCCGTTGCCGTTGCTGATGGCGATCGCGCTCACCGCACTTGAGGTGTTGGTAGCGTTTTTGCAGGCGTATGTTTTTGCCATGCTGACCTGCATGTATCTCAATGACGCGCTGCATCCGGGGCACTAGTTCGAACGGTTTGCAATCGCACTGTCTTCAGCCATCCAACTCGCATCGAACAGGGGAGTAGACACAAAATGGATCCCGCCTCCGCGAAGTTCATCGGCGCCGGCCTGGCCGCCATCGGCACGGGCGCTGCTGCCATTGGGGTTGGCAATCTCTTCGGCCAATTTCTGCAGGGCGCGCTGCGCAATCCCTCCGCCGCAGATGGTCAATTCGGTCGATTGATCTTCGGCTTCGCCGTCACGGAGGCCCTGGGCATCTTCGCGCTGCTGATCGCCTTCCTCTTGATGTTCGCCCTGTGATCAGCCCTGTGCTCAGACGTGTGATCAGACCTGTGATCAGACGTGTGATCAGACCCGGGCCAATGGTGGACGGCCTCCATGGCTAACCCTGCCTCAACCGGCACCTCGACTGAAGCGCCGCACGCCAAGGTGTTCCCACCTCTGGATGCGAGCACGTTTGTTCCACAGCTCGTCTGGCTGGCGCTGACGTTTGGCCTGCTTTACGTGATCCTCAGGCGCGTGGTGCTGCCGCGCGTCGGCGAGGTGATCGAAGAGCGCAGCGAGCGCATCAAGCGCGACTTGGCGCAAGCGGAGACGCTGAAGGCCGAGACGGCCAAGGTCTTGGCCAACTACGAAGAGGCGCTCGCCGACTCGCGGGCGCAAGCTGGCAGCATCGTCAAGACCATGCACGAAAAGCTTGCTGACGAGGCGGGCAAGGAACGCGCAAAGGTCGATGCGCAGATTGCGGCTAAGCTCGCCGAGGCCGAGGCGCGCATTGCCGAGACCAAATCGCGCGCGCTCGCCAGCGTCGGTGACATCGCCAGCGAGGTGGCTGGCACAATCGTTACGCGCCTGATCGGCGCCGAGCCGACCAAGGACGAAGTGAAGCGGGCGCTCCTGCAGCGCGCCGCCGAGTAGGGCTCTTCAATGACGCAAATGGCCGAGTTCTGGGTGGGGATCGCCTTCGCGGTGTTTGTGCTCATCCTGATCTACTACCGGGTGCCCGCACTTGTCGCCAAATCGCTCGACGATCGCGCCGAGGCCATCCGTAAGGAGCTCGATGAGGCTCGGCGGTTGCGCGAGGAAGCGCAAAACCTGCTTGCCGACTATCAGAAGAAGCACCGCAATGTCGGCCAAGAGGCGGACAGCATCTTGGAACTGGCACGGGGCGAGGCGGAGGCGTTTGCCCAGGAGACGCGCGCCAGTCTGAAGGACATGCTGGAGCGACGCACGCGGCAGGCCGAGGATAAGATCGCCCGCGCCGAGGCCCAGGCGGTCGACGAGGTACGCGCTGCGGCCATCGAGCTCGCGGTGGCGGCGGCGGAGAAAATCCTGCGCGAGAAGGCGTCCGGCGCCGGTGGGGTCTCGCTCATCGATCAGAGTATCCGCGAGCTCAAGGGCCGGCTGAACTAAATCAGCGGCTGATCCTGGTGATCTTCGTGCCCTCCAGGGTCAGGTTGTACATGAGCCCCTTGCCGTCGAAGATAAAGCCCACGATCGGGCTCGCGACCTTGCTCGAATCGATCGAGCCGCCGATCCCCACCGTGATCAAGGCCACCGAACCGTCGACGCCGACCTTCCAGCCCCGCACGCGTCTGAACCCCTCCAGAGCCTCAGGCGTCATGAAGACAATGATGACCGATCGCGCCTGCGCGCCGAGTTGAAAGCCGAACGAAGCCGAAACGGTGTTGTAGTAGCCAACCGTTCCGCCGCGAACGAGCAGCGCCCCTTCCCCGTACTCTCCGCCGATGCCCACGCCCGCCTTGATCACCGACGGGAAAACCAGGACGGCGGAAGCTTTGGCAAGCAGCTCGCGGGCGCCCCCGATGTGATAGCTGAACTCGCGCAGCGTGGCATGAACATCAGCATCGATCCTGGCCGCAGAGTAGGCCTGGCTCCGGATGGTCGAGGCAGCGAGTGCTAAGGGTGCCACGAGCGCAAGGCGCGCGGCCTTGCGACGGCTGATGATGTGCATTTGCCCCCCGTTGCCGTGGCAACGCGACGCCACCGCAGGCATAGCTTAGCAATTGCATTTGGCAACAATCGGGCAGAAGCACCTGATTTTCAGTGCGATTTTGCCCGAGCCCAAATTTGTCCGTCCTCAGATGAGCCGCGCCAGCCGCGCAATACCCGCCTCGATCTGGGCCTCGTCCGCCAGCGAGTAACTGAGCCGAAGCGCGCTGTGGCCTCGACCGTCGTGAAAGAAGGCCGCGCCTGGCACGAAGGCGACACAGGCCTCTGCAACGGCCCGGTCGAGGAGCCGGGCAGCATCGATGGCATCGGGCAGGCGCACCCAGGCGAAGAGACCGCCCTTGGGCTCGGTCCAGCCGACGCCTCGCCCCATGTAGCGCTTCAACGCGGCCAGCATGGCATCGCGCCGAGCCCGGTAATGCGCGCAGGCGCGCTCGACCTGGGCATCAAAGGCCCGCTCCGCCAGCCGGTGCATGACCATCTGGTTGATGGTCGCGTTGTTGAGATCGGAGGCCTGCTTGACCAGCACGAGACGGCGGATCATGGCGGTGGGCGCCACGATCCACCCTACGCGCAGGCCGGGCGACAGCACCTTGGAGAAGGTGCCACAATAAATCGAGCGCGCCGCTTCGATGCTCCCCCGGCGGTCGACCTCGAGGCTCATGAGCGGCGGCAGGGCCGCGCCCTCGAACCTGAGCGCGGCGTAGGCTGCATCCTCGATGACGGGAACATCGAGCTCGGCCGCCAGGTCCAGCAGTTGGTTGCGGGCTGCCAACGACAGCGTCTCGCCCGTCGGGTTGGCGAAGTCGGGCACGACATAGGCGAATTTGACCCGGCCGCCGGACGCGGCCGCGGCCTCTGCATAGGACGCTGGCGTCCGGTTGCTGTGTTCGGGACGGAGCTCGTCATAACGCGGCTCGTACGCCGAAAAGGCCTGCAGAGCGCCCAGATACGTGGGAGCCGTCACCAGCGCCGTGTCGCCCGGCGAGAGCAGGATCCGACCGAGGAAGTCCAACGCTTGCTGCGAGCCTGCGGTGATGACGATGTTGTCCACCTCGCACGCCACACCGAGCCGGCCCATGTGCCGCACGATCCATTGCCGCAGGGGCAAATAGCCTTCGCTCACGGAATACTGAAGGCCGCTGCCGGCCAGCGCCGGGTCGGCGAGGACGGCCGCGTAGGCGGCGCGCGCTTCCTCCACCGGAAAGAGCGCCGGATCGGGAATGCCGCCGGCGAAGGAAAGGATGCCCGGCTGCTCCAAGAGCTTCAGAAGCTCGCGAATCTCGGAGGCACGCATGCGCTCGGCACGCCCCGCATAGGTGGGCTCCCAGGCCCTCGGCTGAACCGGACTGGTCACGCAATTTGCCTCCCCTATGGCCCCAACCGGGACCCTCGCCGGCGCCATGTCCGTGCGCCGCGGGGACAATTATGTCAGCATTGCTGACCTATTTGCAAGCCCAGCGCCGGCGGACCAGAGGACCCTCGGCCTCTCTGGGCCTTAAGCCGCACCAGGCCCACTTTCACTGGCCAAATTCACTGGCCAAATTCACTGGCCAAATTCACTGGCCAAGTTCACTGGCCAAGTTCACTGGCCAAGCTCATCGGCCAAGCCCACTTTCCAAGCCCACTGGCCAAGCCCACCCCAAGCCCACCCCAAGCCCACCGGCCACGGGCCTTTAGGCCAGGGTTTGCCTGTTTCCGGCCCTCATTGGCCCTCTCAAACGGCGCTTTCGCTCCCCGGCCGGCGTTTCGCCTGGGCCTTATGCCTTGCCGTGCGCGGCGGCTTGAACACCATGCCCTCGAGCTTCAGGCCGTCGGGATCAAGAAAGAAAAGCGCGTAATAGCCCTCGCCGTACTCGGGATAGTCGGCGGGAGGATCGACCACCTTTACGTCATGCTTTTCAAGGTGTGCGTGGAGGGCGTCCACGTCCCGCCGGCTGCTCAGCTCGAACGCATAATGGTGAAAGCCGATATCGCCGATCCGATGCGGGCGTCGCTTGCCCTGGGCGTCGGCTTCGCCGATCCAGAACAGCGTCCTGCCGTTGCTCCAACCGGCAGTCTTGCCCGAGGTATATTTGCGCTTGAACCCGAGAAAGCCCAACACCGTGTCGTAGAAGGCCTTCGAGCGCTCGAACTCCTTCACGCGAATGACGAGATGATCGATGCCGACGACGCGCGCCATGGCGTGCTCCTTGAGCGGGAAGCCCGTTCGCGTATCCCAAGCCCCGGCCGCGGCGGGAGGGCTCCCCCTCCCGCCGCGCCACAAAGTCGGTTAGGTTAACGCCCGTCGATGAAAGTCGTCCCATGAACGCTCGCGCCAAGATCACCATCGGTCATTCGGCCTGCCCACACGACTGTCCCTCCACCTGCGCGCTCGACGTCGAGCTGTTGCCCGACGGCAAGATCGGACGGGTGCACGGCGCCGAGGACAACAGCTACACAGCTGGCGTCATCTGCGCCAAGGTCGCACGCTATGCCGAGCGCGTGCACCATCCCGACCGGCTGACGCATCCCTTGAAGCGCAAGGGACCCAAAGGGTCGAGCGAATTTCAGCGCATCTCCTGGGACGATGCGCTCGATCTGACGGCTGAGGCTCTGCTGCGGGCCGAAGCGCGCTATGGGCCAGAGGCGGTGTGGCCCTACTACTACGCCGGCACCATGGGTCTCGTGATGCGCGACGGGATCAACCGGCTACGCCATGCCAAGCGCTATTCGGGGATGCACGCTACCATCTGCACGACGCTGGCCTGGACCGGATATATCGCCGGCACCGGACGGCTGGCGGGCCCCGACCCGCGCGAGATCGCAAATTCGGACCTCGTCGTGATCTGGGGCACCAATGCCGTCAATACCCAGGTCAACGTGATGACGCATGCCATTCGCGCGCGCAAGGAGCGCGGGGCAAAGATCGTCGCCGTCGACGTCTATCACAACGGCACCATGCAGCAGGCCGATTTGGCGCTGTGTCTGCGGCCCGGCACCGACGGGGCCCTCGCCTGCGCCGTCATGCATGTGCTGTTCCGGGATGGCTACGCCAATTGGCCCTATCTGGAAAAGCACACCGACTGCCCGCGCGAGCTTGAGGCGCATCTCAAGACGCGCACACCCCAGTGGGCCAGCGCCATCACCGGACTGACCGTTGCGGAGATTGAGTCCTTCGCAGCGATGGTGGGCACCACGCCGCGCAGCTTTTTTCGTCTCGGCTACGGCTTCGCCCGCTCCCGTAATGGCGCTCACAACATGCACGCGGCGCTGTGCATCCCGACCGTCACCGGCGCGTGGCTC
Organism: Hyphomicrobiaceae bacterium; assembly: GCA_024281145.1. GTDB lineage: Bacteria > Pseudomonadota > Alphaproteobacteria > Rhizobiales > Hyphomicrobiaceae > AWTP1-13. The sequence continues at coordinate 13,480 of JAMXLN010000126.1, read as the reverse complement.
CACGAAGGCGGTGGCGGCTTTCACAACAACGGCGCCATCTTTCACTGGAACAAGACGCTGATCGAAGGCCTCGACCTGGCAGACCCCAAGGTGCGAATGCTTGATCAATCGCGGATCGGTCCGGTGCTGACGGGCGATCCCGCCGACATCAAGGATGGCCCACCCGTCACAGCGCTCCTCATCCAGAACACGAACCCGGCGCAGGTGGCGCCCGAACAACGCAAGGTGAAAGCGGGCTTCGCGCGCGAGGACCTCTTCGTCACAGTGCACGAGCAGTTCATGACGGCGACGGCCAAGTTGGCCGATGTGGTTCTGCCGGCGACCATGTTCCTTGAGCACGACGACGTTTATCAGGGCGGCGGCCACCAGCACATCATCTTGGGCCCGAAGCTCATCGATGCGCCGGGCGAGTGCCGCTCCAACCACGATGTAATTTGCGAGCTGGCCAGGCGCCTGGGCGCCCATCACCCGGGCTTTGCCATGAGCCCACGCCAGATCATCGACTGGACCTTGCAGAAATCCGGCTGGGGTAGCCTGGCGGAGCTCGAGGCCAAGAAGTGGATCGATTGCCAGCCGGCGTTTGCGCGCGCGCACTACGTTGACGGCTTTGGCTATCCCGACAAGAAATTCCGCTTCAAGCCGGACTGGAAGACCGTGCCGGCGCCGCGGCCGGGCGCCTTTGTGGTCGACCATGACATGCCCCGCCTGCCCGACCATTGGGATGTGATCGAGAACGCGGACGAGCGCCACCCCTTCCGCCTGGCCACTAGTCCGGCGCGCGAATACCTCAACTCCTCGTTCAACGAGATGCCGACCAGTCGCGCCAAGCACGGACCACCGCGCGTGAAGATGCACCCTGACGATCTGGCACGGCTGCGTATTGCCGACGGCGCGCGCGTGCGCATGGGCAACGAGCGCGGCCAGATCCTGTTGGCCGCGCAGGCCTTTGCCGGTGTGCAGCCGGGGGTCGTCATCGTTGAGAGCGTCGCCCCCAATGATCAGTTCGAGGCTGGTGCGGGCATCAATACGCTCACCAGCGCCGTCCAGGGCCCGCCCTACGGAGGCGCGCCTTTCCACGACAACCACGTGTGGATCGAGGCGGCGTAGAGACGATTGCGCCCGCGGAAGTGAGGACCCATGTCGAAATCGGGTGTCGTCTACGTCAACCCGGCGAGTGCACCACCGCCGCAAGGCATGTATTCTCACGTGGCGCGCGTGGCCCCAGGCGAGCTCGCCTTCATTGCCGGACAGGTCGCGATCGATGCCAACGGCAATCCCGTCGGCGTTGGCGATTTCGCGGTCCAAGTGGGCCAGGTGTTTGACAATCTCGGCACCATCCTGAAGGAGCTCGGCAGCGAATTCGAGGCCGTGGTGCAATTCACAACCTTCCTGACCAGCGCCGACTTCATCCCCATCTGGATGCGGGAGCGCGCGGCGCTCTTTCCCAAGCTGTTCCCAGGCGGCAAGTACCCACCCAACACGCTGCTCGTCATCGAACGACTGGTAAAGCCGCAGTTCCTGCTGGAGGTGGAGGCGATCGCGCGAATACCGAGCTGAGACCCCCAGCTCGGGCGGGGATGCTGGCGAGGCGTTACCCACCATGGACGTCGCGCCGAACGCTGAGCGCCTTCCTGCGCAGGCTTTGCCAACGGGCGCCCGCTCAAACGCGCACTCACGAGGTTCTGCCGTCAGCTCAGCTCGCGGATCCTGAAAGGCAATCCACCCCGTGGGGTAAGCGTGACGGTGGCATTGATGCCCGGCGGTTCGGGGCCCACGTACTCCGGGCGGAAGCGGCGGAGCAGGATGGAGAGGGAGAGCACGTTCTCCACCTGGCTCATGGCGCCGCCGATGCAGGAGCGCTTGCCGCCACCAAAGGGCAGATATGTGTAGGGCCTGCGCTTCTTGGCGGCCTCGCCCAGCCAGCGTTCCGGGAGAAATGCCTCAGGCTCGTCCCAGAACTTGGGATTGTGGTGCGCGCCATAGGCAAAGAGGGCGACCTTGTCGCCGGGGCGGATCTCCTTGCCGTCGATCACATCCGGTTTCGAGGCCACGCGCACCAGCATCCAAATCGGTGGATAGAGCCGCATCGTCTCCTGGATCACCGCGCGCGTGTAAGCGAGGGCCGAGTAATCAGCGGCCGTCGGCTCGCGATCGCCATAGGTCGTCTCACCCTCGCGCCGAATGCGGTCGGCCGCCTCGGGATGCCGCGAAGTCAGATAGAGCGCCCACGCCAAGGTCAGCGCCGTCGTCTCCGTGCCGGCCCAAAGGTATTGTTTGAGCTCGTCGACGGCTTGCTGCTGGTCGAACTCGGGGATGGATGGGTCGGCTACGGCGGCCTCGATCATCTTGAGAAGGGTGCGCTCGCGCTGCTCACGCGGGTCCGCGGCGATGACCTCCGGCGGCACGCTTCCCCACACCTCCATCGCCTTGGCCGCATCCTCCTCGGTAATCTCGAACTCCTCGCCGGCCACCTTCTTCAAGCGGATCGACTTGTGGTTCATCACGTCAGTGTAGGTTTTTACGCACTTGAAGACGAAGTGGGGATTGAACGGCATCTCCCGGTCGAACAGCGCCTTGCAGATCATGTCGGCGGCAAGCGTCCAGGTCTGCTCCACCATCTCCACGGTCTCGCCGGTCTGGGCCAGCGTGGCCCAGATTGCCATTTTGGTGCGGATGGCGGCCAGGAAATAAGGAATGTACTCGGCGAAGATGTCGGGATGGAACGCCGGCTGTTGCGGCATGCGGATCTTCTGCCACAGCGCCCCATCGTGCGTGATCATCGACTTGCCGAAAATCGGCTTCAACCCGTCGAAGTATTTGAGATAATCGTCGGCTTTGGTGACGAGAATGCGCTTGAAATGCTCGGGCTCGGTGAGCAACACCACCCGCTGGCTCGCCATATTGACGGGAATGACGCCGCCATAGCGCTCCGTCATCGTCATCAGGATCGTCAAGGGATTGTTGGGTCCCTTGAGCAGCGGTGTCAGCTTGAACCAAACGGAGGATTCCTCACCCAGCTGATGCACGTGAGATAGGGGTGCGGTCATGTCGACGCGCTCCGTCGGCTTTCGCTGCGCGGTCTCAAAGGCTTCGCGGGCCAACACGCCGCCCATGCGTTGCCTTCCGCGCCTTGTCTCGGATCAACGCCTTGGCGAAATTGGATGATTTCGGTTTCTTCACTGCGGGACAGCTAGCACTCGTTTCTCGCGCATGTCCATACGCGGCGTGACCGCGCGGCGATTTTTCCCCGACCTGTGACTGAAGCTCTGGGCGGGGCTATGGCGTCGGTGAGAATAGCGGATCTGTCGAGTTAACCAAAGCGTTCAGCAGCACACGGCCACCCTCAAGCCGCGCACGGCCGCTGGCCACAAGAGAGAGCGCAAGGGGATAAAGTCTGTGTTCGGCGCTCAGGACCCGGTCGGCCAGCGTCTGTGGCGTGTCGTCTGCCAGCACCGGGACGGCCGCCTGTGCAACGATGGGACCGGCGTCGAGCTCTGCCGTCACGAAGTGCACGGTACAGCCACTGACGCGCACACCCGCATCGAGCGCCTGCTTGTGCGGATGGAGGCCTTTAAAGGACGGCAAAAGTGAGGGATGGATGTTGAGCTGACGCCCCAGCCAGCGCGTGGCAAAGGCCTCGGTCTGGATGCGCATAAAACCTGCGTGGCAGACGAGTTCGATGCCCTCGGCGGCGAGTTGGGTTTCAACCGCGGCGTCAAATGCCGCGCGGGTAGCGTAGGCCTTGTGGTCGATGGCAAGCGCCTTGACGCGGGCATCCCGCGCGTGCTGCAAGCCCGCAGCCTCCGGGCGATTGGAGATCACGAGCGCCACTTCCGCGGGATAGTCACAGGCGCGCGCAGCCTCTATCAGCGCCATCATGTTGGAGCCACGCCCGGAGATCAAAACGGCGACGCGCTTCTTCATGGGCTGCGGGCTCGCTCGGACCTCGTGGGCCCCAAGGCCTAGCATTGCCGAGCACAGTTGGGTAGCGGCGAGGGGAGCTTAGCCATTGGCGCATTGGCCCCGGCGGCGGCGACAAGGAAGGGACCACATGCACTACAGGCTGGTCATCGGCGACAAGAACATTTCGAGCTGGAGCCTGCGGCCCTGGCTCGCCATGCGCCAGGCCGGGATCCCCTTCGAGGAGATCAAGATCGCCCTGCACCGGCCCGACTCGCAGGCCAACATCCTGCGCTATTCGCCTTCGGGACGCGTGCCCGCGTTGCTCGTGGGCGACTTTGCGATCTGGGACAGCTTGGCCATCCTGGAATATCTGGCCGAAGCCCACCCGGAAGCCCGGCTGTGGCCCGCCCCACAGCTTGCGCGCGCGCTCGCCCGCGCGGTCTCAGCGGAGATGCATGCGGGCTTTGCCGCGCTCAGGGAGCACTGCCCCATGGATCTGGAGGCGCGATTGCCCATGGGTTCGCTGCCGGATCGGGTCGCCCTGGACGTGCAGCGCATCCTGGCGCTGTGGCGCGACTGCCGCCGCCGGCATGGCGGCTCGGGCCCGTTTCTGTTCGGCGCCTTCTCGGCCGCCGACGTCATGTACGCACCCGTCGCCGCCCGCTTTCGCACCTACCTTCCCGATTTGAGGCCCTATGGAGACGACGGGACCGGCGCGGCCTACATCGCTGCCCTGTTTGCCCTCCCGGGCATGCTGGCGTGGGAGGAAGCCGCGCGCCTGGAAATTGCCAATGCCGATGCGCCGCCCGCGAGGTAGCCTTCGCTCAGCAACAGAGATTACAGATATTAAGGCGACGCATGGGTGTGAGGCGCCCCCGCAAGGGGCGCTTTCCCGCCTCCCCTCGCGGGTGGTCTTAACCTTTGCAACGATCCGCCGAAGCACGCCATTGCCGCGACACGGGCCGCCCCCGCCGCTGCAAGCGACCACCAAAAAACGCCCAAGACGCGGACGGCAAGGACAACAAGCCCCGCCGAGGAACGGCGCGGCTGAGGCCACTGGCTGATGCACCACAAATGGCCCCGTCAACTCCGCCCGCTCAAACGATGCCTAGTCTTCGCCCACGGCCAATGCTTTGAGGATGGTCGGTAGGGTCAACAGGAGCGTTGTCAGCAACCAAATGGTGAGCGATCCGGGCGTGCTTTGCGCGAGGCCGCGCGCGCGCTCGTAGAGCGCGGCCGGGATGCCGGCAATGAGCAGCGTCATCGCCGAGATCGCCAGCGAGGTCAGATAGTAGAAGACCTCGCCATGGAAGAGCGGCGATCCGCGCGCAAAGGTGTAGAGCCAAAAGGATACCGAATCGAAGGCCGGCGAGACGTCGAGCCCGTTGACGAGCGCCAGAGCAATCGTGGCGAGCAGCGCCAACTCGCGCTTGCCGAGCCTCTGCAGAAAGCCAAAGCTTCGAGGACGGTTCACTCGGGTCAACCCATCATGCGCCGGAAGGTGATCGCCGCGCCGACCTGCACCAGGGCAATGCGGGCAGCCAAGGTCCACAAGAGCGCGCATCCCGTGACGAGGGGAAGCGGCACCACGCGCGGCGTAATGGCTCCCACGCCATGCACCACGGGATCGGTCACCCAGCGCAGCGCCCGAAAGACGAGGTTATTGCCCAAAGCACCGAAGGTGAGATCCAGGGCCAGCCGAACGATCAGGACATAGCTGAGCGCGGCGAGGGCGAGGCTCGCCCCCTCAATCAACAAGAGACCGGGTGAACTTGGGGGCATCGGTGGGAGCCTTCCGGGTACCAAGACGCGCGACACATCGAGAACTGTTGCAGACCGTGCCGCTCCTGGGCAAGGCCCGGAGGCGAGCGCGGCTTTATCGGAGAACCTCGGCGATCCCTCGCGAGCCCACCGGGCACGCGATGTCGCAGCTCTAGGCGTGGAATTGCCATCCTTTCTCCTTTTCCGCCCTTATGCTCGCGGCGGCGAATCGCCGGCAGATGCACTGGAAATTTGAGGGGACAATGACCATACACCGGGGCCGCTGGCCGGCATGCGCGCTCGCCGCGACCCTAGGCGTGCTGGCGCAGGGAGCTCTTGGGCAGGCGCCGCCAGGCGAGGCCGGACCCGCGGGGCAGGCTCAAAGCCAATCGCCGCCCTCGGAGCGCCCGCCCGAGACGCCAGCCGCAAGCCCGATCCCGTCTCTCGTGCCGTCTCCAACCCCATCCTCGGCCGCGCCCGCAGACCTTGAGGCATGGCACACCGTGACCGGCCCTGAGAAGAGCTTTACGGCCGAGCTGCCGGCGCCTCCCACGTACACGACCACCGAGATGAAGACCGCCACTGGTTCGCTCTACACCGTGCACCAGTATCTGCTCGAACAGGGAGACGTTGCCTATATCGTGCAGACGGCGACCTATCCGGAGGACATCAACGTCTCCAACCCGCGCACAAACCTGCAGGGCGGGCTCGACAATCTGGCCAAGAGCATGGAAGGCGCAAAGTGGATGAGCGTCGATTGGATTTCCCATCAAGGTCTCACGGCCAGCGACGCGGTGGGCACGAGGAGCGGCCACGCCATCCGCTCGTTTTCCGTGATGAAGGGGCGGCAGGTGTTCACACTGATCTATGCCGGCGAGCCTGGCACGGCCCGCTCGGCCGATGTGAACCGCTTCGTTGCGTCGCTGCGCGTGAGCCCATAAGCGACTGAGGCCATAAGCGACTGAGGGAAGAGCAGGTCTGCTCCGATCGGGGTCGACGCGGCCCGCGCGGCGTGCAAACTTCTGCGCTCGGTCGAGGTGGGGGGAAACTAATCCCGCCGGCCGTCGTGCGGGGGAGGTTGCCCGTGAGCTTTGAGCGTCTATTTCATCCGGACGGCATCGCCATCATCGGTGCCTCTGCCGACATCGGCCGCATCGGCGGTCACCCCATCAAGGCGCTCAAGAACGCCGGCTATCGGGGCGGCATCTTCCCGATCAACCCCAAATATCGCGAATTGCACGGGCTTGCGTGCTTCCCAGATGTGATGTCGCTCAAGCGGCGATGCGACCTCGCCGTGGTGGCCGTGCCTGCACCTGGGGTCGCCAACGCCATTCGCGACTGCGGCAAGGCCGGCATTCCGTTTGCCGTCGTGCTGACCGCGGGCTTCCGGGAGACCGGAGCCGAGGGTCGCAAGCTCGAGGCAGAGCTCAAGGCCGCCGCCACCGAGAGCGGCGTGCGCATCGTCGGCCCCAACTGTCAAGGCATGCTCTCGCTGCAGTCGCGCGTGTTCGCCGCCTTTGGCAGCGTCGCCGACGAAACCGATTTTCGACCAGGGTCGGTGTCATGCGCCTTCCAATCCGGTGGCTTTGGCTATGCCATCGTCAATCTGGCGGAGGCGCAGGGGGTCGGCTTCCGCTACTGCGTCTCCTCCGGCAACGAGACCGATATCGCCATGCCGGAGCTGCTCTCGGCCTTCCTCGACGATCCCGGCACGTCGTTGGCCTTCGCCTACATGGAGGGCACTCCCGACGCGCGGCCGCTCCTGGATGTTGGCCGCAAGTCGCTCGACATGGGCAAGCCGGTGCTGATCTGGAAGGCTGGGACCACGGACGCGGGCATCAAAGCCGCGGCTTCCCACACCGCCAACATGACGGGCACCTACGACCTCTATCGCGCCGCCATGCGCCAATGCGGCCTCATTGAGGTCGATGACGTCGAGCCCATCGTCGACCTCGCCCGGCTGTTCGCGCAAGGCAGGCTGCCCAAAGGCAATGCCGTCGGCGTGCTCTCGATCTCGGGCGGCTCGGGTGTGGTATTCGCCGACGCGGCGGTTCGCGGTGGCCTTACCCTGCCGCCGTTTGCACCCCAGACGCTCGCCAAACTGCGCCAGATGATCCCCGCCTTCGGTTCGGCGGAAAACCCCGCCGACATCACGGCTGCCCTCTTCAACGATAAGACGCTGTTCGCACGCACGCTCGAGGTGGTGCTGCAAGATCCCGGGCTTGATCAGCTGGTGGTGTTGATTGCCTCGATTTCGGGTGCAAGCGCCGCGCACAGTGCTGAGGTCGTCGCGGCCGCGGCGGCCAAGACCGACAAGCCCGTCAGCGTCCAATGGTCGGGGCGGCAGGCCAAATCCGAGGCGGCCATGCAGGCGCTCGCCGCGGCCGGCGTGCCGTTCGTAACGACGCCGGTGCGGCTCGCGCGCGCGTGCGCGATCCTATCGCGCTTTGCCGAGGATCGGCGCCGGCTGCTGCCGCGCAGGGTGGCCCACGTGACCACAGCGAGGAGCCTCACACTGCCCGCGGGCGCCGTGACGCTGAACGAGGCCGAGAGCAAGGCCCTGTTGCGCACTTTCGGCGTGCCGGTCGCCAAGGAAGTCTTCGTGGCGGCAGGCAACGACGTGACCGCAGCCGCGGGCACGTTGCAGGCGCCGTTCGCAGTAAAGATTGTCTCGCGCGACGTCCCGCACAAAACCGAGGCCGGTGGCGTGAAGCTCCGTGTCACCCGCGAGGGGCTCGCCGAAGCGGCTCGACAAGTCACCGACAATGCGAAAAAGGCCGTGCCCGGCGCGGCCATCGACGGCATCTTGGTCTCGGAAATGGCTTCGGGTCTTGAGACGCTGATCGGTGTCATCAACGATCCGAGCTTTGGGCCGGTGGTGGCGTTGGGGCTCGGCGGCGTGCTGACCGAGGTTCTGAAGGATGTGAGCTACCGCGTCGCACCCTTCGACATCGACACCGCGCGCGACATGATTGCGGAACTGCGAGCCGCCAAGCTATTCGAGGGTTATCGCGGCGCGCCTCCCGCCGACAAGGAAGCTCTGGCCCGGGCGCTGGTGGCCGTATCCGAAATGGCCACCGCGCTCGCCCCGCGTCTCAAAGAGCTCGACATCAACCCGGTGTTCGTTGGCCCCGCTGCGTCCGGCGTGGTCGCCGCCGACGCATTGGTCGTGCTGAAATAGCCGCGATCGGGCGGCGCAGACCCAACTCGCTGGAAACGCCAGGGCGCTATGGCGCCTGCTCCCAGGCCTCAGGGATCAGCTGGTAGGCCGTACCGCGGCGCACCAGGTGGGCAAAGCCCGGGAAGTGCAAATGCATGCCGGTGATCGCGAGCCGGTCGGCCGCCACCATGTCGAACACTTTGCGGCGCGCCGCAGCGGCGGCATCGGCGTCGGTATCGAACTCCATGCATACCTCGGGCCGCGCGGTCTGCACCTCCGGAACATGCACCGTGTCGCCCCAGATTAGCAGCTGATCCTGGCCCGAGCTGATGAGGAACGTGGTATGGCCCGGCGTATGGCCGGGGCGCGGGATGGCGGTGACACCGGGGAAGACTTCGCCGTCCTTGAACAGCCGCCAGCGGTCCTTGTAGGGCAGAACCTGCTCGCGCCCGGCCTGGAAGTAGAGCTTCTTGGCCCGCTCCGAGGCCTGCGCCATCTTGCCGTCGTCGAACCAGTGCTTGGGCTCGTTCTCGTGCATCACGAGCTCAGCATTTGCAAAGTTGCGCTTGCCGGTCGTCATGTCGGTGAGCCCCGCCGAGTGGTCGGGATGCATGTGGGTGAGCAGCACGGCCTCGATGTCGGCAGGACTGACACCCGCCGCGGCGAGATTGGCGAGCAGTTTGCCGGCCGTCGGCAAGAGGTAATTGCCCGACCCGGTCTCGATCAGCGCTAGGCGACCGCCGGAGTAAACGAGAAAGGCGTTGACGGGGGTGCGCCGCGCCGGCCGGCAATTGTCGATCAGGATCTGGCGCGCCTCTTCCTGGGAAATATTGCGCAGCACGTCGAGCCCACCGTCGAGGTAGCCATCACTCAGGGCCGTGACGACGATATCGCCCACACGGCGGTGAAAGACGCCCGGCACTTGTTGCTGAGGGACCTTAATCACGGTTGCTACTCCTCATGCTTTCTAGTCATGACGCGTCGATCGATCGGCTTGGCCCGATCCGCTGGCGGGCGCGACATGCGCAATCGATTGTGACGCCCTCTCCCTCCAAGCGCTGACGTGCTCTGGACGGAGCTTCCCTCGACAGGGGTCGAACGCCCCGAACCGGAAACGGAACCGGCGAGACAGGTCCCGATCTCCTTATTCGCAAACTGGGATACCTTTCGGCCTCCAACTTGCGTCGGACCAGTCAACGGAACGGCGTGTCTCTCGCCGAAACTTGGCAGGCTATTCCTCCGTGGTCGGATCGCGTCACCCGAACACACCGGGAACACATACACGGTTTCGCGCTTCGTGCAAGCCGCCGTCACCCCCAGCCTAGCGCTGCGCGCTCAGGCCGGAGCACTGGCGGCAGTTTGGTAGCGATCGCGCAGCGGCACACAAACCGGCGTTGATTGGCCGGGTTCTCAGGCGCTAGCATCAGCGATCGGTTGTCCCGCGACAATGAGGACCTCATGCCCTCACGTGAGCCATCACCGCTCAACAGATATCTCGCCCACCTCGAAAAGGGCGAACTCGCCTACCAGTTCAGTGCCGAAGCGGGCAGGGCGGTGTTCTACCCCCGGCTGCTTTGCCCGTTCACTGGCAGCGCCAACTTGGAATGGCGCATCAGTAAGGGGGCCGGGACGGTGCACGCCACCACCGTCGTGCACCCCGCCCAAGGCACGCCCTTCAATGTCGCACTCATCGACTGTGACGAAGGCTTCCGGCTGATGAGCCGCGTGGAGGGCATCGACCCAATGCAGGTGAAGATCGGCCAGCGCGTCCGCTTCCGCGTGCATCGCCCCGGCGGCGATGATCCGCCCTGCCCGGTGTTCATCCCTGCGGAGGCTGTGTGATGGGAGGCCTGAAGCGCGCCAGCGCGGCGATCGTCGGGGTCGCCGAATCCGACCTCGGCCACGTGGCCGACGGGCTCTCCGTGATCGATCTGATGGCGCAAGGCGTGCAACGTGCACTCGACGACTGCGGCTTGCGACTGAAGGACATCGATGGCGTGTTCTCCGCCACGACGCAAAGCCGACTGTCGGTGCTGGCGCTCTGCGAATATCTCGGTATCGATCCGCCGTTTCTCGGCTCCACCATCGTCGGCGGATCTTCGTTTGAGTATCACGTTGCCCATGCCATGGGCGCCATCGAGCAAGGGCTGTGTAGCGCCGCGGTCATCGCCTACGGCTCTACGCAGAGGAGCGTCGGGCGCAAACAGGCCTCGGTACGCGAGATCAACCCCTATGAATCGCCCTTCAATCCGTTCATGCCCTCGAGCGCCTACGCGCTGGCGGCCTCGCGCCACATGCACGAGTTCGGCACCACGCGCGAACAGTTGGCAGCGGTGGCGGTGGCGGCGCGCGAGTGGGCGTTGCTCAACCCGGCGGCGTGGGAGAAAAAACCGCTGACCCTCGAGGAGGTGCTCGCCTCGCGCATGGTGAGCTATCCCTTCACGGTGCGCGACTGTTGCCTCGTCACAGACGGCGGCGGCGCGGTCATCATCACCTCGGCGGAACGCGCCCGCTCGCTCAAGAAGAAGCCGGCTTACGTGCTAGGCTGCGGCCAGTCCACCACGCATGCGAGCATCTCCAGCATGCCTGATTTGACTATCACGGGTGCGCTCGCATCAGGCAAGGCCGCATACGAGATGGCCAAGCTTGGGCCAGGCGAGGTTGATGCCTTCGAGCTCTATGATGCCTTCACCATCAACACCATCCTGTTCCTGGAAGATCTCGGGCTGTGCAAGAAGGGGGAAGGCGGCGCCTTCGTCGCAGGGGGGCGCATAGGTCCCAAGGGCACGCTTGCTGTCAACACCAATGGCGGCGGCCTCTCCTATTGCCATCCCGGCATGTACGGTTTGTTCCTGTTGATCGAGGCGGTCCGCCAGCTGCGCGGGGAATGTGGTCTGCGGCAAGTCAAGGACTGCGACGTCGCCCTGGCACACGGGAACGGCGGGGTGCTGTCGTCGCAGGCAACGGTGATCTTGGGCAGCGGCGCAACGCTTTGAGCGGTCGCAAGGCCTTTAGGTTGGCCGGTCGTTTCGCCCGCGCTGTGCACAAACTCGGTTGCGCTGTGCACGCAAACCTGGTCGTGCTGTGCACGCAAACCTGGTCGTGCCATGCACGCAAACCTGGTCGTGCCATGCACGCAGACCCGGACTGTGGCGTGCACAAAAATTGCGCATCGGCCTGGGTATGGGAGATCTCCTCGACGCAGAGCGACCGGACCCTCTTTTATGCTGATGGAACGCGCGCTCGGACGCTCCAACGAGGTCGATCGGCCACGACCCTCTCCAGCCCCCTTAGCCGCCGGCCTAGCGCGTGAGCTCGGCAACGAAAGCGCGGGTGCGGCTCTCGCGCGGGGCGTTGAAGATGGCCGAAGGAGGGCCCTGCTCGACGATGTAACCCTTGTCCATGAAGACGATGCGGTCGGCGGCCTCGCGCGCGAAGCGCAGCTCGTGGCTCACCAAGAGCATGGTCATGCCGTTCGCCCGGAGGTGGCGCAACACCGCCAGCACGGAGCCCACGAGCTCGGGATCGAGCGCGGAGGTGGGTTCGTCGAAGAGCACGATCTTAGGCCCTAGCGCCAACGCACGCGCGATAGCGACGCGTTGCTGCTGGCCACCGGAGAGCTCGGAGGGATAGCTTGCGGCCTTGTCGGCAAGTCCGACCTCGCTCAACGCACGCTGGGCAATTTCGTCGGCTTCCGTGCGCGGCTTTTTTAAAGCCTTACGCAGCGCCAGTGTGACGTTACCCAGCGCGGTCATGTGCGGATAGAGGTTGAATGACTGGAACACCATCCCCATCGAGCGGCGCAGCGCGTTGAGGTCGGCCTTGGGCGATGTCACCTCAATGCCGTCGAAGACCACGCTGCCTGCGGTTGGCTCTTCCAATCGGTTGATGCAACGCAGCAGCGTGCTCTTGCCGGAGCCGGAGGGGCCGATGATGAAGACCAGCTCGCGTTCTGCCACCGCAAGGTCGATGCCCTTGAGGATCTCGGTCGCCCCAAAGCTCTTCCTTAGGCCTGAGATGGTGAGTATCGCCATGCGCGCCCCCTTACGCACCCGGCGAGCGCCGTTCGTTGCCGTCGGGGCGGGTCAGTCGCACTTTGGCTCACGCGGCGTCGGGTCGTAGCCCGGCATACCCGGCACGCCCGTCCCCGGGAAGATGGTGACAGCGGCCGAGCCGGGGGGCGGCTTGATCCCGAACCAGCGCTCGTGCATGCGGGCAATGGTACCATCCTTCTTCATGCATTCGATGGCGTTCTCGATCTCATCGAGCAGCTGCTTGGAATCCTTGCGCAGCGCCGCAGCCCACACCAGGCCGGTCGAATAAAGGTAGGAGAGCTGCAGTTGAGGTTGCTGCTTGACGGCCCATTGCACCGCCGTGTTACCGGCGACATTGGCATAGGCGCGGCCGGCCATGACCGCCTGAACCGCATCGGTCTGAGTGCCGAAGCTCTCGACCGTCCAGCCGATCTCGCTCTCGAGCCCGCGTGCCCAACTGTCGTAGGCCGAGCCCTTGTTGACCGAGATCACCTTGCCCTTGAGTTGCTTGAGGTCGGTGATGGGGGGCTCAGCTTTCTTGGTCAAGAACTGATAGTCGGTGTTGAGATAGCCCTCGGTGAAGAGATAATTCTCGGCGCGCTCCTTGGTGACGGTGACGGGA
>JAMXLN010000125.1 GCA_024281145.1 Hyphomicrobiaceae bacterium | reverse complement strand
GCCGTTCAACGGCAAGCCCGCTACTTTGTTCCGAGCCGGGCACCCCCCAATGCGCTCTGAGCTAAAGCGCAAGCCTGAGCGCTGCCAACGCCTCAGGTCAAGGTATCGGATGCCCCGCTGGAACGGGGCTCGCGATGGATGCGTTTCGTCGCACACACCAAGGGGCTTGCTATGGAAGCCACCTCGCGTGGCCCGGTCGGGACGCTCTTCGTCGGTCTGCTGCTCGTCGCCATGGCGGCGATCGCCGCCATGGCGACCCTCACCTTTGCCGTTGGTCCTGACGAACTCGGCGTCGTGCTGCGCCTGGGCAAGTTTGTACGCCAGGCGCCGCCTGGACTGCACTTTCGCTTGCCCTACCCGATCGAGGAAGTCCGGCTGCCGAAGGTCACGAGACAAAACGTCGTGGAGATCCGCGCACAGCCAATTTTGCGCGTGCGCGGCGGCCACGCTGCGATGGCGGGTGGGGAGCCGCGCGGTCAGGCTATGATGATCACCGGCGATGAGAATATCATTGCCCTGGATGCAGCCATCTTCTGGCGGATTGCTTCGGTCGAGGACTATCTCTTCCAGGTCGAGACCCCCGACGCAACGGTCAGAGACGTGGCCGAAAGCGCGGTGCGCGAGGTCGTCGGGCGCTCGGAGATTCGTCCCCTGCTGACGCAGGCGCGGCACGCCACCGAAGAGGCCGTGCGCGAGCTGATGCAGCGTGTGCTCGATGGCTACACCGCCGGCGTCCACGTGGAGCAGGTGCGCTTGCAACGCGTGGATCCGCCCGACCAGGTCATCGATGCCTTCCGTGACGTGCAGGCGGCCCGCACCGACGCCGAAACCGTCAAGAACGATGCCGAGACGTATCGCGACAGAGTGATCCCCGAGGCGCGCGGTGAGGCAGAGGGCATTCGACAGTCGGCCAGGGCTTATCGGGAGCGCACCATAGCCGAGGCTACGGGGCAAGCAGCGCGCGCCTTGCAGATCCTTGAGGGTTACAAGGAGGCGCCCGACCTGACGCGCCGGCGCATCTACCTTGAGACGATGGAGCGCGTGCTTGGCAGCGCTCGCAAGGTCATCCTCGACACCAAGGCTCGGGAGCGCGGCGCACCGGCGCTCCCCCACTGACGCCGCTATGGGCAGTGGGACGACGGGTCATTGACAGGCCGCATGGGCATTTATGCGGCATCGAGCTTCCAAGCGAACGGCCACCTCCTCCGGGCATTGCCGCCAACGGCCGAGCTGACCCGCGGGGGATCATGGGGGATCGCGTGGGTTTTGAGGCCAGCGGGCAATGTTCGGTGGGGTCCGGGCGGTCCCGCAAATATGCCGGTTCGTTGCGGGGGCGGCAGCCCCCAAGATTAGCAACGTCGAGGAGAATCGGGGGCACGCCTTTTGCCTGGGGCAGCGCTCAGACGAGGTCCGTGTTGCGAGCGGTGGGGCCAGGCGGCAGCCAAAGCCCGATGCAAAAGGCGACCGCCGGCTGCCAGATCACGTAGAGCAGGCGCTCATCCAGCATTTTGCGCTCCCCCATGAAGAAGAGCAGTCCCGCCGCTGCGCCGACGGCGCCCGTGACGCAGATGCGCCACGGCGAGCGCAGGTTGGACGCGAAGAGTGCGCAACCCAGGTGCGTCACCCCAGCGCCCACGGCGCCGGCGCAAAGGCTGGCGGCCACCAGATGCGCATCGTCGCCGGAATTGCGCTGGAGACGGATGGCCGTATGCACGGCCGCGCTCCAGGCATAGATGGTGGTGACCGGAACGAGGATCGCGGCCCATGCTTTGCGCAGTGCCAATGCCATGCCGAGGCCGAGCGCCGCGCCGAAAAAGAAGCCGATCGGCAGGGCTGCGGGATCGAGCAGAAACACCATCCCCAATGGCTGCAGCCCGCCAAGCGTGAAGGTCTCACCCCAAGCCGCAGACAGGGTGCCGGAGATGAGGCCGAGCCCCATCAGCAGCCAGGTCGGCCGCTGGCGCAAGCTGTCAAACACGATCATGGCGCCCATGGCAGTTCCTTCGCGAGAGAGCGACTAGAGTGTGGATTTCTGCCCAAGATAGGAGAGCAGGCGCATGCGCGCCTGCGGCATGGGGAGGTTGCGAGGTTGCAAGACGCGCGCCTCCAAAAAATGGCCCGTGAGGGCAAAACCGGCGCGCACGTCATCGAGCGTTACATCCCCGGAGGCGCCTCGGCGCAGGAACGCCGGGAGCGACAGAAGGCGTCCTTTGTAGGGTTCGCCGGCCGCTGCCGACACGGCACGGCCCGATTTGGGCGAAACGTAGACAAGTTCGGTGGTCTGGCCGGTCGCCGCACAAGAGGCCAGGTCGAGCCCAAAACCCAATTCCTCCAACAGCGCCAGCTCCCAGCGTACGAGGAGGGCCGGCCATACCGCAGGCTCGTCGAGAAAGCCAAGCACAAACAGCGTCACCTCGTAGAGGTTGGGATGAGGGTCGCGCTCCGGAAGCAGGCGGCTCAGCGCGGCCAGGGAGGTCAGCGCAGCAAGGGCAGCGGCATCGTCCATGACCCCGGCCGCGAAACCTTTCCTGAGCTCGATGGCGAAGTGACCTAAATGATCGGCGAGCCGTGCCTTCCAGGTGGCGTCGATGTGGTTGCCAGTTTGCAGGATGGGTCGCAGTTTGCGCGAGCGTCCACCATGCACGAGCCCGAGATGGCGCCCGTGCGCGCGGGTGAAGAGCTCGAGCACGGCCCCGGTCTCCCCGTGCGGCCGGACGCTGAGGATCACCCCTTCATCGGACCATTCCATGCCAAGGGTTTAGCGCGCAAACCCCCGCCACGAAAGCCGGTCTCGTCCCACGCGCTCGCAGATCGGCGGGTTTAGTCCTTGGGGAATGTCAGCCCCAGTTCGCGGTAGCGTTCGGGGTCGTTGCCCCAATTCTCGCGCACCTTAACGAACAGGAAGAGGTGCACGGTCTTTTCGAGGATTTGCGTGAGCTCCTGACGCGCCGCCATGGAGATTTGGCGGATCGTGCGTCCCCGGGCGCCGAGCACGATGGCCTTTTGGCCGTCCCGCTCGACCAAGATGGTCTGCTCGATACGCACGGACCTTGGTTGCTCTTGCCAGGAGGTGGTCTCCACCGTTGCCTCATAGGGTAACTCCTCATGCAGCCGCTCAAAGATCTTTTCGCGCGTGATCTCGGCCGCCAGGAGGCGCATGGGTGCGTCAGAGATTTCATCGGCCGGATAGTGCCAGGGACCCGGCGCAACGGTTCGTGCCAAGTGCGATTTGAAATCAGCGACACCGTCGCCGGTAAGAGCGCTGACCATGAAGGTGGCGGAGAACGGCACGTGCGCATTGCACTCTTGCGCAAGAGTGAGCAGGCGCTCCTTCTTCACACGGTCAACCTTGTTGAGGACCAGCAGCGGCGGTGTGCGGGTGTCTTTCAGTCGGCCCAGGATGCGCTCGGTGTCCTGATCGAAGTCTTTGGCCGCATCGATCAGCAGAGCCACGATGTCGGCGTCAGTGGCGCCGCTCCAGGCCGCCTCCACCATGGCTCGATCGAGCCGGCGGCGTGGGGCGAAGATGCCGGGCGTATCGATGAATACCAGCTGGCTCGCACCCTCGACGGCGATGCCACGCACTAGCGTCCGTGTCGTCTGAACCTTGCGGCTGACGATGCTGACCTTGGCGCCGACCAGCGTATTGACGAGCGTGGACTTGCCCGCGTTCGGCGCACCGATGAGGGCGATGAAGCCGCAGCGGGTTTCCGGGACGGGGCCGACCTCACTCATCGGCGCCTCTGCGCACACCCTCGCGGGCGAGCAGGGCCGTGGCTGCCGCCTGCTCGGCGGCGCGCTTGCTCGCGCCTTCGCCGCGGGCAGGTTTGGTGCCCTTGATGCGAACCTCGGCCGTGAAGCGGGGCGCGTGATCGGGTCCCTCGCGCGCCACCTCCACGTATTGCGGCAGCTCGAGGCCCTGGCCCTGGGCCCACTCCTGCAATGCCGACTTGGCGTCGGCGGCCTCGGCCGGCGCGCCTTGGAGCTTGGGTCCCCAATGGGCGCGCACCACATCACGCGCCTTCGCGTAGCCGGCCTCCAGGAACACCGCACCGAGCAGGGCCTCGCAGCCATCGGCCAGGATCGTCTCTTTGTCGCGGCCACCGGTACCCGCTTCCGATTCGCTCAGATGCAATGAGGCACCAAGATCGAGGGCGCGTGCCACCTCCGCGCAGGTACCGCCGCGCACCAAGCGATTGAAAAGTCGGGCGAGCTGACCCTCGGTCGCCGTGGGATAGGTTTCGCTCAACAGTTCGGCGATGGCAAGACCCAGCACGCGGTCCCCGAGGAATTCGAGGCGCTCGTTGTCGCGGCGTTTGGCCGAAGCCTGACGCACGCTGGCGTGAGTGAGCGCCTTCTTCAGGAGCGCACGATTCTTGAACACGTGGCCGAGGCGGGCCTCCAGCTCCTTGAGCTTGCGGACCGCCGCCACTGCCTAGCGCACGAGACTGAAAATCCGACCCCACCGGATGTCGAAGGGCCAGGTCCAGGGGCTCGTCAGTTGGAAGGCGTTGGGATCGTCGACGGCGGCGGAGAAGAAGATGATTTCGGCGCGCCCGACGAAGTTCTCAAAGGGCACGTAGCCAACGCCGAAGCGAGGCGACTGCTCGCGGCTGTCGGTGGAATTGTCGCGGTTGTCGCCCATCATGAAGTAGTGGCCGGGCGGCACCTTGTAGCCGCTGACGTTGTCGAATTGTCCACCTTGGACGGAATCAAGCACGAGGTATTTGACGCCGTTGGGCAACGTTTCCTCGTACCGCGCGATCGGCCTGCCTTCTTCGGGTGAGATGAAGTCGTCCTTGCGTACCTTCGGCACGGCTTGGCCGTTGATGAAGAGGACGCCGTCGCGCACCGCAATCTCGTCGCCCGGCAGTCCAATCACCCGCTTGATGTAATCGGTGGAGTTGTCGCGCGGCAGCTTAAACACCGCAACGTCGCCACGCTTGGGTTCGGCGGCAAAAATGCGGCCCTTGAAGGGGATGATGCCCCACGGGATTGAGTAGCGACTGTAGCCGTAGGCGAACTTGGAGACGAACAGGTAGTCGCCGACGAGCAGCGTCGATTTCATCGAACCCGACGGGATATTGAAAGGCTGATAGAAGAAGATGCGCACGATCATCGC
>JAMXLN010000124.1 GCA_024281145.1 Hyphomicrobiaceae bacterium | reverse complement strand
AAGGCTACGGCGTCACCGAGACTGCGCCGGTGCTCGCCATGAACACGCCCATTGCCAACAGGGCCGGCACCGTCGGCCGGCTGTCGCCGCTGATGCGCGCCCGTCTCGAACCGGTGGCGGGCATCGCTGAGGGCGGGCGACTGTCGGTTTCAGGGCCCAACGTCATGTTGGGCTATTACCGGTCCCACAATCCCGGCGTGCTCGAGGCTCCGCCGGAAGGCTGGCACGATACCGGCGATATCGTCGCCATCGACGCGCAGGGCTTCATCACGATCAAGGGACGTGCCAAGCGCTTTGCCAAGATCGGCGGCGAAATGGTGTCGCTTGCCGCGGTCGAGGCGCTGGCGGGTGAGGCATTCCCGAGCACGCCTCTCATTGTTGTCTCCCTCCCCGACGCGCGCAAGGGTGAGCGGCTGGTCCTGCTGACCACCGATGGAGCGATCGAACGCGACGCGCTGGTGCGGCGCGCCAGGGCGCGCGGGGCGGCGGACATCATGGTGCCCGCGGACGTCGTGACCGTTGCAAGCTTGCCCCTGCTGGGCTCCGGCAAGCCCGACTACGTGGCGGCAACGGCGTTGGCCCAGGAAAGGATCACCGCGCGAGCCAAGGGCGTGGCTGAGATCGCCGCGTAAGGCCTTCTGCGGAGCGGGGGTCATCGCCCCTGGGGCCATCTCGCCCCTGGATTGGGGCCATCAACCCTGGGCCATAAACCCTTGGCTTGGCCGGCGCGCCTATCACGCCCCGGCCGCCGCTTCCTTCATGGCCTCGGCACGGGCCTTATCCTCGACGCCCTTCACGCTCTCGTCGCGCTCGACAAGTTCGATAACGGCGACGGGTGCAGAATCGCCATGGCGATAACCGGCCTTGAGCACGCGCGTGTAGCCGCCGGAGCGGCTCTTGTAGCGCGGCCCCAGGGTCTCGAAGAGCTTTTTGACCATCGCCTCGTCGCGCATGCGCGCCGCAGCCAGGCGGCGCGAGTTGAGGTCCCCGCGCTTGGCAAGCGTGATGTACTTATCCATCACGCGCTTGAGATCCTTGGCCTTGGCCAGCGTCGTGACGATCTGCTCGTGGCGGACGAGGGACGCCGCCAAGTTGGAGAACATGGCCTGGCGATGACCGCTGTCGCGGCTGAACCGTCGCCCCAACTTGCGGTGTTGCATTTGGCTAACCCTTCGTCGTTTGCAGTCAGGCAATGAGCGGTCGGAGGAGCGCTTGCTCTAGGGCCTCGCCGCCGGTCTTTCGTCCCCTCAGTACTGGTCCTCGAACCTCTTGGCGAGGTCTTCAATGTTATCGGGTGGCCAGTTTGGCACCTCCATGCCGAGATGCAGGCCCATGCTGGCAAGCACCTCCTTGATCTCGTTCAGCGACTTGCGCCCGAAGTTCGGCGTGCGCAGCATCTCAGCTTCCGTCTTCTGAATGAGATCGCCGATGTAGACGATGTTGTCGTTCTTCAAGCAGTTTGCCGAACGCACCGAGAGCTCGAGCTCGTCGACCTTCTTGAGCAGGGCAGCGTTGAAGGCGAGCTCGGGATGCTTGGCAGCCTCCTCGATGGCCTTCTTGGGCTCCTCGAAGTTGATGAAGACGGCCAGCTGATCCTGCAGGATGCGCGCGGCCAAGGCCACGGCGTCTTCAGCGGTGACCGAACCGTCGGTCTCCACCATCATGGTCAGCTTGTCATAGTCGAGGATCTGGCCCTCGCGCGTATTCTCCACCTTGTAGGAGACTTTCTTGACGGGGCTGTAGAGGCTGTCGACGGGGATCAGACCGATGGGGGCATCGTCAGGCCGATTGCGCTCGGCCGGCACGTACCCCTTGCCCATGGCGGCGGTAAACTCCATGCGGATGGAGGCACCCTGGTCGAGCGTACAGATCACGTGCTCGGGATTGAGGATCTCAACCTCCGAGCTTGCCTCGATGTCCGCAGCCTTGACCTGGCCAGGGCCCTCCTTCTTCCCCACCATCCGCTTGACGCCCTCGGAATGAACGCGAAGCGCGATCTCCTTGATATTGAGGACGATATTGGTCACGTCCTCGCGGACGCCGGGGATCGACGAGAACTCGTGCAGCACGCCGTCGATATGCACCGTCGTGATGGCCGCACCCTGCAGGGAGGACAGCAATACGCGGCGCAGCGCATTGCCAAGCGTCATGCCGAAGCCGCGCTCGAGAGGCTCCGCGACGATGGTCGCAATCTTGTTCTTGGCGCGGCCCGGCACGATCTCCAGCTTGTTGGGCTTGATCAGGTCCTGCCAATTCTTCTGCAAAACGTTGGCCACAGGTTACCTCGCGTTCATTGTGTTGATCGGGGCACCCACCCCGGCTCTTCGGTGGCGAGCCAGGCCCGCCGATTGTCTATGGGGATCCCGCACTAGACCCTGCGGCGCTTGCGCGGCCGGCAGCCATTGTGGGGGATGGAGGTGACATCCCGGATCGAGGTGATCTGGAACCCGACCGCCTGGAGCGCCCGCAGCGCCGATTCGCGGCCCGAGCCTGGACCCATCACTTCCACCTCCAGCACCTTCATGCCGTGTTCCATGGCCTTTTTGCCGGCGTCCTCGGCCGCCATCTGGGCGGCATAGGGCGTCGACTTGCGCGAGCCTTTAAAGCCCATGGTGCCCGATGAGGACCAGGCGATGGTGTTGCCCTGCGCATCCGTGATGGTGATCATCGTGTTGTTGAAGGAGGCGCTCACGTGCGCCACGCCGGAGGTGATGTTCTTGCGCTCGCGCCGGCGCGGCTTGGCGCGGCCGGCTGCGGATTGCTGCTCTTTGGCCATTCGGTTCGCTCTCCTGGGGGGATGCGGGCGCCGCGGATATTAAGCGGTCGCTTTCTTCTTGCCGGCGATCGGCCGGGCCTTGCCCTTGCGCGTGCGCGCGTTGGTGTGCGTGCGCTGACCTCGGACAGGCAAGCCGCGGCGATGGCGCAGGCCGCGGTAGCAGCCAAGGTCCATCAGCCGCTTGATATTCATGGCGACGTCTCGCCGCAGGTCGCCCTCCACGACGTAGTCGCGGTCGATCGTCTCGCGGATCTGCAGCACCTCCGCGTCGGTCAGCTGGTTGACCCGGCGCTGTTCGGGAATGCCCGCCTTCTCGCAAACCTCCTTGGCAAGTCTGGGTCCAATGCCGTGAATGTACTGAAGCGCAATGACCACGCGCTTTTGCGTGGGAATGTTGACGCCTGCGATGCGAGCCACGTCGGTCTCCCGGAAACGGCGGCCTGCCACTGCCCGACACCGCCCGCCGTTGCGATGCCATTAACCCATTGATAACGCGCACAAATCGGCCCCGGCGCCATAGCTCGCCAGGCCCGATCGCTGGGTTTTAAGTCGCGAAAGTGCGGCCCTTTTACCCGAGGGGCCGGGCCGCGTCAACGCATGTTGCTGCCAACGCCCGCCCAACCCTGCCTGTTCCTCATTTGCTCTCTTTGATCTCGCCCAGCACCTTGTCGATCTCGCGGCCCACGTTGGCGATGGGCGCCATGCCGTCCACCGTGCGCAAGTTGCCCTTGCAGAAGTAGTAACCGATGAGCGGGGAGGTCTCCCGGTAGTACACCATCAGCCGCGTCCGCATGGTCTGCGCGTTGTCGTCCGGGCGCCGCGTGAAGGTGGTTGACCCGCACACATCGCATACACCCTCGGCCTTGGGCCGTTTGGACGCGTCGTTGTAGCCCTCCCCGCACCTGGAGCAGGTGAACCGACCGGCGATGCGCTTGATCAGCTCCTCATCGTCGACCCTGAGCTCGATCACCGCGTTCACCTTTTTCCTCTTGTCGGCCAGCACATTGTCGAGTGCCGCAGCCTGCGCCAAGTTGCGCGGAAACCCATCCAAGATCGCCCCTCGACGACAGTCCGGCTCCTCCAGGCGATCGCAGATGATCTTGATGACGATCGCGTCCGGGACGAGCTCGCCCTTGTCCATCATCGCCTTGGCCTTGCGGCCGACCGGGCTGCCCACCTTGACCGCCGCGCGCAACATGTCGCCAGTCGAGAGCTGGATCAGCCCGTGCCTGGCGGCGATTTCCTTGGCTTGCGTTCCTTTGCCCGCTCCCGGTGGCCCCAACAGGATCAGGATCCTCATCGCCGCGTCGCTCCTCTGAGCTTCGCCTTCTTGATGAGGCCCTCATACTGATGGGCGAGCAGATGGCCTTGCACCTGCGCCACGGTATCCATGGTCACGCTCACCGCGATGAGCAGCGAGGTGCCGCCGAAGTAGAACGGCACGGCAGCATAGGCGATGAGCAGCTCCGGAAGCACGCACACCATCGAAAGATAGATCGCGCCGATCACCGTGATGCGTGTGAGCACGTAATCGATGTATTCCGCCGTCTTGGTGCCCGGTCGGATCCCCGGCAGGAACCCGCCGTATTTGCGCAAGTTGTCGGCCGTCTCCTGCGGGTTGAAGACGATGGCGGTGTAAAAGAAGGCGAAGAACACGATGAGCGCCACGTAGATGACGAGGTAGAGGGGCTGGCCCCGCCCCAGCGAGGCGACGATGCCCCCGAGCCACTCCGGTCCCGAACCGGCGCTGAACTGCGCCACCGTGATGGGCAACAGCAGCAGCGAGGAGGCAAAGATCGGCGGGATGACGCCCGACGAGTTGAGCTTCAAGGGGAGATGGGAGGCGTCGCCCTGGAACATGCGGTTGCCCATTTGCCGCTTGGGATATTGCACCAAGAGGCGCCGCTGCGCGCGCTCGATGAACACGATGGCCCCGACCACCGCCAGCATCAGCGCCACGAGGCCGATGAGCAGCGGCCAGGAAATGGCGCCTTGCCGTGACAGCTCGAGCAGGCCTGCCAGGGCCGTGGGCAGACCGGCGACAATCCCCGACATGATGATGAGCGACGTTCCATTGCCCACGCCCCGCGCGGTGATCTGCTCGCCGAGCCACATCAAGAACAAGGTGCCGCCGACAAGCGTCACGACCGTGGAGATGCGGAAGAACCACCCCGGGTCGATCACCACCGGGCCGGATGCACCACGCGACCCTTCGAGCCCGAAGGCGATGCCGTAGGCCTGGAAGGCCGCCAAGCCCACGGTCATGTAGCGGGTGTACTGGTTGATTTGCTTGCGGCCCTGCTCGCCTTCCTTTTTGAGCTGCTCGAGCGTGGGCACGACGCTCGTCATCAGCTGCATGATAATGGAGGCGGAGATGTAGGGCATGATGTTGAGCGCAAAGATCGCCATGCGCTCCACAGCACCCCCGGCGAACATGTTGAACATGCCAAGGATACCGGAGGACTGGGCCTTGAATGACTCAGCGAAAGCGGCCGGATTGATGCCGGGGATCGGGATAAAGGTGCCGAGCCGATAGACCACGAGTGCGGCAAGCGTGAACCAGATGCGCTTCTTGAGCTCTTCGGCCTTGGCAAAGGCGCCAAAATTCAGGTTGGCGGCAAGTTGCTCGGCGGCGGAAACCATTTGCCTCTCCTTGGGCCCCATCCCCCGCGCGCGGCGCGGGCTGTCAGCAACATGGGCCCGGCTAGCGATCCTCGCAAGCACCGTGGGGACCCGCCCGCACAGCCGGGCATAGGGCGACCGCGCCCGCTCGCCCCTAGTCCTCGCTGGCTGCCGCTTTGGGCTTGGTCGTCTTGGTCTTTTTGGCAGCCGACTTCTTGCGCTTTTCCTCGTCGGCCGGCAGCACCTTCTTTTCGATCAGTGCGATCGACCCGCCCGCGCTTTCAATCGCCGCTTTGGCCCCGGCGGTGGCGTGATCAACGGTCAGCGCCAGCTTGGCCGTGAGCTCGCCGCCCCCCAGGATGCGCACACCATCGAGAGGGCGCCGGATCACGCCGGCCGCCACCAGCGCGGCAACATCGACGGGCTTGGCCGGATCGATCAAGTTGGCATCGACCGCCGCCTGCAAGCGCCCGAGCGGAACTTCATTGAAGACTTTGCGATTGCGCTTGTTGAAGCCGCGCTTCGGCAGACGCCGGTGTAGCGGCATCTGGCCACCCTCGAAGCCACCGAGGCGCACGCCGGAGCGGGCGGTTTGGCCTTTGCCGCCGCGACCGCCCATCTTACCCATGCCGGAGCCAATGCCGCGGCCGATGCGGATGCGCATCTTGCGCGATCCGGGATTATCCTTGAGCTCGTTGAGGCGCATTGGCGTCACTGCTCCCGCTCACTCTCAGGCCTTCTCGTCGACGACCCGCACCAGGTGCCGAACTTTGTGGATCATACCGCGCACGGCGGGCGTGTCCTGCAGTGTGCGACGCCGGCGCAGCTTATTGAGGCCGAGACCGATCAGCGTCTGCTCCTGGGACTTGGGCCGCCGCGCCGGGCTCGCAACCTGCTCGACCGTGAGCGTCTTGCCCGACTTTGCACCCACGCTGGTGCCGTCCCTACCACCCGTCCGTTCAGTTGTCATGCCACGTCATCCCCGCTCAAGCCGCTTCGCCGGCCGTCTCGGCGTCGCCGGCCGAGCCGTCGCGCCGGCGGGCCACAATTTCGCTCACCTTCTTGCCGCGCCGTGCCGCCACCGCGCGCGGGTTCTCCTGGCCCTTGAGGGCGTCAAAGGTGGCCCGCACCATGTTGTAGGGATTGGTGGAGCCTAGTGATTTCGCCACCACGTCATGCACGCCCAGCATCTCGAACACGGCGCGGGTGGGGCCGCCGGCGATGATGCCGGTGCCGGGCGGTGCCGAGCGCAGCACCACCTTGCCGGCGCCGTGCCGGCCTTCCGAATCGTGATGCAGGGTTCGCCCTTCTCGGAGCGGCACACGAATGAGACCGCGCCGCGCCGCGTCGGTCGCCTTGCGGATCGCTTCGGGAACCTCGCGGGCCTTGCCGTGGCCGAAGCCGACGCGACCCTTCTGGTCGCCGACCACCACCAGTGCCGCAAAGCCGAAACGCTTGCCGCCCTTGACCACCTTGGCCACGCGGTTGATGTGTACGAGCTTGTCGGCGAACTCGCTATCGCGCTCTTCGCGATCGCGCCCGCGGTCTCTGTCCCTAGGATTGCGCGCCACGTGAAACCTTCTCCTCGTTACAGGTTGAGGCCGCCTTCGCGGGCCCCGTCTGCGAGCGCCTTGATGCGCCCGTGATAGCGATAGCCGCCGCGGTCGAACACGACCTTGTCCACGCCGGCCTTCTTGGCCCGCTCAGCCAGCAGCTTGCCAACGGCGGCCGCGGCGGCCTTGTCGGCACCAGTCTTGAGCTGGGCTCGCAGCTCCTTCTCAAGGCTGGAGGCCGCGGCCAGCGTGTGGCCCTTGGCGTCGTCGATCACCTGCGCGTAGATGTGCTTGGAGGAGCGGAACACCGATAGCCGCGCCCGCCCCCCGGCGCCCTTGGCGAGCGAGCGGCGCACGCGCTGCGTGCGGCGGTCGAACTGGCTCTGCCTGCTCAGCATGGACGCCTCACTTTTTCTTGCCTTCCTTCATGTGGATGTACTCGCCCCGGTAGCGAATGCCTTTGCCTTGATAGGGCTCGGGCGGCCGCGAGGCGCGGATGACGGCCGCCATCTGTCCCACCTTCTGCTTGTCGATGCCGGAGACCTCGATGATCTCCTGCTTGGCGCCGGCCACCTTCACGTCGACGCCCGCCGGGATCTTGTGGATCACGTCGTGGCTAAATCCAACTTGCAGCTGCAGGGTATCCTTGCCCTTGAGCGCGGCGCGGAAGCCCACGCCATGGATCTCCAGGGTGTGCGCGTAGCCCTTGGTCACGCCCTCGACGAGGTTGGCAATTTGCGAGCGCGACATGCCCCAGAGCGCGCGCGCCATCTGCGTCTCCTCGCGCGGCTTCACCTCGATGCCCGCGGGGCCCGTCTTCACCTCGACCTGCTCCGGGCAGGTGAAGGAGAGCTCGCCCTTCGGCCCCTTCATCTTCACCGTCTGTCCTTCGACGGTCGCGGTGACGCCGGCGGGGACGACCACCGGGTTCCTACCAATGCGCGACATCCTCAACTCCTTATCCCTAGGCCCCCGGCGGAGCCTGCCTCGCCCGCGTCAAAACACGTTGCAGAGGATCTCGCCGCCGACGTTCTCCTCGCGCGCGCGGGCATCCGACATCACGCCCTTGGGCGTCGATAGGATGGCAACGCCGAGCCCGTTGGCCACGCTCGTGAGATCGCGCACCGCCTTATAGACGCGCCGGCCCGGGGTGGACACGCGGCTGATCTCGCGAATGGCCGGCTGGCCATTGGCGTATTTCAGTTCGATCTCGAACTCGGAGAGACCGTTCTTGTGGTCGACGCGGGCGTAGCCGCGGATGTAGCCTTCGTCCACCAGCACGTCGAGCACCCGCTCGCGCAGCTTGGAAGCGGGCGAGGACACCTTGGGGCGCCGCCGCTGCTGCGCGTTGCGGATGCGGGTGAGCATGTCGCCGAGCGGATCGTTCATCGCCTGGCCTCCTTACCAGCTCGACTTCACCATGCCGGGGATCTGGCCTTGGCTCGCCAGCTCTCTCAGCATGTTGCGGCACACGCGCAGCTTGCGGTAGTAGCCGCGCGCCCGCCCGGTCAGCTCGCAACGGTTGCGAATGCGGGTGGCCGACGAGTTCCGCGGCAGCTGGGCGAGCTTCAGGCGCGCCGCAAATCGCACCTCAGCGGGCTTGCTAAGATCCGCGGCAGTCGCCTTCAGCTCCTTGCGTTTGCCCGCATAGCGCGCCACCAGCTTCTTGCGGTGGGCATTCTTGTTGACCGAACTCTGCTTTGCCATTCTATCCTCCGGGCCCCTTGCAGCGGGCCCTAGCTGCGGAACGGGAAATTGAAGCCACGCAACAGCGCGCGTGCCTCCTCGTCGCTGTGCGCGGTCGTGCACACGATCACATCCATGCCCCTGACCTCGTCCACCTGGTCGTAGTCGATCTCGGGAAAGACGATGTGTTCTCTAAGGCCGAGGGCGAAGTTGCCGCGCCCGTCGAAGCTCTTGGGGTTGAGACCCCGGAAGTCCTTCACCCGCGGCAGGGCAATCGTCACCAAGCGGTCGACGAATTCGTACATGCGATCGCCCCGCAACGTCACCTTGCAGCCGATCGGCATGCCATCGCGCACCTTATAGGTGGCGACCGACTTGCGCGCCCGCGTGATGACCGGTTTCTGTCCGGCGATCAGCCCCAGATCCTTGGCGGCCGATTCCACCTTCTTGCGGTCGTTGACCGCCTCACCGACCCCCATGTTGAGCACAACCTTGTCGATGCGGGGGATCTGCATGCGGTTCTGGTAGCTAAACTGCTTGGCCATCTCCTCGCGCACCACCCTCTCGTAGTGGGCCTTCATGCGCGGCTTGTAATCCTTGGGTCGCGGGGCGCGCGCCGCCTTCTCCTTGGGCGCAGCCTTGTCTTTGGGCCCGCCCTTGCCGTCTCGGGGCGCACCCTTCTGGCCACCCTTGGCCGTTGCCTCTTTGCCCGGTTTGGCCTGCCTTGCGGGTTTGTCGCCGTCGGGGCCCTTGGCGGGTCGCTCGGGTTTGGCCGCCCTTGCCGGCTTGTCGTCTTCGGCCATGGCTATCGCTTGTCCTCGATGATTTCGCCTGAGCGCTTGGCGAAGCGCACCTTGCGCCCATCATCCAACCGCTTGAAGCCGACGCGGGTGGGTTTGCCGTCCTTGGGATCCTCAAGCGCCAGATTGGAGACGTGAATGGACGCCTCCTTGGCGATGATGCCACCCTCCTGTTGCGCCGTCTGGCGCTGATGCTTGCGCACCACGTTGACACCGCGCACCAGCGCCCGGCCGTCCTTGGGTATGACCTGGTAGACCTCGCCCTTCTTGCCCTTGTCGCGGCCGGCGAGCACGATCACCTGATCGCCCTTCTTGATCTTGGCCCCCGCCATCACAGCACCTCCGGGGCAAGGCTCACGATCTTCATGTGGTTCTTGGCCCTGAGCTCGCGCGTCACCGGTCCGAAGATACGCGTGCCGATCGGCTCGCCCTGCGGGTTGATCAGCACCGCGGCGTTGCGGTCAAAACGGATGAGCGAGCCGTCCGGGCGGCGCACACCTTTGGCGGTGCGGACCACCACCGCTTTCATGACCTCGCCCTTTTTGACGCGGCCGCGTGGGATCGCCTCCTTGATGGTCACGACGATCGTGTCGCCGATCGTGGCGTATCGGCGCTTGGAGCCGCCGAGCACCTTGATGCATTGCAGTCGGCGTGCCCCGGAATTATCGGCCACGTCGAGATTGGTCTCCATCTGGATCATCGCGACCCGTCCTCATCCCGCTTCTGCCGGATCGTCCGGCTCACCGTGCGTCTCTCGTCTGGAGCGACCTGAGCGGCGCGCCCGCCGCTCAGGGTCTCCTGTCCTTTAGCACCACCCAACGCTTGTTCTTTGAGATCGGGCGGCTCTCTTCGATGAAGACGAGGTCACCCACCTTGAAGGTCTCTTCCTCATCGTGGGCGTGGAATTTCTTGGAGCGGCGCACCGTCTTCTTAAACAGCGGATGCGTGTAGCGGCGCTCCACCTCGACCACCACCGTCTTGGTGTTTTTGTCGGAAACCACCACGCCCTGCAAAACGCGCTTCGGCATTGCCTTTATCCTCAGCTCTTGTCCTCGGCCGCGCCCTGGCCGTTGCGCCTCGCGACCTGCACCGTCTTGAGCCGGGCGATGTCGCGTCGCACCTCGCGCACGCGCGAGGTATTCTCAAGCTGCCCCGAGGCCCGCTGGAAGCGCAGGTTAAACTGCTCCTTCTTGAGCTTTGCCAGCTGCTCGTCGAGCTGGTCTACCGACATGGCCCTGTACTCTTGCGCCTTCATGACCACCTCGTTGCTTACCGCCTCAGGCCTGTCGCCGGACGATCCGGGTTTTGATGGGGAGTTTCGCCGCACCGAGCGAAAGGGCCTCGCGCGCGGTGGCGTCGTTGACGCCGTCGAGCTCGAACATGATGCGGCCGGGCTTGACGCGGCAGATCCAAAGCTCCGGCGCGCCCTTGCCGGAGCCCATGCGCACCTCCGCCGGCTTCTTGGTGACGGGCACGTCCGGGAACACCCGGATCCACACCCGGCCGGTGCGCTTCATGGCACGCGTGATGGCCCGCCGCGCCGCCTCGATCTGGCGCGCCGTGAGACGCTCGGGCTCCACCGCCTTGAGGCCGTGGGACCCGAAATTGAGCTCCGTCCCGCCCTTGGCCTGGCCATGGATGCGGCCCTTGAAGGCCTTGCGGAATTTGGTGCGCGTTGGCTGCAGCATAGCCCCTCACCTCACGCCTTGGCCGGCTCGGCCTGGCGCTCGCCGCCGGCCCAGCCGCCATCGCGATCGCCGCCGCCACCACCGCCCCGGCGTCGGCCGCCACCGCCTTCCTGCGCTTCGATGGCGCGCTTCTCGGCGGCCATCGGATCGTGCTCCATGATCTCGCCCTTGAAGATCCAGACCTTCACGCCGATCACGCCATAGGCGGTCTTGGCGAGGCCATAGCCGAAATCGATGTCGGCGCGCAGGGTGTGCAGCGGCACGCGTCCCTCGCGGTACCATTCCACGCGCGCGATCTCCGCGCCCCCGAGCCGCCCCGAGCAGTTGATGCGGATGCCGAGGGCCCCCAGCCTGATCGCCGACTGCACCGCGCGCTTCATGGCGCGGCGGAACGCCACGCGTCGCTCGAGCTGCTGGGCGATGGTCTCTGCCACCAGCGTCGCGTCGATCTCGGGCTTTCTCACCTCGACGATATTGAGGTGGACCTCTGAGGAGGTGAGCCTGGCAAGCTCAGTCCTCAGCTTTTCGATATCGGCCCCCTTCTTGCCGATCAGCACGCCGGGCCTTGCCGTGTGCACCGTCACGCGGCACTTCTTGTGCGGGCGCTCAATGACGACCTTGGAAATCCCTGCCTGGCGTTGCTGCTGCAGGATGTGGTCGCGGATGTGCATGTCCTCGTGCAGCAGGCGGCCGTACTCGCCGCGGTTAGCGTACCAGCGGCTATCCCACGTGCGGTTGATGCCGACCCGCAGGCCGATCGGATTGACCTTGTGACCCATTAGGCACCGCCTTCGGCTTGTGCTTCTTCCTCTTGCGCCTTCACCACGACCGTGAGCTGCGCAAACGGCTTTTCGATCGGGCTCATCCGGCCGCGCCCGCGGGCATGAAAGCGGGTGAGCACCAGGTTCTTGCCCACGTACGCTTCCTTCACCACCAGGTCGTTGACGTCGAGCCCGTGATTGTTCTCGGCGTTGGCCACCGCCGACATGACGCACTTCCTCACGTCCTTGGCGATGCGCTTCCTGGAGAACTCCAGGTCCGCCAGCGCCGTATCCACCTTCTTGCCCCGGATCATCTGCGCCAGCAGGTTGAGCTTCTGCGGCGAGATGCGCAGGTTCTTGGTTACGGCCTTCGCCTCGTTGTCGGCGAGCGCTCGCTCTCGCTTCGGTTTGCCCATCTTTGCCGCCTTCAGCTCGCTGCCTGGCTGCTCATGCCGTGGTCTTCGCCCTCACGGCCTTTTTGTCGCCGCTGTGGCCGTGAAAAGTCCTGGTCGGCGCGAATTCGCCGAACTTGTGGCCGATCATGTCTTCGGTCACGTTCACGGGAATGTGCTTCTGCCCGTTGTGCACGCCGAATGTTAGCCCGACAAACTGCGGCAGGATGGTGGACCGCCTGCTCCAGATGCGGATGATCTCGTTGCGGCCCGAGTTGCGCACGGTCTCGGCCTTCCTCAACAGATAACCATCGACGAATGGACCCTTCGAGACTGAGCGTGCCACGTGCTTGCTCCTTACTTCGAGCCGTGACGGACGCGGATGATGAACCTGTCCGTCGCCTTGTTCTTACGCGTCTTGTAACCCTTGGTCGGCTTGCCCCAGGGGGTGGCCCAGTGCTTGCCCCCCTTGGTGCGGCCGCCATTGGGGTGATCGATGGGGTTCATGGCAATCGAGCGCACCGTTGGCCGGGTGCCGCGCCAGCGGGTTCGCCCAGCCTTGCCAGTGACCTCGTTCATGTGGTCGGGGTTGGAGACCGCTCCCACCGTTGCCATGCACTCCTGGCGCACGCGCCGGGTCTCGCCGGAATTGAGGCGCAGGATCGCCCAGCCGGCGTCACGGCCCACGAGCTGCGCATAGGCGCCTGCGGAACGCGCAATCTTGCCGCCGCCACCCGGCTTGAGTTCGATATTGTGCACGATGGTGCCAATCGGCATGGAGGCGAGTTGCATCGCGTTGCCGGGCTTCACGTCGGCCTTGATGCCGGAGACCACCGAATCGCCTGCCGCCAGGCGCTGCGGCGCCAGGATGTAGGTCAGCGTGCCGTCGCTATACTTCAAGAGCGCGATGAAGGCCGTGCGGTTGGGATCGTATTCGAGCCGCTCGACCCGGGCGGTCATGTCATGCTTGGTGCGCCTGAAGTCGATACGGCGGTAGGCCTGCTTATGGCCGCCGCCGACGTGGCGCATGGTGATGCGCCCATAGTTGTTGCGGCCGCCAGACTTGGTCTTACCCTCGGTCAACAGCTTGATGGGCCCGCCCTTCCACAGATGGCTGCGGTCCACCTGCACCAACTGGCGCAGGCTTGGGGTGGTCGGCCGGAATGTCTTCAGTGCCATCGCTGCCTCCCCGTCACAGCCCGGTCGTCACATCGATCGAATGACCCTCTTCGAGGGTCACGATCGCGCGTTTGGTGTCGCTCAGAAGCGCGCGAATATTCTTGAACGTTTTCTTCTTGCCCTTGCGCACCTGCGTATTGATCGCCCTCACCTTCACATTGAACAGCCGCTCAACCGCGGCCTTGATCTCCGGCTTGGAGGCATCGCGCGCCACCTTGAAAATCACCTGGTTGTGCTCCGAGAGCAGCGTCGATTTCTCGGTAATGACGGGGGCACGAATGATATCGTGCGCATCCTTCCGCTTCTTGCTCATTTGAAGCGCGCCTCCAGCGCCTCCACGGCCGCCTTGGTGAGGACCAGGCTCTTGCGGCGGAGAATGTCGTAGACGTTGATGCCTTGCACCGGCAGCACATCGATGTTGGGGATGTTGCGAGCCGCGAGCGCGAAGGAGGGCTCAATTTCGCTCCCATCGATGATGAGCGCGTTGGTGAGCGCGAGCTTGCCGAACCGCTCTCTGAGGCCCTTGGTCTTGCCGTCGCTCGATACCGCTCTGTCGAGTACCACGATCTCGCCCGCCTTGGCCTTGGCGGAGAGCGCGTGCTTCAAAGCCAGCGCGCGCACCTTCTTGGGCAGATCGATGGCATGGCTTCTGGGTTTGGGGCCGAACACCTTGCCGCCGCCGCGCCACTGGGGCACCGACTTGTCGCCATGACGGGCGTTGCCCGTGCCCTTCTGCCTGTACATCTTCTTGCCCGTGACGGTGACTTCCGACCGGTCTTGCACGTGATGCGTGCCGGCCATGCGCTTCAAGAGCTGATAGCGCACCATGCGGTGGATCAGATCCTTGCGCGGCTCGAGCCCGAAGATGGCATCGCTGAGCTCCACCTCGCCGGCGCTCTCGGCATCGAGCGTCTTGACGGCGGCTTTCATGGTTTCTGCTCCGCTGGCTCTTGGGCGGGCGGCGCACCGGCGCCGGCGTGGGCGGCCTCGGCCTTGCGGAACGAGCCCGGCTTCGGCGCCTCCTTGGGCAGCGCTCGCTTGACCGCATCGCGCACCAATACCCAGCCACCCTTGGTGCCTGGCACGGCACCCCGCACCAGCACCAGTCCGCGCTCCTTGTCCGTCTCTACCACCTCGAGATTGAGCGTGGTGACCCGCATATTGCCCATATGGCCGGCCATCTTCTTGCCCTTGAAGACTTTGCCGGGGTCTTGGCGCTGGCCGGTGGAGCCGTGACTGCGATGGGTGACCGACACGCCGTGCGTGGCGCGCAGGCCACCAAAGTTCCACCGCTTCATCGGGCCTTGAAAGCCCTTGCCCTGATTGGTCCCCGTCACGTCGACGTGCTGGCCCTTGACGAAGTGGTCGGCGGTGATTTGGGCACCCACCTCGATCAGATTGTCCGGGCTCACGCGGAATTCGGCGAGCGTGCGCTTGGGCTCCACTCTTGACACGGCAAAGCTGCCCCGCTCGGCACGCGTGACGCGGCTCACCTTGCGACTGCCGGCGCCCAGCTGCAGCGCGGTATAGCCGTTTTTCTCGTCGGTGCGGTGCGCCAACACCTGGACTTTGTCCAACCTCAGCACGGTCACCGGCACGTGTTCACCGGCCTCCGTGAAGACGCGGGTCATGCCCACCTTCTGCGCTATCACTCCGGAACGCATGTTCCGTATCCTCTCGTGCGTCGGGGATGCCAAGAGCCCATTGGCCACCGCGTCCCCGCAACTTTGTTCAAAGCTTGATTTCGACGTCCACACCGGCCGCCAGATCGAGCTTCATCAGGGCATCGACCGTCTGTGGTGTCGGGTCGACGATGTCGAGCAGGCGCTTGTGCGTGCGCATTTCGAACTGCTCCCGGCTCTTCTTATCGATATGCGGCGAGCGGTTCACGGTGAAGCGTTCGATACGGGTCGGCAGCGGGATCGGCCCGCGCACCTCAGCACCCGTTCGTTTCGCCGTGTTGACGATCTCGCGCGTGGACGCATCGAGCACGCGATGGTCGAAGGCCTTGAGCCTTATTCTTATGTTTTGGCTTTGCATCGACGTACCCTCTTGAAAGTCAAGGAGCGCTCCTCAGCCGAGCGCTCCTTTTTCCTTCTCCCTTTATTCGATGATCGAGGTGACGACCCCGGCACCCACGGTTCGACCGCCCTCCCGGATGGCGAAGCGAAGCTTCTCCTCCATGGCGATCGGCGTGATGAGCTCAATCGTCACGGCCACGTTGTCCCCAGGCATCACCATCTCCGTGCCCTCGGGCAGGGCGACCACGCCTGTGACGTCGGTCGTGCGGAAATAGAACTGCGGACGATAGTTGGTGAAGAACGGCGTATGCCGACCGCCTTCCTCCTTGGTGAGAATATAGGCTTCGGCCTTGAACTTCTTGTGCGGCTTGATGGAGCCTGGCTTGCACAAGACCTGACCGCGCTCCACCGCCGTCTTGTCGATGCCGCGCAACAGGCAGCCGACGTTGTCGCCCGCCTCGCCGGCATCGAGCAGCTTGCGGAACATCTCGACGCCCGTCACCACGCTCTTCTGCGTGTCGCGAATGCCGACGATTTCCACTTCTTCGCCTACCTTAATGGTGCCGCGCTCGATGCGACCCGTCACCACCGTGCCGCGCCCCGAGATGGAGAACACGTCCTCGATCGGCATCAGGAAGGGCTGGTCCTTTGGGCGCTCCGGCAGCGGGATATAGGTGTCGAGCGCCTCGAACAGCTTCAAGATCGCCTCATCGGCCAACGGCCCCTTCTCCCCGTTCAGCGCCTTGATCGCGGCACCGCGGATGATCGGCACGTCGTCGCCAGGGAACTGATACTTGGAGAGCAGTTCACGCACCTCCATCTCGACCAGCTCGATGAGCTCGGGATCGTCAACCGCGTCGCACTTGTTGAGAAACACGACGATGTAGGGAACACCCACCTGCCGAGCGAGCAGGATATGCTCACGCGTCTGCGGCATGGGCCCGTCCACAGCGCTCACCACCAAGATGGCGCCATCCATCTGCGCCGCTCCGGTGATCATGTTCTTCACGTAGTCCGCGTGGCCTGGGCAATCCACGTGCGCATAGTGGCGCTTGTCGGTCGAATACTCCACGTGGCTCGTGGCAATCGTCAGGATCTTGGTCGGATCGCGCCGCCCCTGGCTTTCCGAAGCCTTGGCCACCTGGTCATAGGACACAGCCGTCGTCGTCCAGCCGCGGTCCGCGCTTACGCGCGTCAGCGCTGCCGTCAACGTGGTCTTGCCGTGGTCCACGTGGCCAATCGTGCCAACGTTGCAGTGCGGCTTCGTACGATCAAATTTCGCCTTGGCCATTGCGGCTCTCCTTCAGTCCTCGAACGCCCGACCCATTGCCGGGACCAACTCGTCTTCTTCGTTGCGCCTCTCTTCCTCGCGCGGTTGGCACACTCAGGCGTACTTCGCCTTCACCTCTTCTGCCACGTTGCGTGGAACTTCCGCGTAATGGGCAAACTGCATCGTATACATTGCCCGACCTTGGCTCATGGACCTGAGCTGGCTCACGTAGCCAAACATATTGGCGAGCGGTACATGGGCACGGATCACCGTGGCGTTGCCGCGCATTTCCTGACTGCGGATCTGGCCGCGGCGGCTGTTGAGATCACCGATCACGCTGCCGACGAAATCGCCGGGCGAGACCACCTCGACGTCCATAATCGGCTCGAGCAGTTTGACGCCGGCCTTGGCCGCGCCTTCGCGCATGGCCGTGCGCGCCGCGATCTCGAAGGCAATCGTGCTCGAATCCACCTCGTGATAGGCACCATCGAACAGTGTGACCTCGGTGTCCACCATCGGGAAGCCGATGAGCACGCCCGAATCCCACACGCTCTGCACGCCCTTCTCCACGCCCGGGATGTACTCCTTGGGCACGGCGCCGCCGACGATCTCGCTTAGAAACTCGTTGCCGGCGCCGGGTTCATTGGGCTCAAGACGCAGTTTGACGCGCGCGAACTGGCCCGTGCCTCCCGTCTGCTTCTTGTGCGTGTAGTCGATCTCGGCGGTTCGCGCCAACGTCTCGCGGTAGGCCACCTGCGGCGCGCCGACGTTCACCTCCACCTTGTGCGTGCGCTTCAAGATGTCGACCTTGATGTCAAGGTGCAATTCGCCCATGCCCTTGATGATGATCTCCCCGCTCTCCTGATCGGTCGATACCCGGAAAGAGGGGTCCTCGGCCGCCAGCTTGGCCAGCGCCAGGCCCATCTTCTCCACATCGGCCTTGGTTTTGGGCTCGATCTTCATCTCGATGACGGGATTGGGGAAGTCCATCTTCTCGAGCAGCACCGCCCTATTGGGATCGGACAGGGTCTCGCCGGTGCGCGTATCCTTGAGGCCGGCCAAAGCGATGATGTCGCCGGCATAAGCCTCATCGATCTGTTCACGGTCGTTGGCGTGCATCAGATACATGCGCCCGACGCGCTCCTTCTTGTCGCGCGTGGTGTTGGTGAGAGCCATGCCGCTCTTCACCGTGCCCGAATAGACGCGGGCGAACGTGATAGATCCCACGTGCGGGTCGTCCATAATCTTGAAGGCAAGCATCGCCAGCGGGTCGCTGTCGAGCGGGCGACGCACGGCGGGCTGTCCGGTCTTGACATCAATCGCCTCGAACGCCTCGCGATCGGCCGGCGAGGGCAGATAGTCCACCACCGCATCCAGCAGCGGCTGCACGCCTTTGTATTTGAAGGCCGAACCGCACAGCATTGGATAGAAGGCGCTTTTCACCGTCGCCTTGCGGATCAATCGCTTGAGCGTGGCGACGTCGGGCTCCTTGCCGTCGAGATAGGCGGCCATGACATCGTCATCCATTTCGACAGCCGCCTCGATCATCTGAGCGCGGAACTCGGCGGCTCTTTCCGTCAGGTCGGCGGGAATGTCTTCCTCGGTGAACTTCGAATCCTTGTCGTCGCCATGCCAGATGATGGCTTTCATCTTGAGAAGGTCGACCACGCCACTGAAGCTTGACTCCGAGCCAATGGGCAGCTGCAGCGGCACAGGCTTGGCGCCAAGCTTCTCCTTGATATCGGCGACGCACATGAAGAAGTCGGCGCCGGTCTTATCCATCTTGTTGGCGAAGATGATGCGCGGCACGCCATACTTGTCGCCCTGTCGCCAGACCGTCTCGGTCTGGGGCTCGACACCCTGGTTGCCGTCGAGCACGCACACGGCGCCGTCCAGCACGCGCAGCGAGCGCTCCACCTCGATGGTGAAATCGACGTGGCCGGGTGTGTCGATGATGTTGAGGCGTTTGCCGGTCCAAAAGCAGGTTGTAGCGGCCGAGGTAATGGTGATCCCGCGCTCCTGCTCCTGCTCCATGTAATCCATGGTTGCAGCGCCGTCGTGCACCTCGCCGATCTTGTAGGTCTTGCCCGTGTAATAGAGGATCCGCTCCGTGGTCGTGGTCTTGCCGGCATCGATGTGGGCCATGATGCCGAAGTTGCGGTAGTCCTCGATCTTGTGTGCGCGTGGCATGAGTGCAGTTCCGTTCACCAGCGGTAATGGGAGAAGGCGCGGTTCGCCTCTGCCATCTTGTGCGTATCCTCCCGTTTCTTCACCGCCGTGCCGCGGTTGTTCGCAGCATCGAGGAGCTCGCCCGAGAGCCGCTCCTCCATGGTGTTTTCGTTGCGGCTGCGCGCGGCCGCGATCAGCCAGCGAATGGCCAGAGCCTGGCGCCGCTCGGGGCGCACCTCGACCGGCACCTGATAGGTGGCGCCGCCGACCCGGCGCGAGCGGACCTCCACGGCCGGCATGACATTCTCAAGGGCCGAGTGGAAGAGCCCGATCGGGTCCGACTTGGCGCGGCTCTGCATGCGATCGAGCGCGCCGTAGACGATGTTTTCGGCCACCGACTTCTTGCCCTCGCGCATGATCGAGTTCATGAACTTGGACACCACCACGTCGCCGAACTTCGGGTCCGGGTTGACCTCGCGTCTCTCAGCTCTGTGCCGGCGCGACATGTTTGTTCTTCCTCTAGCCTCGATGCCAAAGAGTGTCCGTAAAACGCAAACGACCCATTACTTGGGTCGCTTTGCTCCGTATTTTGAGCGCCTCTGCTTGCGGTCGGCCACGCCTTGCGTGTCGAGCACGCCGTGGATGATGTGGTAGCGCACCCCAGGGAGGTCCTTGACGCGGCCGCCGCGGATCATCACCACCGAGTGCTCTTGCAGGTTATGGCCCTCGCCGGGGCTGTAGCCGATCACCTCAAACCCGTTGGTGAGCCGTACCTTGGCAACCTTGCGCAGCGCCGAATTGGGCTTCTTCGGCGTCGTTGTATAAACGCGTGTGCAGACGCCGCGCTTTTGCGGACACGACTGCATGTGCCGTGCCTTCTCGCGGTAGACTTTCTGTATCCGCGGCTTGCGGACCAGCTGTTGTATCGTCGGCATCTGCCGCATCCACCTGTTCGTCGGCGCACAGCTCAAGACTGTGCGCCAAAACCCGCCGCCGAGGCGCGACGTTAGCCCCCGGCTCCAATTCCAGAGGATCCGCTCGGATCGCCGACGCGACCTTGCGGATCTTGGCCCGAAATGTCCTCTGCTTGACGACGACAGCGTCTAGGCCAGGGCGGGTTTGATCCCGCACCACAGCAACGGCCTACCGCCTGCCGTGAGAGTGGGCGCGTTATATACGAGCCCGTCTCGCCCGGTCAACACCTGCTTAGCCGGCGCCTGAGAAATATTTCGCGCGCGTCAATGGGCGGGGGCGGGTGCCCGCGCCATCCCCCTCGGCACCGCAGAGGCGCCGGGACGCCCGCCAGGGCCAACGCGCTTTGCCCCCTGGATGGTGTCGAATGCCACGGCCCTACCCTTACGCACCCGGCGGGCGTACCGGCGTCCTGGGGCAATGGCCCCGCCGTTGCATCTTGCAGCGCTCAAGCCGCGGCTTAATTTGCAGCTGGCGCGGCGCCCGAGGCCTCACGGCACGCGGCGTGCCGGCCAAACGTCAGCAATGGGGTGAGCCATGGCAGCGAAGATGGTGGCGGTTGGCTATGCGGCCAGTCTGCCGATAACGCAGGAGCGGTCCCTTTTTGAGTTCGAGACGCGCACACCGCGCCCCGGTGAACGAGACCTCTTGGTGCGCGTGAAGGCCATTTCCGTCAACCCCGTCGACGTCAAGGTGCGGATGCGCAAGCAGGGCACCGCAGCCGAACCCGTCATTCTAGGGTGGGACGCTGCTGGCATCGTCGAGGCGGTTGGCCGCGACTGCAGCCTGTTTAAGCCGGGCGACCACGTCTACTATGCTGGCAACATCAATCGGCCTGGCACCAACGCCCCGTTTCATTTGGTGGATGAGCGCATCGTCGGCCGCAAGCCGAAGTCGATCGGCTTTGCGCAAGCCGCCGCCCTGCCGCTCACCACCATCACGGCCTGGGAGTTGTTGTTCGAGCGCATCGGCGTAAAGCGCGGTGAGGGAGCCGACCGGCGCTCGCTGCTGGTCGTTGGTGGCGCGGGTGGGGTTGGCTCGATCGCCATCCAGCTTGCGCGCAAGCTCACGGGCCTCACCGTCATTGCCACCGCGTCGCGCCCGCAGACGCATGCCTGGGTCGAGGGCCTCGGCGCCCAGCACGTGATCGATCACACCCAGCCGTTCGCCCCGCAGCTGAGGGCTGCGGGCTTTGCCAGCGTCGACATCGTGCTTGCGCTCACTGGCACAGAGCGCAATGCCGCGCAGATCCTCGAGGTCATCGCGCCGCTCGGCCGCCTCGGCTTGATCGAGGGGGTCGACTCTCTTCGGGCCTTTGACGTGGCCGCGCTGTGGCCCAAGTCCGTCAGCATCCATCCGGAGCTGATGTTCACCCGCGCCAGCTTCGCTACCCCGGACATGATCGAGCAGCACCGGCTGCTGGATGAGGTTGCCGACCTGGTGGAGGGCGGCCTCCTGCGCACGACGATGGTGACCAACCTGGGGCCGCTCAGCGCGGCCAGCCTGCGGCACGCCCACGCCCAGCTTGAGAGCGGAACGACCATCGGCAAGGTCGTGCTGGAGGTGGGCTAGACCCAACCCCCAGCTCGCTCCCCAGCTCGCCGGCCCGCGCGCATGGCGCGGGCCGGGACGCGGCGCTTACTCCGCCGCGGCCTCGGTGCGGCGACGCCGACGCTCGGGCGGACGCAGGGCGCCACCCTCCTCGGGCCCCGCGAGCGCGGCCTTTTCGGCCTCGAACTTCGCCTTCTCCTTGGCGATCAGCTCGTCCCGCTTGGCAGCCTCCTTGCGCAGGCGGCGCAGCATGCCGCCTGTGCCTGCCGGAATGAGCCGCCCGACGATGACGTTCTCCTTGAGCCCCTCGAGGGTGTCGGCCTTGCCGTTGACGGCGGCGTCGGTCAACACACGGGTGGTCTCCTGGAAGGAGGCAGCCGAGATGAAGCTGCGCGTCTGCAGCGAGGCCTTGGTGATGCCGAGCAGCACGGGCTTTGCGGAGGCGGGCCGCTTGCCGGCCTTCTCCGCGGCCAGGTTCTGCTCGTTGAACTCGATCCGGTCGAGCTGCTCGCCCTTGAGGAACTCGGTCTCGCCGGGGTCCTCCACCTCCACCTTCTGCAGCATCTGGCGGACGATGACCTCGATGTGCTTGTCGTTGATGGTCACGCCCTGCAGCCGGTAGACGTCCTGGATCTCGTTGATCAAGTAATTGGCGAGCTCCTCCACGCCTTTGATGGCGAGGATGTCGTGGGGGGCGGGATGGCCATCGTAGACAAAGTCCCCCTTCTCGATGCGGTCGCCGTGCTGCACGGCCAGGTTCTTGCCGCGCGGGATCAAATACTCCTTGGATTCGGCGTTCTCATCGTCCGGCTTGATGAGGACGCGCTGCTTGTTCTTGTAATCCTTGCCGAACTCGACGGTACCCGTGATCTCGGCGATGATCGCGTTGTCCTTGGGTCGCCGCGCCTCGAACAGCTCCGCCACGCGCGGCAGGCCGCCCGTGATGTCTCCGGTCTTGGCAGAGGCGATTGGGATGCGCGCGAGCACGTCGCCGGCCTTCACCTTGGCATTGGGCTCCACCTGCAAGATCGAGTCCACAGGGAGCGAGTAGCGGGCATCGACGCCGCGCGCGACGCGCACGGGCTTGCCGCCCTTTGACTCGCGAATGAGGATGGCGGGCTTCAGATCCGAACCGCGTGGCGTGGCGCGCCAATCTGTGATCACTCGATTGGTCGTGCCTTGCATTTCATCCGTCTGCTCCTTCATGGACACGCCTTCGACGAGATCGACGAAATCGGCAATGCCGTCGACCTCGGTGAGGATGGGACGCATGTACGGATCCCACTGCGCGAGGCGGGCGCCGCGCTTCACCTCATCGCCGTCGTCGACGTGCATCTGCGCTCCATACGGGATCTTTTGGACGGCGAGCTCCTTGCCCGACTGATCGCCGATGACGAAGGCCATGTTGCGACCCATGGCGATGAGCCGCCCCTGGCTGTCCTTCACCACGGCTCGGTTCTTGATCTTCACCTTGCCGTTGAAGTTGGATTCCAGGAACGACTGGTCGACCGTCTGCGCCACGCCTCCCAAATGGAAGGTGCGCATGGTGAGCTGGGTGCCCGGCTCACCAATCGACTGGGCAGCGATGACGCCCACCGCCTCGCCGATATTGACGGGTGTGCCGCGCGCCAGATCGCGACCGTAGCACTTGGCGCACACGCCGTTGGTGGTCTCGCAGGTCAACACGGAGCGGATGCGCACTTCTTGGATCTGCGCCTTCTCGATCGCCTCGACCTCCTTCTCCTCCAGCAGTGTGCCGATCTCGACGAGCACCGCCTTGGTGGCGGGATCCTTGATGTCCTCGGCCGCCGTGCGCCCGAGCACCCGCTGCGCCAGCGACACGATCACTTGGCCCGCGTCAACTACGGCCTGCACGTTGATGCCAGCATCGGTGCCGCAGTCCTCCTCGGCGATGATGGCGTCTTGGGCCACGTCGACGAGGCGGCGCGTCAGGTAGCCAGAGTTGGCCGTCTTCAGCGCCGTGTCGGCGAGGCCCTTGCGTGCACCGTGCGTCGAGTTGAAGTACTCGAGCACCGATAGGCCTTCCTTGAAGTTGGAGATGATCGGCGTCTCGATGATCTCTCCGGACGGCTTGGTCATCAGGCCACGCATGCCGGCAAGCTGGCGCATCTGTTTCTCAGATCCGCGCGCTCCGGAATGCGCCATCATGTACACCGAATTGACGGGTCGCGACCGCCCGGTTCCCTTCTCCATTTGCACCGAAGAAATGCGCTGCATCATCTCCCTGGCAACCTGATCCGTGCACTTCGACCAGGCGTCCACCACCTTGTTATACTTCTCGAGCTGGGTGATGAGGCCATCGTTGTACTGCTGCTCGTACTCGCGCACGAGATCATGAGTTTGCTCGACGAACTTTGCCTTCGTCTCGGGGATCACCATGTCGTCCTTGCCGAACGAGATACCCGCCTTGAAGGCGTGATAGAAGCCAAGCCCCATCACCCGGTCGCAGAAGATCACCGTCTCCTTCTGGCCGCAGTTGCGGTAGACGGCATCGATCAGACCGGAGATCGCCTTTTTGGTGAGGAGCTGATTGACCAGGGCGAACTTGACACCGGCCTTGCGCGGCAAGAGCTCGCCGAGCAGCATGCGGCCGGGCGTTGTTTCGTGCACCTCGACGACGTCATTGCCGCCGTCATCGACGGCGTGGAAACGCCCCTTCACCTTGGCATGGAGCGTGGCGTGCCCCGCCGCCAGAGCGTGCTCCACCTCAGCGATCGAGCCCAGCATCATGCCTTCCCCGGGCTCC
Organism: Hyphomicrobiaceae bacterium; assembly: GCA_024281145.1. Lineage (GTDB taxonomy): Bacteria > Pseudomonadota > Alphaproteobacteria > Rhizobiales > Hyphomicrobiaceae > AWTP1-13. Next base: position 52,732 of record JAMXLN010000124.1, on the reverse strand, counting down.
TTCTCGCGCATCATCGACACGTAGTAGAGGCCGAGCACGATATCCTGGCTCGGCACGATGATGGGCGAGCCGTTGGCGGGGTGCAGGATGTTGTTGGTGGACATCATTAGCACGCGCGCCTCGAGCTGAGCCTCGAGCGACAGCGGGACGTGGACGGCCATTTGGTCGCCGTCGAAGTCGGCGTTGAAGGCGGCGCACACCAGCGGATGCAGCTGGATGGCCTTACCCTCGATCAGCACCGGCTCGAACGCCTGGATGCCGAGGCGATGCAGCGTCGGCGCGCGGTTCAAGAGCACCGGATGCTCGCGGATCACCTCGTCGAGGACGTCCCAAACCTCCGGCTTCTCCTTCTCGACGAGTTTCTTGGCCTGCTTGACGGTGGCGGCCTGTCCCAGGGCCTGCAGGCGCGCGTAGATGAACGGCTTGAACAGCTCGAGTGCCATCTTCTTTGGCAGCCCGCACTGGTGCAGCTTCATCTCGGGGCCCACCACGATGACCGAGCGGCCGGAGTAATCGACGCGCTTGCCGAGCAGGTTCTGCCGGAAGCGGCCCTGCTTGCCCTTCAGCATGTCGGCCAACGATTTGAGTGGCCGCTTGTTGGCACCCGTGATGACGCGTCCGCGCCGACCGTTATCGAACAGCGCGTCCACGGATTCCTGGAGCATCCGCTTTTCGTTGCGGATGATGATGTCGGGTGCTCTCAGTTCCATCAGCCGCTTTAGGCGGTTGTTGCGGTTGATCACCCGCCGGTAGAGGTCATTGAGGTCAGAGGTGGCGAAGCGCCCGCCGTCGAGGGGTACGAGCGGCCTCAGCTCCGGAGGGATCACCGGAATAACCGTCATGACCATCCACTCGGGCCGGTTGCCGGATTCCAGGAAGGCCTCAATGACCTTGAGCCGCTTGCCAAGCTTCTTGGGCTTGAGCTCGGTGGTTGCCTCGGCGATCTCTTGGCGCAGCTGGTCACGCAATTTCGGCAGATCCATCGCCGACAGCAGATCGCGGATGGCCTCCGCGCCGATGCCGGCCGTGAAGCTGTCCTGACCGTACTCCTCGATGGCTTGGTTATAGGCCTCCTCGGTCAGGAGTTGCTTCTCCTGCAGCGTGGTCGTCCCGGGCTCGGTGACGATGTAATTCTCAAAGTAGAGCACGCGCTCGAGATCCTTGAGCGTCATGTCGAGCAAGAGACCGATGCGCGACGGCAGCGATTTCAAGAACCAGATATGCGCGACCGGCGCCGCCAGTTGGATGTGGCCCATGCGCTCGCGGCGCACCTTGGCCAGCGTCACCTCCACTCCGCATTTCTCACAAATGAGGCCCTTGTACTTCATGCGCTTGTACTTGCCGCACAAGCACTCGTAGTCCTTGATGGGACCAAAGATCCGCGCACAGAAAAGACCGTCACGCTCGGGCTTGAAGGTGCGGTAGTTGATCGTCTCTGGCTTCTTGATCTCACCAAACGACCATGAGCCGATATCGTCCGGGCTCGCGATCGAAATGCGGATCTGGTCGAAGGCCGGGATCTGCACCTGCTGTTTGAAGAGGTTGGTGATCTCGTTCATCGGCTCTCTCTCCTGGAAGGGCGCGGGGCCACGACATCCCTTCGATTGCACTGTTCATCGCCAACCCCTGCGGGGGCTGGCTGCCCTCCCCCCGAGCCGGGAAGAGGGCAAAGTCTGGCGCTACTCGGCAGCTGCCGGCGGAAGCCGCGGCCGCTCCACTGCCGGCTCCTTCGGCGGCTCTTCGGTAGCGGCGGAAGTTTCGGTATTGACCAGTTCGACGTTGAGACCGAGCGCGCGCATCTCCTTGACGAGCACGTTGAAGCTCTCGGGAATACCGGCTTCGAACGCATCGTCACCGCGCACGATGGCTTCGTACACCTTGGTGCGGCCGGCCACGTCATCGGACTTGACGGTCAACATTTCTTGCAGCGTGTAGGCGGCGCCGTAGGCCTCGAGCGCCCACACCTCCATCTCCCCGAAACGCTGGCCACCGAATTGGGCCTTGCCTCCCAGCGGCTGTTGGGTGACGAGGCTGTAGGGTCCGATCGAGCGGGCGTGGATCTTGTCGTCCACGAGGTGGTGGAGCTTCAAGAGGTACTTGTAGCCGACCGTCACCTGGCGATCGAACGGCTCGCCGGTGCGCCCATCGAAGAGTGTCACCTGGCCGGTCGTATCGAAGCCCGCCTTCTGCAGCAGGGCCACGATGTCGGGCTCGCGGGCCCCGTCGAACACCGGCGTCGCCACGGGAACCCCGTCCTTCAGCTTCTCGCTCAGGGCCACGAGATCGGCATCCTTCATCCGGCTAACGCCGCCGTCCTTGCCGTAGATCTCCGATACCGCCTCGCGCAGCACCTTGGCGTGACCTTCCTCATGGAACTTCTGCAGTGCCTCGTCGATGGCACGGCCGAGGCCGCGGCAGGCCCAGCCCAAATGCGTCTCCAAGATCTGTCCGACGTTCATGCGGCTCGGCACGCCCAACGGATTGAGCACCACGTCGACGTGGGTGCCATCCTCCAGATAGGGCATGTCCTCGACCGGCACGATCATGGACACCACACCCTTATTGCCGTGGCGGCCGGCCATCTTATCGCCCGGCTGGATCTTGCGCTTCACGGCCACGAACACCTTGACCATCTTCATGACGCCTGGGGGCAATTCATCGCCACGCTGCAACTTGTCGACCTTGTCGACGAAGCGTCGCTCGAGGCTTTTTTTGGCGTCTTCGTATTGCTTGTTGATGGCCTCCACTTCGGCCATGGCGGCCTCGTCGGCGAGACCGATCTCCCACCATTGGCTGCGCGGGAGTTCGCTCAGCACCTGCTCGGAGATGATGGTGCCCTTGCGCGCGTTCTTCGGACCCTTGGCCGCTTCCTTGCCCAACAGCGCCGATTTGAGGCGCGCATAGACGTTGCGGTCGAGGATCTGCAGCTCGTCGTCGCGGTCCTTGGCCAGCCGTTCGATCTCCTCGCGCTCGATGGCCATCGCGCGCTCGTCTTTCTCCACCCCGTGGCGATTGAACACGCGCACTTCCACCACCGTGCCGTTGACGCCCGGGGGCAGTCGCAGTGACGTGTCGCGTACGTCGGAGGCCTTCTCGCCGAAGATGGCGCGCAGGAGCTTCTCCTCCGGCGTCATCGGGCTCTCGCCCTTCGGCGTGATCTTACCAACGAGGATGTCGCCGGGATTGACCTCGGCGCCGATGAAGACGATGCCCGCCTCGTCGAGATTGCGCAACGCCTCCTCCGAAACGTTGGGAATGTCGCGGGTGATCTCTTCGGGGCCAAGCTTGGTGTCACGTGCCATCACCTCGAATTCCTCAATATGGATCGAGGTGAAGACGTCGTCGAATACCACGCGTTCGGAGAGCAGGATGCTATCCTCGAAGTTGTAGCCCATCCAGGGCATGAAGGCGACGAGCACGTTCTTGCCGAGCGCCAGGTCGCCTAGGTCCGTTGAGGGGCCGTCGGCGATGATCTCGCCGACCTTCACCTGATCGCCGACCGTCACCAACGGCCGCTGGTTGATGCAGGTGTTCTGGTTGGAGCGCTGGAACTTGCGCAACCGGTAGATGTCGACGCCAGGCTTGGAGGGATCGGTCTCCTCGGTCGCCCGGATGACGATGCGGGTGGCATCCACTTGGTCGATGATACCGGTGCGGCGCGCGGCGATGGCGGCGCCGGAGTCGCGCGCCACCACCTCCTCCATGCCGGTGCCGACCAGCGGCGCCTCCGCCTTGATGAGAGGCACGGCCTGGCGCTGCATGTTCGAGCCCATCAGGGCTCGGTTGGCGTCGTCATTCTCCAGAAATGGGATCAGCGCCGCGGCGACGGAGACGAGCTGCTTGGGCGACACGTCGATATAATCAACCTTGTCGGGGGCCACCAGCAGCACGTCGCCCTGGTAGCGACAGGTGATGAGATCGCCGGTCAGCCGACCCTTTGGATCGATCTCGGCATTGGCCTGCGCAACGTGATAGCGCGCCTCCTCCATGGCCGAAAGGTAGGCCACCTGGTCGGTCACCTTGCCCTTGTCCACCTTGCGATAAGGGCTCTCAATGAAGCCGTACTTATTGACGCGCGCGAAGGTGGCGAGCGAGTTGATGAGGCCGATGTTGGGGCCCTCGGGCGTTTCGATCGGGCAGATGCGGCCATAATGCGTCGGGTGCACGTCGCGCACCTCGAAACCCGCCCGTTCGCGCGTGAGCCCGCCCGGCCCGAGCGCGGACAGCCGCCGCTTGTGGGTGATCTCGGAGAGGGGGTTGGTCTGGTCCATGAACTGGGACAGCTGCGAGGAACCGAAAAATTCGCGCACCGCGGCCGCGGCGGGCTTGGCGTTGATGAGGTCCTGGGGCATCACGGTGTCGATATCGACGGAGCTCATGCGCTCCTTGATGGCGCGTTCCATGCGCAGCAGGCCGAGGCGATACTGGTTTTCCATGAGCTCGCCGACCGAGCGCACGCGCCGGTTGCCAAGGTGGTCGATGTCATCGATCTCGCCTTTGCCGTCGCGCAGATCCACGAGCGTTTTGATGACGGCGAGAATATCCTCCTTGAGCAGCGTACGGACGGTGTCCTCGGTCTTGAGATCCAGCCGCATGTTCATCTTGACGCGGCCGACCGCCGAGAGGTCGTAGCGTTCCGGATCGAAGAACAGACCGTGGAACAGGGCCTGCGCGGCGTCGAGCGTCGGCGGCTCGCCCGGGCGCATGACCCGGTAGACGTCCATCAACGCTTCCTCGTGATTTGAGTTCTTGTCGATGTTGAGCGTGTTGCGAATGAAGGCGCCGACCGTGACATGGTCGATGTCGAGGATCGGAAACTCCTTGATCTTCGCCGCGTGCAGCGTCTCGAGCAGCTTGAGGCTGAGCTCCTCGCCGGCCTCGCCGTAAATCTGGCCGGTCGCCATGTTGACGATGTCCTCAGCCAGATACTTGCCGGCCAAGTCCTCGGCGTTAAACAGCACCTCTTTGAGACCTTCCTCGGCCAACTCGCGTGCGCGCTTGGCCGTCATCTTCTCGCCGGCCTTGGCGACGACTTCGCCGGACCGGGCGTCGACAAGATCGGCGGAGGGCGTCATGCCGCGCATCTTCTCGGCCACGAACGGCACCTTCCAGCCGCGCTTGCTCTCCCTGACGACAATCGTCTTGTAGAAAGCCGCCAGGATCTCCTCGTCATCCATGCCCAAGGCATAGAGCAGTGTGGTGACCGGCAGCTTGCGGCGCCGATCGATGCGCACGTAGACGATGTCCTTGGCATCGAATTCGAAGTCGAGCCAGGACCCGCGATAGGGGATGATGCGAGCGGCGAACAACAGCTTGCCGGAGGCGTGGGTGCGCCCGCGATCGTGGTCGAAGAAGACGCCAGGCGAACGGTGCATCTGGCTGACGATCACGCGTTCGGTACCGTTGATGATGAAGGTCCCGTTGGGCGTCATGAACGGCATGTCGCCCATGTAGACGTCCTGCTCCTTGACGTCCTTGACGGATCTGGCGCCGGTCTCCTCATTCACGTCGAACACGATGAGGCGCAGCTTCACCTTGAGCGGCGCGGCATAGGTCATGTCGCGCTGCTGGCATTCGTCGACGTCGTATTTGGGCGGTTCAAACTCATAGCGCTCGAAGTCGAGCGTCGCCCGACCGGAAAAGTCCGAGATCGGGAACACCGACTTGAACACGGCCTGCAGCCCCTGGTCCGGCCGGCCGCCCGGCGGCTCCTTGACCATCAGGAAGTCGTCATAGGAACTCTTCTGTACCTCGATGAGGTTTGGCATCTCGGCGACTTCGCCGATCGAACCGAACTGCCTTCTGATGCGCTTGCGGCCGTTATAGGTGTCAGCCATTTCCGCTCCTCGTCCTTCGTCGTGCGAAGGAAGACGTTGATATCCCCGGCGGAGCAAGTGCCCCGCCGGTTTGCTTACAGTTATGCCGGCAAAGCTCGACCCTGAGCTTGCAATGCCGCTGTCCTTCCGGCGATCCGGCGCGATGCGGGAAGCTGCCTTTCCCGTTCGGCACGAAGCCTCGCAACGCTATTTGATCTCCACCACCGCGCCTTGATCCTCGAGCTGTTTCTTGAGCTTGGCGGCTTCTTCCTTGTTGACGCCTTCCTTGACGGTCTTACCCCCGGCTTCCACCAGGTCCTTCGCCTCCTTGAGGCCGAGGCCCGTGATCGCACGCACCTCCTTGATGACGTTGATCTTCTTTTCGCCGCTGGACTTCAGGACGACGGCAAACTCCGTCTTCTCCTCGACCGCCGGCGCGGCGGCGGCTGGAGCGGAGGCCACGGCTACTGGCGCGGCCGCCGAGACGCCCCACTTCTCCTCCAGAAGTTTGGCGAGCTCCGCCGCCTCCAAAACGGTCAGCTTCGAGAGGTCGTCGACAATTCTTCCAAGATCGGCCATGACTGGAACTTCCTTTGCTTTGAACTCAGTTGCTCGTTGTGCGCCCTCAAGCTTGGCTCAGGCGCAAGTGATTGGCTTGCCTTAGGCGCTGTTGGCTCCTTCGGCACCTTTGGCACCCTGCGCCTGGAAGACGCGCGCCAGCTTGGCGCCCGGCTCTTTGAGCACCCGCGCGATCTTGGTTGCTGGTGCCTGCACCAGGCCGATGAGTTTGGCTCGCAGCTCGTCGAGCGAGGGCAGGTCGGCCAGCGCCTTGACGGCGTTGGCATCCATCACCGTCGCCCCCATCGTCCCGCCCAGGATCACGAGCTTGTCGTTCTCCCGGGAATACTTGACCGAGACCCGTGCCGCGCTCACCGGGTCGGCCGAGTAGGCGACACAGGTCTGGCCCTTGAGGAGACCGGTCGCGCCCTCTGAAGCGGTGCCCTTTAGGGCCAGCATGGCGAGACTGTTTTTGGCGACCTTGACCGCGCCGCCGGCTTCTTTCATGCGCTTGCGAAACTCGGTCATCTGCGCGACAGTCATGCCCGCGTAGTGGGCAACAACCAGCACGCCGCTGTCTTTCCATGCCTCATTGAGGCTGGAAACGAGCTCGCGCTTTTGTGCTCTATCCAAGTCGGCTCACTCCATCTCGCGGAATGGAACCTTCGCTGGTTCTTCCGCGGGTTGCACCTTGCCGTCGGTTCGCGACGACGCTTCTACCCGTCCCTTGCCGCGCGTCGGCGACGCTCGGTGCAGACCCAAGAGGCGCGGACCGGCGATTTTGCCAATCCGTCTCCCGTCTCATGCTGGCCCTCTGGCGAGGCTTAGGCCGGATATCCGGCACCGGCAATCTCGGACAGGTCCGGGGGGAAGACCCGTGTGGTCGCCCCCCACCCGGGCACGTGCCCGGCAGTGTTGCTCAGCCCATGCTTAAGCCTATGTCCCTCCTTCTCACGCTGTCGTGCCGGCAGCGCCAACGCTGCCGGCCTCGATCTTGACGCCCACGCCCTGGCTCGAGCTCAGGGATATTTTCTTGACGTAGGTCCCCTTGGCCCCCGCGGGCTTGGACCTGACCACCGCATCCACGAACGCCTTTATGTTCTCGACCAGCGCCTTGTCCGAGAAGCTCGCCTTGCCGACGCCCGCCTGGACGATGCCGGCCTTTTCAACTCGGAATTCGACGGCACCACCCTTGGCGCCGCGCACGGCGCTGGTCACGTCCATGGTCACTGTGCCAACGCGGGGATTGGGCATCAGGCCGCGCGGCCCCAACACCTTGCCGAGGCGGCCGACGAGACCCATCATGTCGGGGGTGGCAATACACCTGTCGAAGTTAATATTGCCCTTCGACACCTGTTCCACAAGGTCCTCTGCGCCCACGACATCCGCGCCGGCGGCCGTGGCCTCTTCTGCCTTTGGGCCGCGGGCAAACACCGCCACCCGCTGGGTGCGGCCCGAGCCGTTGGGCAGGTTGCATACCCCGCGCACCATCTGATCGGCATGCTTGGGGTCGACCCCCAGGTTCATCGCGATCTCGACGGTCTCATCGAACTTCGCCTTGGCGCGGTCCTTGACCAGCTTGATGGCGTCGTCGACGGCGTAGAACTTCTCGCGATCGACGCCTTGGCGAGCGGACTTCAGACGTTTGCCGAGCTTTGCCATTGCTTCACTCCACCACCTGCAAACCCATCGAGCGCGCCGTTCCCGCGATGGTCTTGGTGGCCGCGTCCAGATCGTCGGTATTGAGATCCTTCATCTTCGCCTTCGCCACCTCGCGCACTTGGGCAAGGCCGATGGTGCCAACCACGGTGCGCCCTGGTTCTTTGGAGCCGTCGGCGATCTTGGCCGCCTTCTTGAGCAGGTAGGACGCCGGCGGGGTGCGCATCTCGAACGCAAATGAGCGGTCGGAGAACACCGTGATCTTCACGGGGATCGGCGCTCCCTGCTCCAAATCCTTGGTCTTGGCGTTGAACTGCTTGCAGAACTCCATGATGGAGAGGCCGCGCTGCCCCAGCGCCGGACCGATTGGCGGCGAGGGGTTGGCCTGTCCGGCCGGCACCTGCAAGTTGATGTAGCCGTCGATCTTCTTGGCCATTGCTTCTTGAACCCTCTCCTCGTCCTACGGCGCGGGCGTTCGCGCCGGCGCTCAGGCAACCTTCTCGACTTGACCGAACTCCAGCTCGACCGGCGTCGGCCTGCCGAAGATCGACACACCCACTTTGAGGCGTGCGCGCTGCTCGTCGACCTCTTCCACATGCCCCTCGAAGGTGGCAAACGGACCGTCGGCCACCCGCACCTTTTCGCCGATCTCGAATGTGACCATCGGCTTGGGGCGCTCCACGCCCTCCTTCACCTGGTGCAGGATGCGCATGGCCTCGGCCTCCGTGATGGGGATGGCCTTGTTATCGGCTCCCAGAAAGCCCGTGACCTTCGGCGTATTCTTGATCAGATGATAGGCCAGATCCGTCATCTGCATTTTGACGAGCACATAGCCCGGAAAGAACTTCCGCTCGGAGGACACCTTGCGTCCGCGTCGCACCTCCACGATCTCTTCGGTCGGCACCAACACTTCCTCAAACAGCTCCGACAGGCCGGCCGCAAGGGCCCGCTTCTTTATGTCCTCGGCCACCTTGCGCTCGAAGTTCGAGTAGGCGTGCACGATGTACCAGCGCTTGCTCATTATTGCTTCGTCTCGTCTCTCGCCCCCGCTCCGCCTGCCGCCCGGCCGCGAGCCCTTCGCATCGTTGCGGCCGACTAGCGGCCCAGACTCAGCACGAACTGCACCACGTTGCGGATGACCATATCGGTAAGCAGGAAGAACACCGAGGTCAGCGCCACCATGACGAGCACCATGGTCGTCGTGATCCAGACCTCTTTCCAGGTCGGCCACGTGACCTTCGATGTCTCCTGACGCACCTCTTCGATGAAGTGAAACGGGTTCTTCACCACGGGATCTTCACCATCAGCCCACGATCCTCACAAGCCGCATGCGCGTGCGGCTCACCGCATCTCAGTCCCACGTGTTGGCTTTTTGTCGGCTTGTTGCGTCGTTCGCTCGCTAGGGTCGCCTTGCGTTTTTCCGTCCTTCGCGTCGCCTGACCTGTGCCCTCAACTTGCTGCCCAATTTGCCTCAAATCGGTTTGCCTCAATTTGCACGCCGCCGTGCGCCCTAACGAGTGCAGCAATGCTTGGCAGGGGCGGAGGGTCTCGAACCCCCAACCTTCGGTTTTGGAGACCGACGCTCTGCCAATTGAGCTACACCCCTTGAGGCTCTGCCGATCCGCGCGGGAGCGCTTACATAACGCAGTTCGTTCCCCTTGTCACATTTTTTTCTTGACAAACGCTCAGAGCGGGAGTCGCCGGCCCCAAACGTCGGGAATCGGAGATATTTATCCATATATTTCAGCGTGTTAACGTTTGCGCAGGACGCTCCCTCCGTGGCTTCTTGGCGCTGCTCCTAGGAAGCCCGCGGCGAGGAGCGGGCGCGGCGAAGGGCATCAGGGCCCCGGCGGGCCGCGCCGCAGGGGGTCTTTTGAGCGACTGGAGCGGGTGAAGGGAATCGAACCCTCGTCATCAGCTTGGAAGGCTGTTGCTCTACCATTGAGCTACACCCGCGTTTCCCGTGCGCAAGCTCTTTCCTCTACACTGCTTCACATCTTCCTGCCACTGCGGGGCGCGCGGCAGGGCTCTGAGAGCGCGCGGGTGGTGGGCCCAGCACGCCCACCGGGCTGTGCCCTTTGCGCGGCAACCAAGCTTCTCGAAGCGAAACGTGTCCTCCCTCCAGGATCGAGATTGCAAGACGTGCGGGGGGATCACAGCACAACGCGCCGCAGCCGCAAGGCGTTGGCGATGACGCTCACCGAGGAGAGCGCCATCGCGGCTGCAGCGAGCATGGGTGAGAGCATGACGCCGAGGAGGGGGTAGAGCACCCCCGCGGCAACCGGGATGCCGGCTGCGTTGTAGATGAAGGCGAAGAAGAGGTTTTGGCGGATGTTGGACATCGTCGCCGCCGATAACCTGCGGGCACGCATGATGCCATTGAGGTCCCCCTTGACCAGCGTGACGGCGGCGCTTTGTATGGCGACGTCGCTCCCCGTGCCCATGGCAATCCCAACCTCGGCCGCGGTCAGCGCCGGGGCATCGTTGACGCCATCGCCGGCCATCGCGACGGCCCGACCCTCATGCCGGAGCCGCTCCACCACGGCAATCTTATCCGCTGGCAGCACCTCGGCTTCGACTTCCCCGATTCCAAGCTTCGCGGCAACCGCGCGCGCGGTCGTCACGTTGTCGCCGGTGAGCATGAGGAGGCGTACGCCGGCGGCCTTCAGGGCAGCGACCTCACCAGGGGTCGTGCGTTTGATGGGATCAGAAATGGCGAGCACTCCCGCAGCCGATCCATCAATTGCAACGAAGATGACCGTCGCGCCTTCTTGGCGAAGCTGATCGGCCTCGCCGGCAAGGGGGCCGAGTTCAACGTGCGCCTCGCGCAGCATGGCCGCGTTGCCGATCACGAGGCGGTGCCCGTCAACCAAACCGGTCACTCCTTTGCCGGTCGGTGCATCGAAGTCGCCGACGTTGGCGAGAGCGATATTGCGCTCTTGTGCCGCCTGTACCACGGCTGCCCCGAGCGGATGTTGGCTGTTGCGCTCGAGGCTCGCGGCAAGCCGGAGCACCTCCTGTTCCGCAAAGCCCGGGGCTGGGCGTACCGCCGTCACGCGCGGCTTGCCTTCGGTCAGGGTCCCCGTCTTGTCGATCAGGAGTGTGTCGATCCGCTCCATGCGCTCGAGCGCCTCGGCGTTTTTGATCAGAATGCCCGCCTGAGCGCCGCGCCCCACGCCCACCATGATGGACATTGGCGTTGCGAGACCCAAGGCGCACGGACAGGCGATGATCAGCACGGAAACCGCTGCGATCAAGCCGTAGGTCAGGCGCGGTTCAGGGCCCCACAGTGTCCACGCCAAGAAGGCAACGACCGCGACCGCGATGACCAGCGGGACGAACCATGCCGACACCTGGTCGGCCAGTCGCTGGATGGGCGCACGGCTGCGCTGCGCCTGCGCAACCATACGCACGATCTGCGCGAGCATGGTGTCGCGGCCGACTTTCTGGGCACGCATGACAAAGCTGCCCGATTGGTTCATCGTACCGCCGATGACGCCGGCACCGGCTTGCTTGGTGGCCGGCATCGGCTCACCGGTAATCATCGATTCATCGACCGTGCTGCGTCCCTCGACGATCTGGCCGTCGACGGGCACGGCTTCACCCGGACGCACGCGCAGCAGGTCGCCCACGACCACGGCTTCTAAGGGCACATCCTCGTCGGTGCCATCGGCGCGACTGCGTCGCGCTTGCTTTGGCGCCAAGTTTAACAGCGCCTTGATCGCGCCGCTGGTCTGCTCCCGCGCTTTGAGTTCAAGCACCTGCCCCAGGAGCACCAAGAGGATGATCACCGCGGCCGCCTCAAAATAGACCGCCACGGAGCCGTCGTGCCCGCGCAATGTCGCTGGGAAGAGACCGGGAAAGACCGTTCCCGCGATGCTATAGATCCAGGCAACGCCCGTACCCAGTGCGATCAGGGTGAACATGTTGAGGTGCAGCGTTTTGACGGACGCCCACCCGCGCACGAAAAAGGGCCAGCCCGCCCAAAGCACGACGGGGGTTGCAAGCAGCAGCTCGACCCAGTTCGACAGGCGCGGCCCGAGCAGCCCGTGTAGGTTGGTGAAATGCCCGCCCATCTCGAGTGCCGCGACGAGAGCGGTGGGCACAAGCCCGATGCGAAGCCGGCGCGTCATGTCGATGAGCTCCGGGCTGGGGCCGCCCTCGGCCTCCGCCTCGATGGGCTCCAGGGCCATCCCGCAGATCGGGCAGGCCCCCGGCCCAACCTGCCGGATCTCGGGATGCATCGGACAGGTGTAGATCGTGCCTTCCGGAACGGGTTTGGCGGCTCGACCGCTGCGGTCGAGGTATGTGGCAGGAGAAGCCATGAACCTCTCGCAGCAGCCGCGCGAACAGAAATAGTAGCTGCGGCCATCGCAGGTCGCGCGATGCGCCGTCGTGTGCGGATCGATGTCCATCCCGCACACCGGATCCTTGACCGCGTGGGCCACGCCCGTGCAACGGCCCTCTGCAGAGCCGGGCTCCTCACCGCGGCCTTCGCTCACGCGACCGCCCCCGTGGTTGTCGGCGCTCATGCTGGCCTCCATTCCCATTGACTACTATACCCCTGTAGGGTATATGTCAAGGATGCACGACTTGACCAAGAGCTCCTGCATTCAACGCCTCAACCGCATCGAGGGACAGGTGCGGGGCCTCGCGCGCATGGTCGAAGAGGGCCGTTACTGCATCGACATCGTAACCCAGCTTGCGGCGGCGCGGGCGGCGCTTCGCCGCGTCGAGCAGGAAGTCTTGCGCGATCACATCGGCCACTGTGTGCGCGAGGCAATGCAGAGCGAGGATGCGCGCACCCAGGATCGCACCATCCAGGAACTCATCGATGTGCTCGCGCGGTCGCGGGGCTGACCCTTTACCGGCGGCCCGCTGCTAGCCCACCGATGCAGCCCTTGGTGCGTCCATGACCATTCCCGTGACCATTGTGGTTCGGAGCCGTGCCGCTTTGAGGCGCGCAGTCGCGAGGAGCCACAGGCTCAGCCCGCCTTGATCGCGCGCTCGCGCCATCCCACATACTGGCGGAGCCCTCGATGTCATTTGCGGCTCTGAGATCGGTGGTAGGAGCACGTTCATGGTGCACGCCCCATTCTACGTCTTCGACGACATCTAGGTCGCGCAAGCCCCCCTTTTCAGCATCCGCCCGTCTCTCCAGAGAGGACAGCTCATCGAGCTGATTTCTCATGACCATGCCCGTCCCATCGGTGCGCATCGGCAGCCGCAATATCCTGCTGGGCGCGTCCATCATCACGCTTGCTGCGCTTGCAAGCGGCAGCTGGTTTCTCGTGCGGCAGAACGAGGTCGCCTACGTGACCCGCTTCGGCCAGGTCGTGAACGCGCAAGCCGGACCGCTCCAACCGGGCTTGCATTTTAAGCTGCCGCTGGCCGATAGCGCCGACACTGTCTCCATTTCCACCGATACGGTGAAGTTGCCGGCGATGAAGGCGTTCACGCGCGACACGCAGGAAGTCACGCTGCAAATATCCCTAACCTACAATATGCCGCCAACGGCAGCCTATCACTTGCTCTACGAGGTCGGTCGCGCGGGCAACATTGACATCGCCCACAATCTTGAATCGGTTGCAAACGATCGCGTCCGCTCGATCGTCAGCCGCCAGGACGTCACGGCGCTCGCTGGTGAGGGCCGTGAGAAGATCGTCGATGACATCAAGGTGACCATCGCGTCTGAGCTCAACCGCCTGTTCAGGATCGAAGTGCAAGACGTGCAAATTCCCGCTCTGGATTTTTCCGCGCAGTACAAAGAAGCGGTCAACCGCGCCACCCTGGCACGGGCGCAGCGCGTGCAGGCCGAGCAAGATCGCGAACGCGCCAGGGTTGAGGCTGAGACGGTCGTCGTCAAGGCGCGAGGCGAGGCTGACTCGCAGTATGCTAGGGCGGAAGGTCAAGCCCGGGCGCAGCTCGCTCAGGCGCGCGCGGAAGCCGAAGCGACCAAGCTGCGCGGTGAGGCCGACGCCAGTGCCATGCGCGCCAAAATCGAGGCCGCCGGCGGCATCGATGGTTACGCCCGCCAGCTTCAGGCACAGGCAGCTTTGAACTGGAAAGGTGGGCTGCCGCAGATCATGGGAACGAGCGTTGGCTCCGTTCCATTCATCCTGCCGCTGCAGCTGGAAGAAAGGCAATAAACGGTGCGCTCGGGCGGGTCCTTCTCGAGCGGTCTCACCTTAAGGGTGCTGCAGGGGACGAGCAGAAAGAGGACGAGCAGAAAGAGATTGCCATGCACCTCTTCGGCCTCGAGATCACTGGCGATCACGCTCGCCTCATTCTCCCGGCGCTGGGCGGGGCGCTTGCGCTCAGTGGCTTCGTTGCCGGTCGGTGGTCCAGGCATCGTGCACGCGTCCACTTCCGGCGCGAGGACCTCGTGGCCAGCTCCATCGTCATCGAAATGTACGGGATCATCCCTGAGCCCGACGGCACCGATATGCTGCACATTATCACGCAGGGCAGTCCTTCGAACTTGGAGGACTTCTTCTTGGCCCCTGATTTGGTCCGGCATATCAAGCGCGAGGTGGTAAAGCACCCCGGACTATTGCAGCTCGCCAGTCCGGTCGCCCATCGCATGATGATGGACGAGGGGAAGGACGCAATCACGGGGTTGGACCCGCGGGCAAACATGCATTTCGTGCACGGTCGCCCGACGCAAAACGACGAGACGCTGTTTGGCTTTGCAGCCTACAGCGAACGAAACCATGACGGGACGTTGCTGCACGACCAAGTCGGCCGGCTCGTCTTGATGGTCGTGAGCCCAACCCTCATCGATCGGTTGGCCGACGTGCAATACATCACGCATCTGCGCGCGCGTCATTCGGGCTATCTCCCCCGACGCGAGCGTCTACACGATTTTGCCTGCGAATGGCAGCGCCTACAAACTTTGCCCAATGCCCAGCGCGGTGCAGCCACTGACAAGATCTGGCAAATCACGGTGCGGACATCACTGGGCTCTAAGCCTTAGCTGTCTCACATCTGATGGCGGTGAGGCACATGGCTCATCAGCACCTGCAGCATCCAAGGAGCATTGCCCCCGTGTTCCGCTTCGACTTCACCAGTCCGGACTACCTGCGCGACCCAGCCACGGGACTTGCCAAGCTGAGGGCTGCGGGCCCGGTCGTGGAGGTGCGCTTCCCGATTATTGGTAGAACGTGGATTTCGACGACCAGCGAGACGGCGGGCCGCATCCTGAAGGACCACGCAACTTTCCGGATGCGCAGGGACGGCAGGGTTGCCGGCATGCGCTGGTGGATGCCGCGCTGGTTGCGCTCGTTGGCAACAAGCATGCTGACCATGGATGAGCCGGATCACACCCGCCTGCGCAGCACGGTGGAGGAGGCCTTCCGCCGGCGCGCGATCCTCGACATGGAGCCGCGGATACTGGCGCTTGCCGATGCGCTCGCGGCCGAGCTTTTCGCCGATGGCAATCCGGCCGATTTGGTCGAGCGCTATGCTCGCAGGCTGCCGCTGTCTGTCATCTGTGAGTTGCTCGGCCTTCCCAGCGCAGACAGAGCGCGGTTCATCGCCTGGGCGCAAACACTCACCCGTCTCACGGGCGTGGTTGGGTTCCTGCGTATGCTGGCCGGAATTGGCCCGATGCGGCGCTACCTCGAGGGGCAATTGCAGCGAGCTCGGGAGACGGGTGGGGAAGGTCTGATCGCCGAGCTCGTTCGCATCGGTCACGAGGAGGGGCGCATCAGCGCTGAGGAGATGGTGGCGATGGTCTTCTTGCTGCTCGGCGCCGGGTCGGAAACCACCACCCATCTCATCAGTGGTTCCGCCTACGAGCTGATGCGAGCGCCCGACTTGCGCGATTGGCTCGCGGAGGACTGGAGCCGCGCCAACCTGGCCATTGAGGAGTTCCTGCGCTTTGTTTCACCTGTGCAGTTCACCAAGCCGCGTTTCGTATGCAGGGACGTTGAGCTCGCGGGTGTGCGCCTGAAGCAGGGCGACAGGATCATGGCCATGCTGGGCGCCGCCAACATGGACCCCGAAACCCACGTGCACCCCGAGACGCTGGATCTCACGAGAAGGCCCAACCGCCATATGTCGTTCGGCACCGGGATCCACTTTTGTCTGGGACATCAGCTTGCGCGCATCGAGGCCAAGTGCGCGCTGGAGGCACTCTTCCGGCGGTGGCCACACCTGGTGCTTGCCAACCCTGCAGCGGAAGTCCGTTGGCGCCGGCGCCCCGGCATGAGAGCGATCGAGGCGCTGATGGTGGCTCCGAGCTCCTCTCCTTGAGCCCGCGGTCGATCGCGCCCGAGGGGCAGCGTCCCATCGCCGTTGCGATCCCGCTGAGACCCGTGCCTTCCCCCAGCAGCGCCCGAAGAGATGCGGGACCAGTCGTCCTCGAGCGAGGTGGTGGAGGGGGCTGGATTCGAACCAGCGTAGGCGAAGCCAACGGATTTACAGTCCGTCCCCTTTAGCCACTCGGGCACCCCTCCAACACGGGATCAACGAGGGAAGAACGGGGCCAGCGCCCAAACAAAATCGCCCCGCTGTCGCCAGCAGGGGCAGTGCCGGGTCTTATGCGGACTGCTCCGACCGAAGTCAAGACCGCGGATGTTGCGTGCGCGCCAACCGCCATCGACCGCACGGCCGATTGCCCCTTATATCATGGCCGTCAAACCCATGCTCCGGAGCCGCAATGCGACATCCACCGCATCGAGGACCATCCCGCGCGCGAAGGGCTCCGCACTGGCGCGGGGAGCCACCAGAGCAGGGCGACAGCCTGATCTTCGGGATTCATGCAGTGGAGGCGGCACTCCTCAATCCGCGCCGCGCGATCGCCAAGCTCTACCTGACGGACAACGCCGAGCACCGCCTGGAGCACGCCCTTGCGGTTCGACACCTGGCCCATGAGCGCGTGCTGCCAAAGGATCTTGACCGGCGGCT
The DNA here is from genome assembly GCA_024281145.1 of Hyphomicrobiaceae bacterium. Taxonomy (GTDB): domain Bacteria; phylum Pseudomonadota; class Alphaproteobacteria; order Rhizobiales; family Hyphomicrobiaceae; genus AWTP1-13. The sequence goes on along the minus strand of JAMXLN010000124.1, from coordinate 35,789 downwards.
GGGGACCGACACGGTCCATCAAGGAGCCCTGATCGAGATCGAGCCATTGCCGGAGCCCACGTTGGAGGACTTGGCGCGGATCGGAGCCGGCCGGCCCATCGTCGTGCTCGACCAGGTGACCGATCCGCACAACGTTGGGGCGATCTTGCGCTCCGCGGCGGTCTTCGGCGCCGCGGGGCTGGTGATGACACGTCGGCACAGTCCCCCGCTCGCGGGCGCGCTCGCCAAATCCGCTTCCGGTGCGCTCGAACACGTGCCCGTTGCGCTGGTGCAGAACCTCGCCCGTGCCCTGACGGAACTCAAGGAGCTGAGCGTCGCCATCATCGGTCTCGACGGCGATGCACCCGATCGGTTGGAAGCGCTCGCTTGGCCGGACCGCATGGCGCTCGTACTTGGCGCCGAGGGCCGGGGATTGCGTCAGCTCACGCGCGAGACGTGCGATCGGCGCTGTCGCATCGCAACGGAAGGCCCCATGAGCAGTATCAACGTGTCCAATGCAGCGGCGATCGCGCTGCATCTGGCCGCCGTCGCCCGCTCGGGATCAGGATGAGCTGGGTGCGCGCGGCTTCAATCGCAGATTGCCGGATGCCAGCAGCGCCACTCCCCACCGCGGCAGACCATTTCCCCATAGGCATTGCGCCAGCAGCTGCGCTCAGCCCACCGGCACTGCCGCGGTCCGGGATAGCAACCCTGCCCATAATAGCGGTAATAGGCAGGGCCGGAGGGGTAGCCCAGCCCGTCATAGGCGCGCGGGCCGGCGTAGGCCCCGGCAATGCCGAGCCCTAGCACGGTGCCGACGGCCACGCCGACCGCCACGCTGCCGTCCCGACCGGCCTCAGCGGGAGGGGTCGCCGCGGCGCCGAGACCCAGGATCAGCGCCAACACCCAAGGGGCGCGGCTAGTCTTCGTCCACATGGCGATACTCGCAGAGCAAGATCCCACAAGCCCGCTGACCTCTGCGGGTCCGAGCTTGCACCTCTCACGGTGCTGTTCCGGTTCCCAGTTCACTTCGGCGCGCCCTAACTGGTGCACAGGCGAGGCAGGGGCGCACAGTCCGGACTGAGAAGCTCGCGCAAGCGCGGCGCTTCCAAGAAAGCTCGGATTGGCTAAGGAACCCTTAAGCTCGAGCAGCGGTAGGACGCTCGAGGGTGTCTCACCACCAGCGGCAGCAAGGGCCCAAGCCGTAGCCCCAGGCTGGGTAATACCGGTATTGTGGTCCGCGGTAGACGTAGCGATAGCGGTAGCGCATTTGCGCCCGCGGCACCCAATAGCCCGAGTAATAGTAGGGGTAATAACCCCGCGGCTTGTAATACCAGGAGTGCGGATCATAGTGATAAAGGCGATGCCGTCCCGGCCCCGCTGGCGTGTAGATACCGACGCCCCCGGGGTTGCGCCATTCGGCCCAGGCAGGAGCTGGCGAGCTGAGCCCGAGAGCTACCGCGCTCGCCGTGAGCGCCAAGAGGGTCGTGCCACGCATGGTCGCTCTCCCTGTATATCCCGAGGGGGTGCAGCCTGATGGGCGCAAGACAACACTAGAATCAGTTTACAGGAGATGACCGCGCCTGAGGAGGTGCCGCCTTCGGCATCTGTCGCGCGCGTGGCCCGCGCGCCACCTGCGGTTCGCGCAGCGCCGCGAGCGTCGCTTTGGTGCGTCAAAGCGGTTGCATGGCTGCGCTGCGCTTGCCTGAAATTTCTCTGGACGCGCTGCCAAATATCCCGATGCTTTGCCCTTGACGCCCTTCGCCAGCGCCCGCGCGAATACCACCGATCTTTCGGGGCGCACACACCACCGGGAGGAGATGCAATGCCGGTCGTTCCAGCGGATCGCCTCACGCACATCGGCTCGGCCCTTCTGCGCGCCGCCGGTGCATCTAAGGAGGAAGCCGATGCCGTGGCCATCGGCTGCATCAACGCCAATTTGGCTGGCCACGACTCGCACGGCATCATTGCGATCCCGACCTACATCGATCGCATCAAGGTGGGCCATATCGTGCCCGGAGCGCAGTGGCAGGTCGTTCAGGAATCGCCCGCCACCGCCGTGATCGACGGTCATTGGGGCTTCGGGTTCCACGTCAATGCGAAGGCGATGCAGCTCATCATTGAGAAAGCTAAGAAGACCAATGTCGCTGCCTGCACGGTATTCCGGCAGAGCCACGTCGGTCGGCTCGCGGCTTATCCGCTGATGGCCATGAAGGAGGGGATGATCGGCCTCGCCACCGCCGATTCGGGGCGCTCACCCAAGGCCGTGGCGCCGTTCGGCGGCCGCGAGGCGCGGCTTGGCACCAACCCGATTTCCATTGCCGTGCCCTCCGATCTTGAAGCCCCGTTCTATCTCGACATGGCGACCTCGGCGGTGGCGGCCGGCAAGGTGATGCTTGCGGCCGCACGCGGCGAGCAGATCCCGCAAGGTTGGCTGGTCGACACGGACGGCAAACCGTGCACCGACCCAACCCGCCTGCGCAAGGGCGCCGCGCTGCTGCCGCTCGGGGGGACCGAGGGCTACAAGGGCAGCGGGTTGGCCGCCATGGTGGAGGTGCTCTGCGGGCTCTTGACCGGCCTCGGTTTCGGCATCGAGCCAACTGGGCGCCACAACGATGGATGCTTCATGGCGGTGTTCAACGTTGCGGCTTTCCGCCCGCTCGCCGCCTTCAAGAAGGAGGTCGCCGAGTTCGCCCGTTACCTCAAGGCCACGCCACCTGCCGAGGGCAGCCCTGGCGTGTTCTATCCAGGCGAGCTTGAGCACCTACGCGAGCAACAGCGACGCAAGTCCGGCATTGATGTCGAGGACGCCACCTGGGACAAGCTGCGCAAGCTCGCTGCCGAGTACGGGCTGGCCGCCGAACTGGGATTGCCGTGAAGCCCCTCCCCTCGGGGAGGAGAGGGCGCGCAGGCCTGTGAACGATAGGCGCTCCGAGCGGACCGCTCCCAGCGGAGCACGCGGGTCGTAGGGCGGCGGGAATAGGCCGCACGCATGAAGAAGGGTCCAATTCCCCCCTTTGGAATCTGGGGCCCTGTTCCAGGGCAGAGTGAGCTAAAAGCTCGCGTAGGGAGACAGGCATGACGCGGCAGATGGTGTTGGTCGGGTTCCTGCAGGCACAGAACTGCACCAACCTGCCATGCTCGTGGCGACATCCTCAATCGCGCGATGATGCCCACTCGGCCGACTACTACCAGGAGATCGCGCGCATCCTGGAAGCCGGCAAGTTCCACATAGCCTTCTTTGATGACCGCCTGGCGATGCCGGATCGGTATGGCAGCGATCATGCGCACACAGTCGAATACGGTATTCGCGCCACGAAGATGGACCCGCTCATCGTGCTCATGACGATGGGCGCGGTGACGAGCAAGCTGGGCCTTGCCTCGACCAGTTCCACGACCTATTTCGAACCTTTCGATGTGGCACGCCGCTTCGCCACCCTCGATTTGATGACCGATGGTCGCGCGGCTTGGAACGTCGTGACCTCTGTCAACGATGGTGAGGCCCAGAACATGGGCCGTGAGGAGCACCTGCAGCACGATCTGCGCTATGACAAGGCCGACGAGTTCATGGAGGTGGTGCTCGGCCACTGGGATACGTGGGATGACGGCGCGATCATCCTCGACAAGAAGAGCGGACGGTATGCCGACCCGAGCCGGGTCACGAGGCTCGACCACAAAGGCCAATACTTTACGTCGCGTGGGCCGTTTACCGTGCCGCGTTCTCGGCAGGGCCATCCCGTGATCATCCAGGCCGGTGCCAGCGGCCGCGGGCAGAAGTTTGCCGGCCGTTGGGGAGAAGTGATCTTCGCAGCCGGTCGCAACACCGAAATCGCCAGTGAGGCTTACCGAGCCGTTAAGGAGGAGGCGGCGCGGCTCGGGCGTGTTGCCGATCACATCTCCATCTGCAACATCCTCACGCCCGTGGTGGGGGCAACGAAAGCTGAGGCCGAGGACAAGATGGCCCTCATCGCCAAGCTGCCCCTCGAGATCGATGCGCTGTCGCTGCTTGCCGAGGCGCTCAATTTCGATTTTGCAGCCAAGGGCATCGACGAGCCGTTCACCACCGCCGAACTGCGGGGGATGACGGGCATGCTGGGCATCCGCGACGGCGTGCTCAAGCGCAGCGGCAAGACCAATCCGAGCGCGCGGGACTTCATCAATTTCAGCGGCCGCGGGCAAACGGACAGCGCCATCGTCGGCGGTCCGAGGGAGCTTGCCGACTACATGGAGGAGATGTTCACGGCCCGAGGCTGCGATGGCTTCGTGGTGGCGGCGACGCATGTGCCTGGTGCCTATGCCGACTTCGTGCGGCACGTGGTCCCCGAGCTACAGCGGCGCGGTCTCTTCCACAAGGACTATCAGGGCACCACGCTGCGCGAGAACCTGGGGCTTCCCCGACCAGCGGTCGGGGCGTGGAAGTTAGCGCGGTAGGCCGCAAACAGCCGACATCTGGTCGTTCATGGTAGGTGTTGCCCGAACGGCTGCCAGTTCGGTTGGTCGTGCCCCAGCACTGAGGTGCGAGGAGTGCGGCGCGACGGCTGCTCGCGTGCCATCGCGCAGGGACCCAAGGCGGGCCGTCATTGTTGGGCGGTGGCGCCTGTTCCTTCGATGCAGCGGGTGGCCCCGCGCTTGCGCGCCTTGGCCCAGGCGATAAGCTGGCATGAGCATCGGCACACGAGGACCGGTGACGAGGCGCGTTCACGGCCAAGCAGGAGCACACGCGGATGTCCCAGGAAGTCGTCTCTCAACTGGCGCCAACCGGCGTCTTGCGCGCGGGTATCAATCTGTCGAATTTTTTGCTGGTGACCGGGCGCAGCACAGCAGGCGATCCAGAGGGCGTGTCGCCCGACATGGCTGGCGAGATCGCCATGCGTCTCGGCGTACCCATCAAGTACGTGCCCTACAAGTCGCCGGGCGAGCTCGCCGATGCGGCCGATACCGGCGCGTGGGACATTGGGCTCATCGGGGCCGAGCCACAGCGCGCCGCGAAGATAGCCTTTACGGCGGCCTACTGTGAGATCGAGGCGACGTACCTGGTGCCGGAGGGTTCGCATCTCAAGGCCATTGCCGATGTCGACCAGCCCGGCGTGCGCATTGCCGTGACCGGTCGCAGCGCCTACGGCCTCTGGCTCGATCGCAACATCCAGAAGGCGACGCTGGTGCGCTCCGACACCCTGGACAGTGCCTACGACCAGTTCGTGCGCGAGAAGCTCGACGCGCTGGCCGGCCTGCGGCCTCGTCTGCTGAGCGATGTCAAAAAACTGCCCGGCGCGCGTATCCTTGATGGCCAGTTCACTGCCGTACAACAAGCTATCGGTACGGCGCGCCAGAACGCGGCTGGAGCTGCGTTCTTGCGCTCGTTCGTCGAGGAGGCCAAGGCATCCGGGCTGGTTGCGCGCCTCATTGCCAGGCACAAGGTGGTGGGCCTATCCGTCGCGGGACCGGGCTGAGGCCCGGCCCGTACGTCACAAAGCCCCTTAATCCTATGCAGCTCCTGAGAGAGCGGATTTTGATCAAAGCTGCGGCGTGGCGAAGTAGTCGGCAAATGCGATGACCTCCCTCGCGGCGTCTGTATAAAGAGGCAGGAAGCGCGGCAGCTTCTCAACGCGCCTCATCCAGAGACTGATGGCTGGCCAATCGTCGTGCGAGAATCCGACCTCATTCATCCAACGCGTGTAGGGATAGAGCGCATAGTCAGCGATGGTTGGCGCGGGCCCAGCAATCCACTCCGCCTGCGCCAAACGCTTTTCGAGCACTCCCAAGGCGAACGTGGACTTTGACACGAGATCGGCGATGCGAGACTGGTGTGCACCCGGATCAGGGGTAAAGCGCTTTAAGTAGCGGAGCACCGCCAGTGCGGGCTCGTGGCTGTATTGCTCGAAAAACATCCAGCGCAGTACCTCGGCCTGATCCCGACGCGGCTCCGGCCATAGCGGCGTCTGGAGCGCAAAGTAGAAGAGGATCGCGCCCGAGTCGCTCAGAACGTCGCCATCCGGGAACCGTACAGCCGGTACCTTGCCCATCGGGTTGATCGTGAGAAAACGAGCATCGCGCGGTTGTCCTAGATCTTGGCGCACGTCAACACGTCGGAAGGGCAGACCGAGACGAGAAAAGACCATCTGGACTTTGTGCACGTTGCCGGATTCGACGTTGCCAAAGAGCGTCAGCATTGTCCGTGCTCACAACTTAGTTGCAGCTTAGCTCCCTCAATCAACCGCCGCTGGAGGGCTGCGTATTGAGACCATCGCGTTCAAAAATGCGCGTGACGACCGAACGATCCTGACCTAGGCGGTCCCGACGTGAAGATTACCTGGCGCGCGGGCTCGCCGATCCGCGCGGTAAGCGGATGCGGTGTTGCGCTCCAGCAAAGCTGGCTCGTCCCCTCTTGCGGAGCATGCGCTCCGCAAGAGGGGTCATTTTACTCGCGCAGCACATGAAGAGCGAGCGGTGGGAGAGGGGACCTCAGGCCTTCTGCAATCTCGCGTTTTTCAGGGGTAGTGAGCGGAAGGGCGAACCAGTGGCGGCGTGGATTGCGTTGAGCACGGCGGGGGCCGCTACGCTGATTGTCGGCTCCCCGACCCCGCCCCAGAACCCGCCGGACGGCATGACGATGGTTTCAACTTTTGGGAAATCGTCCATCAGCACCATCGGATAGGTATCCAAGTTCTCCTGCACCATTCGACCGTTACTGACGGTGCATTCTTGGTAGCGCATAGCGCCCAGGCCGAAAGCCACCGAGCCCTCGGTCTGCATGGCCACTTGCTGTGGGTTCACCGCGTAGCCGCTGTCGATCGCGATGACGACCCGATGAACCTTGAGCTTGCCGCGCTCATTCACCGAGACCTCTGCCGCACCTGCGCAATAGGTCGCGTATCCCATGAATTGGGCGACGCCACGGTGTACTCCGGGGCCCGGCGGAGTACCCCAGCCGATGCGATCCGCCACGGCATTGAGCACGGCAAGATGCTTTGGGCTGTTTGCGAGAAGCTGGCGGCGAAACTCCAGAGGGTCTTTGCTTGCGGCGCGCGCCACCTCATCAATAAAAGACTCAAGCCAGATCGCGTTTTGGTTCGTGTTTACGCCGCGCCAGAAGCCCACGGGAACATGCGTATTGCGGATGGCGTGCTCGATGAGCAGATTAGGGATCGCATAGCCAAGGCGAGCCTCAGCTCCAACGGGATTGAGACCTTGAAAGGCGGCGGAGTCTCGTCCGTCACTATCGAGCCGGTTTGGCGCGGCGCTCGCCAGGATGGACGGGGCCGCAATGCGCATGTGCAGGCCGATGAGGTCGCCTTTATCGTCGAGACCAGCCGAGAGCTTGCATAAACCGACCGGCCGGTAGCTGCATTGACGCATGTCCTCTTCGCGACTCCAGATCAGCTTGATCGGAACGCCGTGAAGCTGTTTGGCAATCAGGACGGCCTTGGTCGTGTAGTCTTGCCGGCCGCGACGGCCAAAGCCCCCGCCAAGATGAAGTTTATGAACGTCGCATTTGGAGGGATGCAACCCTGCTGCCTCGGCTGCGGCTGCGAGGGCGCCTTCGGCGTTCTGCGTAGCCCCCCACACCTCACAGCGATCCGCAGTGACGAGCGCCGTGCAATTCATTGGCTCCATCGTAAAATGGTTCTCGAAGGGGGCGAAATAGACGGCGTCAATCTTCTTTGCAGCATTGCCAATCGCTTGGGGTGCATCGCCGGCCTTGTTTCCGATGAAGACACCCTCTTTGGCGTCGAGACCTTGCTGCAGCAGCTCGCGGATCGACTCGCTTGAGACCTTGTCGTTGGGGCTCTCCTCCCAGACGATGTTGAGGGCCTTGAGGGCTTGGTTAGCCTGCCACCAAGTATCGGCGACCACGGCGACAGCCGTTTCTCCGACCCTCAGGACGTGGCGCACGCCCGGCATCGCCTTGGCCTTGGCTTCGTCGTAGCTCTTGACCTTGGCGCCGAACACGGGAGCATCCATGATGGATGCGTTCAGCATACCCGGCAGTTTGACGTCGATGGCGTAGACCTGCTTACCCGTTAACTTGTCGGCGGTATCGAGCCGCGCGAGCGGCTTGCCGATGATTTTCCAGTCTTTCGGATCCTTGAGCTTGACGTCCTTCGGCGGTTCCAACTGGGCAGCAGCGTTAGCGACCTTACCGTAGGTCGTCTTTCGCCCGGTCGGTGTGTGCGTAATGCTGCCGGCCTCGGCTTTGCATTCGACCGCGGGCACCTTCCACTGATTTGCCGCAGCTTGGATCAGCATTTCGCGTGCTACCGCGCCGCCCTTGCGGACGTACTCTTGCGACCCACGAATGCCACGACTGCCACCCGTCGACATGTCTCCCCAGACGCGACTGCGCGCCAGATTCTGCCCCGGGGTCGGGTATTCGGTTTTCACCTTCTTCCAGTCGCAGTCGAGTTCTTCGGCGACAAGTTGAGCGAGACCTGTCAGGGTCCCCTGACCCATTTCCGACCGCGCAATGCGGATGACGACCTCATCGTTCGGCCTGATGAACACCCACGCACCCACCTCATGGCCTTCGGCGCCGTTTTGCGCGAATGCATTGCGGACGCCGGGCAGGCGCAGGCCCAGTGCCAAACCGCCACCAGCGGCCGCGCTGGATATCAGGAACCGCCGACGGGACACATCCCTGCTAGTAGATTTCAGATCGATCACGGCGCTACTCCTCAAGCTTTGTTGCCGTTGCCAATGGCAGCATTCGTGTTGGTAGCGGCCTGGTGCACTGCCGCGCGAATGCGCTGGTAAGTGCCGCAACGGCACACGTTCGTCATGGCTTCGTCGATGTCGGTGTCGGTCGGTTTCGGTTTTCGCTTGAGCAGAGCTGCAGCTGCCATAATCTGCCCCGACTGGCAGTAACCGCACTGTGGTACGTCGAGGGCCAACCACGCCTTTTGCACGGGATGGTCGCCACGCGGCGATAGACCTTCAATGGTGACGATTTTGTCGGCCGGCTTCACATCTTTGACCAAGATGGTGCATGAGCGCTGCACGTCTCCATTGATGTGAACCGAGCAGGCTCCGCACAGGCCAATACCGCAGCCGTACTTGGTACCCGTGAGCCCAGCTTGCTCCCGCAACACCCAAAGCAGAGGCGTATCGCCGTCGACCGTTAGGGTGAGGGACTTGCCATTGATGTTCAATTTGGCCACTTTCGGTTTCCTCGATTGCCTACGCCATCAATCCGGGAAAATTGTAGATCAGAGTTGCTGGAGCGCGGATTCAAATTTCCGCGCGCGGGAGCCGGCGGATGCGACCCGGCTGTCATGATTGGCACAATGGCGATAGCGAGCATGCGGGCTGCACACGGTCTGGGGAGTTTTGTCGCACGACCAAACCCGCGCTCATTCCAATGCAAACTGCGCGTGGTGGCTCGGTGCCTCAACAGCTCACCCGCAATTCCTCGCGTTCATACCTTCATCCAGCTTGCCGTCGCGCCTTAGGCGTGTTCGAGCAGCACCTGATCCCAAGGCCAGAGCTCAGGACTGCATGAGGAAATGACCGGGACCGCATCCCTTTTAGGAGAGCATGGGGCCTGGCTGGACCGCTCTCCTACAGGGTCCACCGGCCATTCGGGCCTCGTCATTGCCCGCCAGTCCGATCTGAAATAGCGGAATTTTGCAACTCTTGAGATCAGATCGCCGCGCCAACTCCTGCTCACGGCTTTTGCGCAAATCGCTCGCGCGCTCGCACACCAAACCCCAAGCGATCGCCGTGGCCTCAGAGGCTGGGTTCAGGAGATCGAGGCCTGCAATCTGAATGCAAGCGGAGCAGGTGCGATGCGGGCCCGGAGTGAAGGAGGCCGATGCGATTGGTGTTCATCGGGCGTAGGTGTTTGATCGCAGCCATGAGACGCAGAACGGGATGTCGCGCGCCCTGAGATCGCGACTATACTAATGATGTGAAGGGAGTTGCGGGGGAGATCGGGATGAGGGATCAGAAATCACTGAGGTTTGGGCTGGTTTGCGACACCCCGCGACAAGGACGTGGCAGGCTAAGGAAGGTGCGTGAGGTCGGAGCGGCTGCATGCCTCGTATTCCTGGTCGGATCGGCCGAGGCGATTGCGCAGGACGCAGAGGCGTTGCGGCAGCTGGAGTGGTGTAAGAACGCCTCCAGGATGATGAGTGATGCGCACGGGATCAGCGCATCAACGACATCGCCGGGGTATGCGCGTATGGCAGAGACCGCGTGTGGCAGAGCCATCGAGCTCTTCGGCACTCGGCCAGAGCGATGGGAGGCCTATTTCACCCGTGGCTTAATCTATATGGCAAGGAGCGACTACGAGCTCGCAATTGCGGACTTCACCAAGGCAATAGACTCGACTTTGATCGAGAATTGGCAGCCCTACTGGTGGAGGGCCTTTTCCCACAGCATGAAAGCATCATTTTCGACCGATGATGCGCGGGCCACAGAGAAACAGTTAGCTCTTATGGACGCGAATAAAGCCATCGAGATCAATCCGATGGAAGCGATGTTATACCGGAATCGGGCATTGATGCATGGGCCTGGACAAGAGGCATTGGCCGCGTCCGATCGAGAAATGGGCGAGTGTGTTCAGAGCATCAATCTGTCATACGGGTTACTACCTCAAAAAGGCTGGAAGCCGGGGGATCCAATCGATCGATTCCGGAGCGAGGCTGTTATCGCCTGTAAGAATGCCATGGACTTGAACGGCGCGAGCTGGGTTCCTGCGTTCGTTCGGGGATGGGGACACATGGGACAGCGCCAATACGAGCTTGCCGTATCTGATTACAGCAAGGCGATTGAGTTGAGCCCAGCGAACTGGCGCGCCTATGCGTATAGAGCGCGTGGTCTGGCGCATGAGGGGAAGGGCGACCTCGAGGCGGCAATCTCTGATTTTAGGCAATCACTTGAGCTCAGGCCTGATGACGACAGCACCAAAGCCGCGCTCGACCGCGCCTTGCGGGCGAAAGGATAGTTCGGTCTGGTGGGCTAACCAGCCGCGCCGATCATCCAAGCCATGGGGCGATGCGGGGACCACACGGCAAGTTGGCGGTGAGCGGGAAAGCTTGGACCGTTGAACGGGAAACACTCATGCAACGTGCGGCAGACTTTACGGGTTCTCTCAACCTCGGTAACGTCACGGATGTCACGATCGCGAGTTGACTGAACTGATAATCGAGATGGTGCGGTGGCAAATCCACGCTGGAATACCTGCTTGCGAAGGATGACCCCAAACAGCACCAATCCGATCTAGTTGGCATCAAAGCGGCATGATTGCCCGGGGATGACACCTTTGTGCGAAGGGCATGCCCCGTGCCAACGCCAGCTACTTCGGTGGATTTGTTCGCCGGTGACAAGCAGTTGTTCGCGTAAGCGGCGCAATCAGGGAGCTCCTTGGAGACGTGGAAACATCGCAGAGGACGGTACTCGTAACCGGCGGGGCCGGCTACATCGGCTCGCACACTTGCAAGGCACTCGCAAGCGCCGGGTATTTGCCTGTCGTCTATGACAATCTGCTTCACGGCCATGAGTGGGCGGTGAAGTGGGGTCCGCTAGAAAGGGGCGACATTCGCGATGGCTCGCGACTTGCGGAAGTCTTTACCACATACAAGCCTGTTTCGGTGCTCCACTTCGCGGGTCTTGCCTATGTCGGCCAGTCGGTTCTCGACCCGGGCCGCTACTACGAATTCAACGTGGCCGGCAGCCTGGCGCTGGCTCAGGCGATGCGCGAACATGGAGCCAAGAGGATCGTCTTTTCGAGCACATGCGCTACATACGGGTCGCCAGAAAAGCTGCCCATCGGCGAAGAGACGCCGCAGAGGCCCATCAACCCATACGGCGCATCCAAGCTAATGGTGGAGCGAATTCTCGCCGATTTCAGGCGGGCCCATGGGATCTGCTCCACGGCGCTCAGATACTTCAACGCCGCGGGCGCTGACATAGGTGGTGAATTGGGCGAAGACCACGATCCAGAGACACACTTGATCCCGTTGGTGCTCGGCGCAGCCTCCGGACGTCGACCACCACTCGCCGTGTTCGGAACCGATTACGATACTCCCGACGGTACGTGCATACGCGACTATATCCATGTGAGCGATCTCGCCGCGGCCCATGTGCTGGCACTCCGCGCCCTTGAGCACGGAACGGCTCTCGACGCCTATAATCTAGGCACTGGGCAAGGCTACTCGGTGCGCGAGGTGATCGACGCGACGGCGCGTGTTACGGGGCTCGACATTCCATTCTCTGCTTGCCCGCGGCGGCCGGGTGATCCGGCCGTGCTCGTGAGTGATGCAACGCGGGCGCACCAGGAGCTAGGCTGGTGGCCGAGTTTGAGCGAACTTGACACCATCATCCGCTCCGCTTGGGCTTGGCACCAGCGCGGCTCATCCCCCCGCGGTTAGCTGCTATGTTACGCCCGCAGCCGCGCCCGTCTGCGCCGTAGTCCGGATCTCGCCTTCAGTACGCGAACCCGACATTGAGCGAGGCGTAGGCTCCGTCCTTATTGGCGAAGATCCCGCCCTTGTCGTTGGTATGCTGACCCGCTGCGACCGTGATATCGATCGGCGTCTTGTCGATCTTCATTTGTGCAAAACCACCGACACGCCACGCATTGGAGCCCTCGTTGCCGGTACGAAGCGCTTCGGGACCAAAGGTAAAACGATCGATCTTGTAGCCGATCCGCAGACGGGACCAGTAGGTGTCGAAGTCTGTCGAGTAGCTGCCAGACAAATTCAAGAACAATGGCTGGTTGTGACCCAGCGTGAGGTCGCCAGCGACCTTGAAACCGGTTTCGGTACCCACCACGCGATTGGTGGGATCGGACGGAGAGAGCGTGTGGCTCTGCTCTTCCGCGCCAATGTAGCCGGCGATGCGAATGCCTGGTCGGATGATCTGGTATCCGATCATCTCATCGAAGAGCCAGTACCTGCCATGGACGTCGCCGACGGTGGCTTGATAATCATACGTGCCATAGACGCCCAGGCCTCTGAGGAGCACGCCGTCGCGCCCAAAATCTCCGTTCAAGGCGGTGACGGCACCAAAATAGAAAGCATTGCCGTTGGGGCCGCCATCAACGCCGGCAAAAACGGCCGTCGACGTTGTCGCCTGCGCCGCAACGGGGTGCGGGGCAAGAAGTACGCCCACCACCACGCCCGCCGCCAGGAGGCGTATCGCACGCCACATGAGAGCCCCACCATCGCCACACACAACGCCAGTGCGGCAGCGTGGCGGGAACGGGTGGACGGTGCAATGCCATGCAGGTCTGGTTGCTCGTTTCTCCAATGACCGTTGCTCATTGGTTACGAACGGCAATTCCTCCATCGGTTATGCGCGGCGCAGCACCCTGACCGCCGTCATTCGCTCAACACCCAAGGCAAGTTCGCCCAAGATGGCCTGCAGCGGCCGCTGTGTCCGGAGTGCAGCGTGGAGGATGCTGAATCCTGCGGATTGTGACAAATTTTCAACAAAAAGGGATGCGTCGATTGCCATCCTCGTTCGCTTGTGGAAAATTCGTTGGGCGGGGGGATCATGGGCCATTTTTTGGACTGCCGCTGCCTTCGCGATGGTGTGGGAGCGTACGCGCGTGCGGAAAGTGTCGGTCTTGTTCGGACTGCCGTTCATAGAACAGGGCACGAGAAGACGGGCGCTTGGAGGGCTCTCTCGGTGCTGTCCGCCTCGGTATTACGTGCCGGGACGACGACGCTCGGCACCAGGAGGCGCGATCGCGATTAACACGGGGAACCGGCCCATCTGAGCCGAGTCAGCTTCTCAAATGCGCCCCCGTTGCCTCTCCTTTGCCTTTCGGCTTGGGGTTCCAGCACATGCTGCTGGCGACCACTCCTCTGCGCCATCTCGCAGGGTGGGGAGCAGGGCTCCCGTCATTGGTCCCTACGCCGGACTTGCGCTCGTATCTGGCCTCACCACCATCGTCTTCTCCGACGCCCAAAACGCCAGTGGCTTCTACGTCTTTGCGATCCTCAACTGTGCGGTCTATGTCACGCTGTTGGGGGTGATGCTCATGCGTCATGCCATTGAAAACGATCTGACGTGGTGGCCGCATCCGACCCTGCCAGAGCTAGCGAGATATGCAGCATGTGCGAGCTCGCTGTCGCTTCCAGTCGTCGACATGGCCACGCGCGGCCTGGCAGCCATCGATGGCATCACAGGGGGATCTGACACGATCCGGAAAACTTCCACCACCAATTCGGCTTCCGGTGCTGGACAACGTGGCGACCGTATCAAGCCTATCCGCTTCGTTCTATTCGAGCGCGCATGCGCGAGCGGCAAAGGAGACGCGTGATGTTGGCTGTAGCGGGGCGCCGACAGCTGGTGGGCTGCCTTGCTCTGCTGTGCTTGATCCTTGCCGCATCCGCCGGGCCTCTCTCGAGCGAGTCGCCCTTCACCAAGGGTCGCGTAAGCGAAGGCATTCGCATGGGCGCTTATGACCCCTACGGCACCTTCGCCAACGATGCCAAGATCAGCATCGAGCACATATTTATTCCGTGGCAGGACGTAAATTTGGCCTCGCTCGACGCTGCGGACAAGTACGCGCGCGATCGCGCGCGTACACTGCTCATCACCGTTGAGCCCTGGACTTGGTCTCGCAACAGCAAACCGGAGACCTCCCCTGAACTCTACGCCGGTATCATGGCTGGAAACTATGATCGGCCTATCCGCGAGCTTTGCCAAAAAGCGGCGTCGCTGACAAGCGACGTCACAATCCGCTGGGCGCAGGAGATGGACTTGGGAAACGACCGCTACCCCTGGTCGGAATGGGCGCCGGTCGAATATATCAATGCCTACCGTCACTTCGTAGATACCTGCCGTGCCGTCGCCACAGGCATCCATTTCATGTGGTCGCCTCGCGGTGAGCCCAACATGCGGGAGTATTATCCCGGGAGCGACTACGTCGACAGCATTGGACTTACGCTCTTTGGTTTTCAACAATACGAGATCGATCTTTACGGTAAGGATTTATCTTTGCCGGAGCGTTTGGGCCCGTCATACGAGTTGGTGGCTGATCTCGGCAAGCAAATCTATATCGCCGAATTCGGCTGTCACGGCGACCAGGCCTACCTTAGGCGTTGCGTGGACGAGGCACGCTCCGCCGCTGCGAAGTTTCCCAAGATCAGTGCAGTTATCTATTTCAACGAGGTGGAGACATTTAAGTGGCCGGGGTCTCATGGCTCGCCTGATTGGCGCATCATGAGCAAGTTGTTTGCGGAGCTGCCGCCATGAGCTTGATAAATCGCACAGCTTTCGTCGCGATGCTTGCAGTCGGTTGCGCGCTTGGTCTGATGCAGGCTGTCGGGGCCCCCGCCACTGAGCGCAGTCTCACCAAGAAAGAGATCGTTGAACTCTATGAGGGCAAGTCATGGTTCTGGGAGAAGGGCATCGCGTTCTTTGCCGCCAAAGGCGAGTTCAACGCCTTCTCCGACGAGGGGAAGGCCCGCAGCACCGTAGCAGGTGATTGGGAGGCCCTGGATGATGGACGGCTGTGCTTTTCCGGGGTTTGGAGGGCAAAATCCTGGCGCCGATTTGTCCGCACATGCTTCGCGCACAAGATCAAGGACGGGCAGATTTACCAACGCCGGATCCCCAAGGGCGAATGGTACATCTTTAGGCACGAGCCGCCGCAAGAGGGCGACCAGAAGCTGGTGGCTGGTGATCAGACCAAGTGAGCAATTGGCGGCTGGGTAAGCCAATGTACGGTGGGGACAGGATCGTGGAACGTTCAATGACGCCCGCCAGGCATTCGCTGGCGCTGATCGCGCTTGCAACGCTTGCAATCGGTCTCCTGTGGGCCAGCTCCGCCTCGGCACAGCCGAGCGGCTGCTACCAAGGATGCCAGCTCCCGACCACGAGCATGACTGTGTCACGCTATGTCGTGTGCCTGGGAGTCCGCAACGGAAGCACGTGCACAGTCTGTCCAAGCCAGCAGACGGGTCAGGCATTTCAGATTGCGACCGGTAAGTCCCTCAGCTGTTTTAAGGGGTGCGCCAAAGGATACGTATGGAATGCGGCATCCCAACAATGCTGCCCAGCGCCAACGCAGGCATCGGCCCCAGTCCCGCCGGAAGCCGAGACCGTGGACCTCATCATATCGCCGGGCGCACGTCGCGGATCCGCGCGTGTGCGCGACTTCTTCCAAGCGATGAAGCAGCGTGTACAGGTTTCAATCGCATTGCCGATGACACAGTCTGAGAAATGGACGGTGCTCAAGACGAACTTGGACGTTGTGAAGAAGGAAGCCGCCGCGCGCGGCTTGGTCGTGACCGAGCTTAGCCCCGAGTCCAACCAGATCATGCGCGTGGCACCTGACGACACCAAGCTCAGCGCACAGCAAATGGAGAAAATCGAGAGTGCCAAAGCTGGTCCGGCAACGCGCAACGTCAAGGTCGTGGTCGGTCCACCTCCAGCGCTGCTAGAAAATGCTATTGTGGGGGACGCAAGATGTCCGACGGAGCCCGTCAACATCAGTATGCCGCTCGGCGGGGGCAGCAACAGGACCATCAATCGTACCAGCATTGAACTCAAGCGGGACAAGGCCATTTTTCGCGGTCCCGTAGAGGCTGCGGGTCCACCGCTGACATTGATGTGGTGGCCGGACGGCGGAATGGCCGGCGTCGCACAGGACGGAACCTTGCTCTACTCGATCCGCCACTTGGGTGGCGGGGTGTACTCTGTTATCGAGTTGGACGATCAGCGCATGCCCCGCGAGCACGCACCCGCACCTTTGCGCTTACGCACCAATGACCCGAATCTGCGCGATGACCCCCTACTTCAGCAGGGCGATGCCAGCGCACTCAGGGGGCTGCCATCAGGGACACGGGCCCCGCCTTCGCGCCAGACCAGCGCTTCGAGCAAACAGGTGCAGCCCGGGGACATCGTCATCGATGTCATCGTCGCCTATACTCCCAAGGCTGCCGCCCACTATGTGGATGTCCAGCGCGAGCTGGTCGAGCTTGCCATCGAGGAGGGCAACGAATCTTTCCGCCTGAGTGGTCTCGGCCACATCAAGCTGCGGCTCGTGCACGCCTATCTCACCAACTACGTGGAGGAAGGCGCGCATTTCGACCACGTGTGGCGCTTCGCGGATAAGGGCGACGGCTACATGGATGAGATTCACGGCTTGCGCAACAAGTACCACGGCGATGTAGCGATATTGATCGTTGATGATCCGCAAGGCTGCGGCCTGGCAACGCGTGTGCATGCCGATGCGGAGGAGGCCTTTGCAGTCGTGCATCATGAATGCGCGGCCACGACCTACACGGTGGCACACGAAATCGGGCATTTGATCGGTGCCCGTCATGACCTCGCGATAGACAAGGTTATGACCCCGTTTCCTTATGGTCATGGCTACGTGAACGGCACTAAGTGGCGCGACATAATGAGCTACAAAGAGAGCTGCGGCGGCTGCCCACGGTTGCCGGTGTGGTCAAGCCCCAAAGTGATGATCCAGGGTGAACCGGCCGGCACGCCAGAGCTTGACAATGCGCGCGTTATTCTCGAGCAAGCGGCGAGGGTCGCCGCATTTAGATGAGTGACGAAGCAAAGTCGACGCCATTGCTCGAGCTCGTTCACTCGCAAGCCACCTGCCGCGAAGCCTGCAGCGGGTGACTCCACGTCCGTTTCTTGCGCGGGGGCTCGGTGCACGGTATGAGAGTCTCCGCTTCCAACATGAGAAAGACGGCATGTCCAACGTCATCAGCATCTGCGGTAGCCTGCGCAAAGGCTCCTACAATCGCATGGTCATGAACCTGCTGCCGGGGCTCGCACCTGCCGGCATGAATATCAAGGAAGGTCCATCCTTCGCTGAATTTCCGCTTTACAATGCCGATATCCAAAATTCGACTGGGTTCCCGGCGCCGGTGGGTGTCCTTGCGGACGCGATCCGGGCGGCCGACGGTGTTATCTTCTGCACCCCCGAATACAATTTCTCGCTGCCGGGTGGGCTCAAAAACGCGATCGACTGGGTCTCACGCCTGCCCAACCAACCATTCGCGGGCAAGGCGGTGGCCATTCAATCGGCCTCGCCCGGCCCCTTGGGTGGAGGCCGGGTTCAGTACGACTTGCGCAAGACGATGGTATTTCTGGACGCGTTTACCCTCAACAAACCCGAAATCTTTATTGGCGGCTGCGCCACAAAATTCGACGACAAGACGGGTGAGCTGAAGGATGAGCCGACGCGCACCTTCTTGAAGCAGCAGCTCGAAGCTTTCGCCAAATTCATCGTGCAACACGGTGGCACGACCCCATCGAGATAGCCCGCGCAGGCTCGCTGTTGCCATTCAGGCTCGCGTCGCAGAGGCCGCCAGCACGCGTTGGGGCGACCGAAAATGCAAGGGTTCGGCGCGCCTGAAGGGCGCCCCCGATCAACCCGTCAGCCAAAATCAGCACGTTTCTTCAGGCATCTCGCGGCACCCGGAAGCGCCGGTAGAGCCAAGCGATCATGATCACCTGGCTCAGCGCAAGCCCGGCAATAGCAACGAGGGGACGGATGTTGCCAGAGCCGCCTCGCGGCGATCCGATGTGAGCCAATAGCCCTTATTGGGTAGGTTGAGAAAGCGATCCGGGACGCGATCGAGCCAGCCCGCCAAAGTATAGAACGCCACGAAAACGCAGCGCGGCTGTTGGATCGCGTTGGCTTAGAATGGGAGTCATCTTGGGCCGTCGTAGGGATCGACCAGGGATGATTGCCAGGGATAATTGCCAGGGATTATTGATAACGGAGCCAGCAATGTTCAAAGCAACCCATCCCATTCTCGGCACGCGAGACATCCAGCGGGCGATCGGGTTCTACACCCAGCAACTGGGCTTCGGGCTGGCCTTTCAAGACCACGCCGATTCGCCAAATTATGTTGGATTTCGCCGCGACGCCGTCGAGCTCCACATGCAGTTTCAGTTCGAGCACGAAATGGGCACCATTCGCCTGCGGTTTCTGGTTGAGGACCCAGACGCGCTCTTCGATGAATATCGGCAACGTGGTGTCGGATGCACTTCCAACACAGTCCAAGATAGGCCGTGGGGAACACGCGAATTCGCCCTCTATGACTTGGATCGCAACGCACTTACCTTCTATCGGAACCTCACCGGAGCAGAAAAGGAGCGTTCGTAATTCGACGCTGAGCAGGCAGCTCTGGTTGTGGATTGAGGCCGCGCCTGCGCAAACGGTTACCCAAGCCCCTCATCCCCGAGCAATTTCGTTGGTTGGGCTGCTGCAACAGATTGTCGGCCGGGTCGCCGGTCGCGTAGGATGCGTCAACTCAAGGCCCGATCGCCCCGGGGTGCTCGAATAGGGAGGTCGGCGTGAGGACGTGAGATAGACCACGCGCCATGCAAAGATACGTCGTCGCCTCCGTTGCCGAAATTCCGCCCGGCACTCACAAGGTGTTCACCGTTGCCGGGCGGCCGATCGGCATCTTCAATCTGGAGGGTGAGTACTACGGCCTGCTTAACCGGTGTCCCCACCAAGGCGGCAGCCTATGCGATGGCCTGATCACGGGCCTTGCGGTCGGCGACCGGCCGGGTGAGTTCCGCATGATCCGAAAGGGCGAGATGATACGTTGCCCCTGGCACGGATGGGAGTTCGACATCCGGACCGGTCAATCCTGGTGCGAGCCGGCCAAGATACGGGCGCGGACCTATCCGACGGAGATCACCGCTGGGACCGAGGTGGTCAGGGGACCCTATGTGGCCGAGACGGTGGCGGTGAAAGTCGAGGAGAAGTACGTAGTCGTCGAGTTCTAGGCACACGACCAGGCGGACGCCGCGTTGCGTGCACATAGGGCCGATCCGGCAGAGGAAAGGGGACGCGGGATGAGCCGCTATCCGGGTGCCATCGACTGTGACATCCACCCGACGGTTCCGGGCGTCGGGGTCCTGTTGCCATATATGGACGACTACTGGCAGGAAGCGTTCGTTTCGCGCGGGATCGACGGGCTGGAGATGGCGAGCTATCCGCCCGGTGCGCCGATTTCGTGCCGCGCCGACTGGCGACCCGCAAAGGGTCGGCCCGCGGCCGATTCCGCGACGATCGTTCGCCAGTCGCTCGACGTGATGGGCACGGCGTTCGCCATTTGCAATCCGCTCACCGGCGGGCAGGTGGCGGTCAGCGAGTCGATGGGGGCCGCCGTCTGCCAGGCCGTGAACGACTGGATCACCAAGGAGTTCCTCGACAAGGACGCGCGATTTCGTTCCTCCATCATCGTGCCGCCGCAGAGCCCCGAGCTTGCTGTCGAGGAAATCGAGCGGCGTGCGCCCGACCGCCGTTTCGTGCAAGTGATGATCCCTGTCGCCGTCGAAATGATGCTCGGGCGGCGCTATTACTGGCCGCTGCTGGCGGCCTGCGAGAAGCATGGGCTGCCGCTCGGCCTTCACGCGGGCAGCCTGCACCGCTATCCCACGACGTCCAACGGTTGGTCGTCACACTACATCCAGGACTACGTCAGCCACTCGCAGACCTTCGAGGACCAGCTGCTGAGCCTCATCCATGAGGGTGCTTTCGTGAAGTTCCCGGGCCTGCGCGTCGTACTGATCGAGAGCGGTGTGTCTTGGCTACCTGGCTTTCTTTGGCGCGCGATCAAGACGTGGCGCGGTGTGCGAGCCGAGGTCCCCTATGTCAAGCGCTCCCCGGCCGAGATCGTGCGCGAGCATGTACGGCTCACCGCTCAGCCGTTCGATGCGCCGGACGCCCAAGCCGTTACGCGCATCGTGGAGATGATCGACTCCGACGCAATGCTCCTGTTTGCAACCGACTATCCGCACTGGCAGTTCGACGGAGACCGAGCCGTGCCAGACGGGTTGCCGGCACCGTTCCTCGCTAAGATGCTTATCGACAACCCCCTTGCAACCTATCCGCGGCTCAAGGAGAACCCACATGAGCCTCACGCTCGAACGTGACGTTGACACCCACGGTGGTCCAACTCGGGACCTCAAGACGCGCCTGCGCATCATCGACTGTGACATCCATCCCTACTTGCGCACGCCGCGCGATCTCGACCCGTTCTTGTCCGCACGCTGGCGCCAACATTTGGCCGAATACGGCAAGGGAACCCGCGGCATCTATGCGGCACGCGGCACCTATCCGCGCTTTATGCCGAACACGTGCCGGCGTGATGCATGGCCCGCGGGTGGCGGTCTGCCTGGCTCCGACGTCGACTTCATCCGCTCCCAGCATCTCGACGCCAACGACGTCGAGTTCGGCGTGCTCGAGCCCTTGCTGGAAGGCAACGCGCCGCGCAACGTCGAGCTGCAGGCGGCGCTCTGCTCGGCCTTCAACGACTGGCAGGTGACGCATTTCACGGACATCGAGCCGCGCCTGCGGGCCTCCATCCTGGTGCCCCAAGACGACGCCGAGGCGGCCGTCGCCGAGATCGAGAGGCGCGCGGGCGATCGACGGTTCGCCCAAATCCAATTGTCCTCGCGTACTCCCGAACCGCTGGGTCGCAAACGCTACTGGGCAATCTTCGCCGCCGCCGAACGCGTGAACTTGCCGATCGGGCTACACGTGGGCGGTCCGTCTGCTGCAGCTCCCTCAGCCTCGGGCTGGCCTTCGTTCTACGTCGAGGAGCATCAGGTCTTGAGCCATTCGATGCCGACGCAGGCCGCCAGCCTAATTCTCGAAGGCGTGTTCGATCGTTATCCAAACCTAAAGATTATCTTGATCGAGGGCGGCTTCGCCTGGGTTCCCACCCTCGGTTGGCGCCTCGACGCCAACGTCGCAAAGATGCGGAGCGAGGTTCCAAACCTCAAGCTCAAACCATCAGAGTACCTGCGCCGCAATCTCTGGTACGCGACCCAACCCATCGAAGAGCCGGAGTACCCACAACACCTGCGCACCCTCTTCGATTGGATCGGATGGGATCGTATCGTCTATTCGAGCGACTATCCGCACTGGGACTACGACGATCCGCAACGCGCCATCAAGATCGCCATGAGTGAAGCCGAGCGCCGTGCGATATTCCGCCACAATGCGGAGCAAATCTACCGCTTCAATTGAACGGCCACAGCGACTCAGGTGTTGATCTAGCGATCCCCGGCGGACATTGGTTGCGCTGACGGCGAAGAGGCCGCTCGCGGACTGAGCTCCGTGCCGGTGAAGATTATCCACGAGGTTCTCCTCTGGCGGGCCGCGATGCAAGCGGGCGGCTCAGCCGCGCCGAGGAGTGAAATCCTCCATCGTGGGGACCCGGCCTGGCGAGAACAAGCAGCAAGGTCGGCTGCCCGCATTCCCATCGTGACGAAGCCACCGCATGAGGTCTTCCTGTCACGGGGTTGCATTCGCTTTGCCACGATGAAACTTTTGAGCGGCTTCTTCGTATCTAGGGCGCTAGCCGCGCACGCGGCTGCACGTGCGGGAGGAGGCGCGGGTGTTCGCGCCTCCTTTTCATTTCTGCCGCGGAATTGCCACAGAGCTGGCGAATTCTCTTAGGGACCCTCCCTCTCCCCGCACCAGGGTGGGTCAGAAAGGGCGTCTTCTCCCACACGGGGCGCCCTTTCCATCCTCCAGGCATCAGCAGGAAGGTTTACTCGCTCGCCTCCGGGAGCACCGCAAATCTCGCGTGCTGCCCCGGCCTGGGCACCGTCATGTCCACGGCTTGGTCGCCGAGCCGAACGCCTACGCCATCAGTTCCCTGATCGACTCCCCGCCGCCATCGTGTCCGATCACGAACCGCAGCGGCGGTCATCGTCTCGGGTAGGGCTGGCAGCGAATTACCACAAGCTCGAAGCAAACAGGCGCACCCGAACCTCGTCCTCTCGCCGGCGGCCGGCGAGCATTGCTTACTCCTGATCTTCGGGACCGCCGAACCACCACAGTTGGACAACCCTATTTGGCCGGCCCATTTCGGAACGCAACGAGATTGCGCTGGCGTTGACCCGAAGGCGGGCTTCGCATCGTGGCAGAAACTCGGGGTTGCCCGCAGCGCAATTTAGGTAGAACACCCGATAGAGCGAGCCCGCCAATTGGCCTCTCTTGCCTCCACAACCGATAAGTCATTGAGTTGGTAAACTGCTGCCTTAGGGAAGGGCTGGGGGTGGAGCATTCCCATTCAATCGTTAGCCGGTCGTGGTTTGGCCTTGTAAAGCTCGCCGTCGCGACCGGCATCGCATACTTCCTGGTGGGTCGCCTTGGCTTGGCGCTCCGCGCCGAGCCGGGGGTGGCCGTCTTCTGGCCGGCTTCAGGCATCGCAATTGGCGCCTTGATCGCCTTGGGGCCCGGTGCGCGCCTTCCCGTGGCAGCCGGAGTAACTGTCGCAACGGCTGCATGTAATCTGATGATCGGCAGGCACCCGTGGCTTGCGATCGCTCTGGGCTTGCTCAATGCGCTGCAGCCACTCATCACGATGTGGCTGCTTGAGCGCTGGTTCGGGGGTACGTTCAAACTGGAAGATGTTCAGCGGGTACTGGGGTTCTTCGCAGCAACCGCAATTGGATCAGCTAGCACGGCTCTGGCCGCAGCGGTTGCGATCAGCCTTGTCGAGCCGACAACCTTCCCGGTGCACGTATGGCGCCTTTGGTTTGCGGCCTCCTCGCTGGGCATTGTCACAGTCGCCCCACTCCTCGTGGGCCTAGGCGATGTCATACGCGAAGGGCTGCCACGGCGCGAGTTGATTGAAGGCTGCGCCGGGCTCGTCATGGTTACTGCGTTCAGCGCACTTTTGCTCTCTTTGCCGGATGGGCCTTGGGCAACGGCCTTGCCAGAGTCCCTCGTGGTTCCATTCCTGTTGTGGATCGCCATGCGCTGCCGGCCGGTGTTCGCAGCCGCCGCAGCTCTCGCCGTCGGGCTCATCGTCATCGGGTCGACAACTCTCAACATTGGCTACTTTGACCCAGGCAAGCCTCTTGCTGACCGCATTTTATCCGCTCAAAGCTTCGTGCTAGCGGAAGCTGTCGTGGTTGTGCTTTTGGCTGCCGTGTTCGCTGAAAGGCGAAGCCATCTGACAGCGCTTGAGAACAGCAACCACCGCTTACAACTGGCACTCGATTGCGCAGAGCTTGGCACTTGGAGCATTCACCTCAAAAGCGGTCGCTTCGAAAACGATGTGCGGGACCGTCGCATTCACGGATATGGCCCGGGAGCGCCACCGAAAACCCTCGCCGAGATGCGGTGCCAGATCCACCCGCACGATTTGGCGAAGCTAGACGCAGCCTTTCTGGGACTGGGGCGTGGCGGAGGTCACTGTAGGGCAGAGTACCGTCTGCGACCATCCGATGATGAGCGTGATAGTCGGACAAGGTGGGTTGCGATCGAAGGCGCAGTCCTTCGCCAAGCAGACGGCCGACCCACTCAACTGCTCGGGGTCACCCGAGACATAAGTGAGCCAAAGCATACCGAGAGAAAGCTGAGAGAGAGCGAGCAGGCATCACGTGAGCTGTTGGGGGCGCTACCTGCTGCCATCTATGTGACCGACGCGGCTGGTCGCATCACATATTGCAACGAAGCAGCGGTCAACCTGTGGGGAGCAACTCCCAAATTGGGGGAGGATAAATGGTCGAGCTTTTCGCGCTTTTATCATGCGAACGGCACCCGGATGGCGCTCGAAGAGTGCCCAACCGAGATTGCATTGACGCAGGGTCGGGGCGTGCAGGGCTCGGAGGCGATTTTAGAGCGGACGGATGGCTCGCGCCTCCCCATTATTCCTTATCCGAAACCCTTGCGCGATCAGCACGGCACCATTGTCGGTGTCGTCAACATGACGGTCGACATCAGCGAACGCAAGAAGGCCGAATTGGCGCTGACCGAACGCAACGCGCAGCTCGCACTTGCCGGACGGGCCGCGCTCGTCGGCAGCTACGCATACGATGTCGGTGCAAACAGGATGCAGGTCTCAGAGGGATATGCTGCCATCCATGGATTGCCCGAGGGGATAACAGAGACGACGCGTAGCGAGTGGCGCACGAGGGTGCATCCGGAGGACGTTGAGCGCGTGGTAAGGCTTCGTAGTCGAGCCTTACGTGATGGCAGATCCGAGCAAACTTTAGAGTACCGAATTGTGTCCCCGCACTTTGGAGTGCGCTGGATCGAGTCGCGCAGTTTCATCTCGTACAACAGCGGTGGGGCCGCGCAACGGGTGATTGGTGTCAACATAGATGTGACACAACGCAAAAACACAGAGGCTCTGCTCAACGAGAGCAAAGCGCGCTTGGCCGATGCATTAGCAGCTGGCCAAGTCATGGCCTTCGAATGGGATGCTGTGACGGGTCTCACAAGGCGCAGCGATAATGCCCCTCTCATTCTCGGGGGCACACAAAGTGCGACCGAGACTTCGAGGTCTAATGACTTTCTCAAGCGGGTCCATGCAGACGATCGCAAGCGATTCAAAGCACACATTCGCCAGCTATCTCCATGCAATTCTTCGTATGTCTTGACTTTCCGCTTTGTCCGTCCGGACGGCGAGACGGTGTGGCTGGAGGAGACTGCGAAGGGTGAGTTCGACGCCACCGGGCGGCTGTTGCGCCTTCAAGGACTAACGCGTGACATCACCGAGCGCAAAAAGGCGGAACTGGCGCTGGCTGAGCGCACCTTGCAACTTGCCCTTGCAGAAAGAGCCGCCTTGGTGGGCAGTGTTGCCTTTGAGGTCGGCCCCGATATCATGCAAATCTCCGCGGGCTACGCGGCACTTCACGGTTTGGCGGAAGGTACCACTGTCATTCAGCGCAGCTCATGGCTGGCGCTCCTACATCCTGAAGACGCGCGCCGATTTGACGAAATCAGGCGACGTAATTTTCAAAACCGGTTGCGGGAATACGTGATCGATTATCGCATTGTTCGGTCTGGGGGTGAGGTTCGCTGGATTGAGGCGCGTAGCTTTGCATCCTACCACGGCGATGGTCAGCCATACCGGGTGGTCGGTGTCAACATCGATATTACCGACCGCAAACGGGCCGAGGAACTCCAGCGCACCCTGAATGCTGAACTTGATCATCGCGTTAAGAATGTGCTTGCGACTGTTAGCGCTGTCGCCGCCCACACATTGGACGCCAGTAGCTCGATGCACCATTTCGTAGCTTCGCTCGATGGCCGCATTCGCTCGATGGCGAGGACACACGAACTGTTGAGCGAGGGTCGGTGGCAGGGAATATCGTTGCTTGGACTTGTCAGACGCGAGCTGGCGCCCTATGCGGCGGGAACCAACACCTACGTCAATGGTCCCAACGTCATACTGAAGGCCGAGGCAGGCCAGGCGCTGGCAATGGTTCTCCATGAGCTGGTTACCAACGCCGCAAAGCACGGGGCCCTATCCATGAAAAATGGGAGCGTTGCGATCCGGTGGGAACGGCGGTTGAACGGCCATCGGCGTTCTCATCTAGTCTTCGAATGGGCCGAGATCGGCGGGCCTTTTGTTGCAGCTCCCAAGAGCTCTGGGTTTGGGACGAGCACAATTCGCGACCTCATTCCATACGAGTTTGGCGGTGCGGTCGACCTCGCGTTCGCTCCGGAGGGGGTCAAATGTCGCCTGGAGCTTCCAGACAATTGGCTCACCGAGGCGCAAGCGACGGCGTGCACGCGTCAACCGTCGCACGTGCCGCACGCGGTGAGCGACAAGCGCGACGTGCGCCGACTTGCCCGTTGAGCAGCGCAGGGCATTCACGCTGGAGATGGTCATCCCCGTTGTGAACTCGCGGCCGGTAATCCCCGCGGATAATGCCGGCTGGAGAGCAAGTTCAATCTCGACGACCCCCGGCGGCGCGCCATCGTTTGCCTAGAGAGCAAACGCAAAAAAATGAGCAGTGCGACGGGGGGACGCGCACCGCTCTTATCCAGAGAGGAGGGAACTCTCTGGCAGTTGGGACGACGCCGGGGGAGGCGCGTCCCAGGGGCCGCCGGGGTGGGCGACCCACTCGCAGATCACGCACGAACGGGGGGCGTCGTGGTGATCCGTGCTCACAATGGCCCCGCTGCTACGCCAAAGCTATCCGTGGAAACCCCGATTTGGGGACCTGGCCAACCCCTGCGTAGGCGTCCGCTATATCCTCATGGCAGTATGGAAAACGCGTGACAGATACGCCGCCATCCACAGGAAGGTAGAGCGATGCTTCTGTCGCGACCGAGGCGATACCACGGGCTAACGAGCGAGCTGCCGTTGCAATCCCCCGTAGAAACCATGCGATGGCGCTTGGCTAGCGGCCAGTGAAGAGCGGCCAGTGAAGCATGGGGCAATCCATCCGCCTTCACCGGATTATTGGGCGGCCGCATCCGTGAAAACACGCACTGCGTGGGCTCTCTCGGAGTGGCAGTCTAGCCTCAGATCAGGCAGCGATGACGTCTGCAGCCATCGCGGTCTGCTGAGGCGTGTTGCCACGACTTGCCCGGCCAGCATCTTTTGGCGTCGCAACGTACGACCGTAGCAGGTGGGCAAAGTTGCATGGCGCACAGAAGAGGCGACTAGCCCATGCGAACCATCACGGCCATGTCTGCGACCATCACCGCCCTGAGCTCGCTCATACTGTTTGGTCCTTCCGTTGATGCCCGACACGGTGGCGGTGGGTTTTCAGGGGGCGGCGGAGGGCATTCGATGGGGTTTTCCGCACCTCGTATGTCCCATCCTGTGCCGTCAGCGCCTCGGTCAATTGCGCATTCTTCGCAGCGAGCACGCAATACGTCGATTTCCAACAAGGTCCAGCGTCAGGATCATAAGCGAACCGCGGCAGGCAAAGCGGCGAAATCCGGAACCCGAAACGCGCATGCCGCTCGAAAGCAAGTTCAGCAAAAGCAGATTGGAGCAAACCAAAAGAGCGGTAGCCGTGCGCTGCAGCCGGGACATGCAGCTGGAAAGAATGCGCTCCGTAACCTACCCGTGAGCAAAGCCGTCGCAGGCACCGCCCTGACCAGAGGTCGAGTTGCGGTGCCCACGAACTTGCGGCCTCGTATCACTCTCAGCAGAGCCCCGGCAATTGCATTCCGCCCACGGCTTTTGCCCTTCGTTCAACGTCATTGGCGCAACCCCTTCTTTTGGGCCGCGGTGGCCGGGATCGGGTATCTCACCATTCCTGAGCTCTACTACGACCGCTTTTATAGCTGCGTGAACATGGACGATCCCGACTATGGCTGCGCAGTCGATCTGCTCTCGGCAGCGGCTCTCGATGAGGATAAAGAGACGGCAAGGGTTCGCTATCCTATGCCGCCCACAGCCACGTATAAGTATACCGCTCATGCGGCTCCCGCGGCCGAACCAAACGCATGCACGTTGGATCCGTTTGTTGAACGACAGTGGAATGTCGCGTTTGTCTGGGTGCAAATCCCTCAGGTTGGAAACGTCACGGTACCGGAGGACTATTACGATCGCTTCTTTGTCGACATCAGCAAAGATCCCCCGGACTATACGGCAGCTTGCAAAGTCCTCGCCGAGGCTCTGGCGGGCGACACCGTCGCAGCAAGCACCGCGGAGATGGGACAAACCCTCTAAACGGGGGTGGCGCGTAAGAGTGGCACCAGTTTTGGGCAGTGGCCCACATCGAGCGAGGTTCACTGCAGCGAGCCTCTCGCCAATCTCGGTCTCGGTGACCGCATCGACGCGATTGGGCGCCAGCTGAAACGTTGTCGATCGGAATTGCGATCGCAACAGACCCCAAACCAACGGTCGTTCGATCCCGGCAATGAGAGTGGTCGCAAACGCATTGCCCTTTTACCGGTCGGCGTGACGAGGGAATGACAGAGAATGGCATAAGAACGTGGACCACGACGATCGCAGTAGAGGCGGCGGCACCGGGGCTGCCGAGCGCGCGATAATGCTAGAGGTGGAAGACGCAGGGTATTCCGCATGAGGGCCTTGGCGGACCCCCGCAAACGTACCACTCTTCTCCACAATCATACCGGCAGCGGGCATCACCGCCCGCGCCGAGGGCTACACTCGAGGAGGCGCGCCAAGTGGCAGGCATCCACTCGCACCACCCACGTTAAGGCGGGCGCCAGGCGGATGTGACAATCAACGAGGTCGTCGAGACTGATATTTAGGGTTATCTTTGAAATCACGAAGTCGCTGCCCGATCTAAGTCCTGATTCAGGAGCAAGCGCATGATTAGCAGTGCGGACGAGAAGGACGCCATTCGCGAACTCATGGCGCGGTATTGCCACGCGCTTGATGCTTGCAGGTTCGGCGAGGTGGCCTCCCTCTTCGCGGAAGATGGGGTATGGACAACCAGCTATGGCAAAGCGCGCGGCCGCACACAAATCGAGACATTGCTGGCAAGTGTCGTCCCGAAGCCGGGCGAGGGCCCACAGCGCAAGCATTACATTACCAACATCATCGTGACGCTGGGCGGTGAAGACAGGGCCAACGCGCGGTCGGACTACCTCGTGATCCGCGAATCTCCGGGCGGCCTCATCCCGGTGATGGGCGGGACCTACCTAGACATTTTCGTCAAGCGTAAGGGAGAGTGGCAGTTTCTGCAAAAGGAACTCGTGCACAACATTGCGGGCGATATGGGGTTGAAGCGTCAGCTCAATCCCGAATAGCTGACATTTGAGCGCTCGAAGATTGGATCGGTCGGTTCAACCGTGCGGTGCAATCTTTGCTTCGCGTCCATTTCGATTTTTTCGTGCCCCGCCCCGCACGCTGCATCAGGAGACCGTCGAGCCCAAGCCATAGCATCGCAGCCTTGGCCGCAGGTGAGGGCGAGCTTGCTGCGCTGCTAAGATTCCGCCGTCTAATGGGCGATCCACATTTGTCCCGATATCGCAGCCCCCGCGAAAATCACACACTGGACCTCCTTGAGACAAGGGAGCGGACCGATGGCCTTCGTGCAGAAGAGGACACACAAGGGCGAAACACCGCTGACGTTCAGGGACGTGCCGGCGAGCACCCCGCCTACTCCACTTTTGAACAAGTTCACCAATCACGTGATCCACGCGAAGACACCGGGCGAAATCCTCGATGCCCTCGATAATTTCGCATCAAAACTCCTACCAATTAACGTCCTGGGAGCCGGTCGCATGCCCGAGAGGACGTCGGATTGGCGTTCGATCCAAGTTGGAGTGGATGTGTTTCTCCATGCATCGGCGCCCGACGGTTGGTGGAACGAGTATGCGGCCAAGGCGGCGCAGGGATACGATCCAGGGATCATGATGGCGAAGACCAGCCTCGTGCCTTACACGTGGACCGAGACAATGCGGACACTTGAGCCGATCGGCATCGATCGCTGGCCCTACGAGCTTGCGCGCAACTACGGCATCCGCGACGCGCTAACCTGCAGCATCGGCCAACGATGGTTGGTTGCATACTGGTCCCGGCAAGTCCTGTGCAATCTGCTAACGCACCCGTTGCGCATGCTTTTGATCGCTGCGGCGGCCTTTGCGGCATCACGGCTCGATCAAGTAACTGTCGACAATCCGAGCCGGTTTGGCAATCAACCGCGCATAACCCCTCGAGAGCTTGCCGTCTTGCGGCTGGTATCGTTGGGGATGGGAACCACCGGGATTGCCAAATTACTCGGCATCGGTGAAGAGACCGTACGCAGTCACCTGAAGAAGGTTCAGGGCAAAATGGGTGTTCATAACCGCGCTCACGCAGCGGCGGAGGCTGTCAGGCAACAACTGATACCCTGATCCTACGATGCGATGACGCCGAAAGGCTGGTAGGCCGGCAAGCATTTCTGCTGTCGCCCTCCGCTACGGCGCCCAGGCGGGTCGCAGGCACTGGCGTCCTGCCTTTCCGCTTGAGGTGGGCATTGATGCGTGATTGGGCGCACATCCCCCCAAAACCGATCTGCTCAGTGGCACAAAGAGCAACGCTATTGGGTCAGGCAATCGCAGGAGGATGCTGTATCCCGCGGCACTGCACACAAGGCAGAAGTTCATCACAATCCCGGCATTGGCGGTGATGCGCCCTTACCTACGGCCGCTAACCGGGAGAGTGCCATGCGGGTAACCATTGTTGTGACGGCTCTGCTGTTGTCGAGCGCCGCCGCCTGTGCCGACGACATGCAAGACTGCCGCGCCAGCGACCCCGGGCGTTCCATCGATCCATGCTCGCGCATCATTCAATCGAAAGGGGAAACCAAGGCCAACCAGGTCATAGCCCTCGGCTCACGGGCGTTGGTGTACGTGCGCAAAAATGATCCCGACACGGCGCTCAAAGATCTCAACAGGGCGCTCGAGCTCGATCCAAAATATCTGTATGGCCTCTCTTTGCGCGGCGAGCTCCATCAAAGGGCCGGCCGCTTCGAGCGTGCACTCGCCGATCTCAACGCGGCGCTCAAAATCGATCCCGCGTATTACCTCGCCCTCGCCAACCGCGGCAACACCTACGCGCGGATGGGCGACAACGCGCGCGCGACAGCCGATCTCGACAAAGCAATCGCAATCAATCCCTCGGCAGCATACCCGTATGGTTCGCGCGGCCGCATGTATCGTCTCATGGGCGACCTCGACCGTGCTCTGCTGGATCTCAACAGGGCGATCGCGCTTAGCCCGCAGTACGTCTTTGCCCTGATGGAGCGCGGCGACGCCTACCAAACTAAAGGCGAATACGACCTAGCGGCCGCCGACTATGCTCGCGTCCTGGCCATCCAGCCCAACAACGCCGTGGCACAGGAAAGGCAGCGGGGTGCCATGGCGCTCAAGCAGGCCAGCGGTGGCATGAGCCCCGCTCCAGCCCAGAAGCCGTCCGTCGCAACTGCTCCGAGCCCGCCGCAGAACTCCGGCGTTCAGATCACGCAGGAGACTGACATCGCCAAACTGTTCTCAATAGCCGAGACGCAGTACCGCAAGGGCGACCTCGACGGCACCATGGCAGCGCTCGACCGCATCACTGCCATTGATGCCAACAACGCCAAGGCTTTCCAGTACAAGGGCGAGGTACTTCTGCGCAAAGGCGACCTGGAGCAAGCCGCATTGCACTTCGATCAGTCCATCAAACTCAATCCTGACTCGATTGATGCGTACATTCTCAGGTGCGCGACATTGATCGACCTGGGCCGGCTCGAAGCCGCCATGCTCGATGGCGAACACCTGGTACGTGTGGCAGCCAACGATGCGCGCAGCTACAATATCCGCGGCCTCGTACGCCTGCATCAGGGCCAGCTGAAGAGTGCGCTGGATGATTTCGACCTATCGATCGCGATGAATCCGGCAGCCGGCTATGCCTACGAGAACCGCGCCCTCGCCCACAAGTCCATGGGCAATCGCGAACTAGCCCTTGCCGATCTTTCTCGCGCCCTCTCCGTCAATACCAAGAGCGCTCGCGCATTGACCTTCCGTGCACAGATCTACATCGCTGACGGCGATCTGGATCGCGCCATCGCTGAGTTCAAACAGGCGCTGGCGATCGACCCCAACTTCAAGCCGGCGCAGTTGGGCTTGCAGTCGGCGCTCGTCTCCAAGTCTATGTCACAGATCGATAAGGTCAGGGTAAACGGCTGAAGGGCCATGCCGTCAACTCAGCGCAGACAGAGGTCCGTGTTATGATTGCTCCCCGCCTCGCCTCTTGTCTCGCTACCTCTGTCGGTGGCCGAGCGTGGTCCCTCCTCAAGCGGCGCGCTGCGGTGCTTGCGGCCATGTGCACGGTCGGACTCTCATGCATGGCCGCGCCGATACACGCAGCCACCCTCACGCGCGTCGAAATCGGCAGCCCTGACACAACCGCGTTCCTGCTCGGCGGCCAATTGGCCGGTGGAGAGTTGCTCGCGCTGCAGTCAGAAGTCGCAAAGCTTCCGCCCAATCGCCGGGTCGCGGTCATCCTTGACTCACCCGGTGGCCTCGTCAGCGAAGGACTGAAGCTCGGCCAATTCTTTTACGACGCCAAGATCGCCACGTTCGTATTCGCGGGCGGATTCGGCTGCCATAGCGCTTGCGCCCTCGCATTTCTCGGCGGACGCGACGCCGCCACGGGCAAGCCTGTGCGGGTGATGATGTCGGGTGCGCGGCTGGGTTTTCACCAGTTCGGAGCCAAGTTCGACAATACCAAAACCTACACCAAGAAGGACATGGCAACGGTTGTCCAGGACACACAGCGCGTGATGGACGCCATTATCGGCTACCTGCGCGCAATCAATGAGGACCTGGACTTCCTGCCGCTCATGCTGCGAGCCCCGCACGAAGCCATCACGCTGGTCAACGACGACGAGGCGCTCATGAAGGGCATTTACGTCATGGAGCAGAAGACGCAGCGCATTATTGATCCCGGTAACATCGTCAAGCGGCGCGTTGCTGCTCGATAACAGCTCGAGTTCGGAGTCGTGGCATGCGTAAATTTTTTATCTCTGCCGGCGCCTGCAGGGCCTCACACTACCTTTTTGCGGCACTACTCGGCGGTGCCGCCATTATGATCGGCGCCGACGCGAGCTCGGCTCTCGATTTCGCCAAGCATCCGGCCGACAGCGCCACGGTGAACGCCGTCGAAGTGAAAGGCAAC
Organism: Hyphomicrobiaceae bacterium; assembly: GCA_024281145.1. Taxonomy (GTDB): domain Bacteria; phylum Pseudomonadota; class Alphaproteobacteria; order Rhizobiales; family Hyphomicrobiaceae; genus AWTP1-13. The sequence continues at coordinate 2,490 of JAMXLN010000124.1, read as the reverse complement.
ATCGAGACGGGCGACGCCGTGGCCTTGCAGGCCTATATCGTCAAGCTGCCGCCAAAAAAAGTTACGGTCGTCTACCTCAACTCTCTCGGCGGCTCTCTCGAGGAGGGTATGGCGCTCGGGCGCCTATTCTACCGCGCGCGGATCAGAACGGCCGTAGTTGGCAAAGACGTCGTCTGTAGGAGCGCCTGCAGCACCGCATTCCTTGGCGGCCGTGATTTCGAGACGGGCGAGCCCTGGCGCGTTAAAGGCTCCACGGCCCGGCTCGGGTTCCACTCATTCGAGATCGATTGGAAGGACAAGGAGTATACTGCAGAGGATATGAGCAACGCCATCGCTCGCACGCAGAAGATAACACTGGCGATGGCGGACTACATGATTGAGGTCGGCGCCAGCCTCGAATTCCTGCGCGCACGCCTCAGAGCCTCCGTCGAGACCATGAGCTACATGTCCAACGAGGAGGCCCTCTCGCTCGGCATCTACATCGCCAACGACAAGACGGGCGAACTGATCACGTCAGCGCAAGTCAAGTCCCCGCGCGCGGGTTCGTAGGCACGACGTTGCGGAAATATTGCCGCTCGCCGTCGATACGAACGGATTGTATTGGCTCGCAGTGTCAATGGGCAGCCTCGGCTAGCCGGCATGCCCGTAATGTCAGGGCAGTATCACCCTGAATGCCGAAAACACCCTTCACTACTAGATGGTAGCCTTGGAGGCCGGGTGGGCACCCCTCGCCGCCTCAACGAGACGGCACGCGGATACGGAAACGATCGCGGCCGTCAATTCCCAGTCGAGGGAACGGACTCAGGATTCGTTGGCCGCTGACAGCTTATCGTTCCGGCTTCCACGCTCGCGGTCGGCGGCTTGCCTGACGATGCGAGAAGCCTGCGCGAGTCGCGCTGCCGTCTCCAAAGTTGCACGAGCACCGTATTCCTCAGCATCCATTTCGGCACAAGCTCTGACCTGCTCGGCCTGGCGATGCAACCAAGCGGCAAGTGAAATTAGGCTAATGTCTTCGGTCATTACGGAATTCCTAACTTCTGTACAAGATACAACGTGGACTGCGCAATAGAGTTTCTGAGAAGATTGTTTACAGTTGGTGCAGAAGTTGAAGTTGGGCGGGGGCCTCTCGCCTCAGAAAGCAGAGCGAGTGTCAGGATCCACGCCTCGGGCCGCGCACAGCAATTTCAGCGCAGTCGAATGCGAACTCGCCCACCCTGCCGAGCCTTGCAACGTTGAGCACAATCATCACACAAACACACGAAGTTGGTGGGTTGCCAGAACCTCTTGGGCCGGCGAGATCATTGGACCGGGTCGTTGCTGGGACAGCTAGGGCAGGCGAAACGTCGCGACGCGGTATTCACGAAACTTTCGTTATCAGCGTGATCATGATTTTCGCCAAGCAAGAAACCCACGCTAAAGTTCAAGGTTGATTGCAGATCGCACCTGCAGTGCGTGGCTGACATGCGCACGGGTAATCGAGCCCGATCCCGGTGGCTCGAAGAAACTCTTATGCTTGCCATCGGTTCTCGTTCAGAGCCGTCAATCCGACAAGGCCAAGCTATCGTGTTTGCCAGGTTCTGGCGCAGACCTAGAAGCGTTAGCATCGACCCAGTAACAGGATCAGGATCCCCAATGCTCGAACACGTTTCAGTGCCCGTAAAAAGCTACGAACGTTCGAAGGCATTCTATCTCGCCGTGCTGCAACCGCTCGGCTATGTCCTACAACGCGCGTATCCCCCGGAAGCTGCCGGATTCATGGAGGGGAACCACACGAGCTTCTGGATCAGTAGAAGGAGGAAGATCGCCAAGATCCACGTCGCTTTCCTGGCGAAAAACCGCAAACAAGTACAAGGCTTCTACGACGCGGCGATCAAGGCTGGGGGCAAAGACAATGGCAAGCCGGGTCGACGGAAGGGCTATGGCTATGCGGCGTTCGTTTTCGATCCTGACGGCCACAACATCGAAGCCGTACATTTCGAGAAAGGTGACGATTGATAGCAGAGCGCGCAAATGACTGGCGGCTAGCCCTGATTTTTGGAGCGGCAGCTGGAGGAGCGAGAACGTGCTCCGTTGAACCTCGTCAAGTGTTGTCTCGCAACCCAGGTGAGAAGCTCGAACGGCTAGAGCGATTGCATCTACTCAGTGATCTTAAGGCGGATTTTTGTTCCATCAGGCAGGTCTTTTATCTGTTCCGCGAGGTGACCTGAAACGGCAATCAACTCGACCCGATCGATCGTGCCGACGTTGTGGATAGCAAATGCGCCACCAAGCACACTCGGGATCTTAAACCAGTAGCACCTTTGGGCGGTTGGCGTTCCCATGGCAGCAATCGTTTGTTCGACAAGAACTTGCATTTCCCAATCTTTTACAAAAAAGACGTCCTGATTGCACGCCGAGGGGTCCCGACTACAGCAGGGTGCACCGATCAGCGGATAGCCCTTTCGAAACCACCAAGTGACCACCCCAGCAGTGGAACCTTCTCAGGCTGTC
>JAMXLN010000123.1 GCA_024281145.1 Hyphomicrobiaceae bacterium | reverse complement strand
ATCGTCGGCTGCGGCGTCGGCTGGCTAAAAAAGGAGTTCGAGGCCCTTGGCGCGCCGCCCTTCGCCGAGCGCGGTCGCGCAACCGACGAATTCCTCAACGCATTCAAGGTGCTCTGGACCGATGAGGCTCCCAAGCTGCAGGGCCGGCACGTCAACTTCGACGACGTCATGTTCGCGCCAAAACCCGTCACCAAACCACACCCCCCGATCTGGATCGGCGGCGAGAGCCCGCAGGCCCTCGGGCGCGCCGTGCGGGTGGGCGACGGTTGGTATCCCGCTTCCAATAACCCGCAGCATCGCCTCGATACGGCCGAGCGGCTGGCAAAAGGCGTGAGCGAGCTGGCGCGCGTCGCCGAGCGCGCGGGCCGCGATCCAAAGAGCATCGACGTGGGCTTTCTGGTGCTGTGGCCCATCGATTGGACCGACCAGAAGATGGCCGACGGGACGCGACGCCTCCTCACCGGTCGCCCGGCGGATATGGCAGCCGACGTCGCGGCACTTGCGCGGGCGGGGGTCCGTCATCTGTGCCTGTCGTTCCAGACGGCGAGCCTTGGAGAGACCCTCGAACGCATGCAGCGTTTCGCCGAAGACGTGATGCCATTGCTCGGTTGAACGAGCCGTCCGAGCTTCGTGTTGCGGTTTTCCAAGATCGGCGCGACCCGCTTCCTCAGCGTGCACACGTCTTTGCAGGACTGCATCACTACCGCATGCCCGTGCGGGCGGCGAGGGCTTGCGCCTCTGCGCGCCAAACCGCCCATTCAACGCCCAGTCAACGCCAACGCTGCAGCCTTGCGAACGTTGCTGCGCGAGGTGGCGGCCAGGCCGAGCGCAGTGCAAAATCCTCACGCGCCTCTTCTGATGGCACCTGATCAACCCCGTTCTTGGGCAACCAAACACGCCAATGGTAAGCTGGGTTGTCGGCGCACAGGCAATGCGCCACTGGAGGGATTTAAGCGTGCCCAGCACAGCTCGCTTTCTGATGTCGCTTGGAAACGTCTTTTTCTCACTGGTGCTTGGTGCTGGTGCCCTGGCTTTTTCCCTTTTCTTCTTTCCGACGTCGACCCTCCAGCTCTACAAGGGGGCGCGCGCTGCCGGCGAGACCCTGCTGTCCGGTGCCTGGCCGGCGCAATACGAACCCGTCCTGCGCGCGCTCGCCGACGAACGCCTGATCGTATACATGGGCTTCGTCCTCGCCACGCGCATCACCGTAGGGCTACTCGTCCTGCTCGGTTCCAAATGGATGGGCACCAAGCCCGCACGTGAAGAGTTCCCCCTCTAAAGGCGCAATCGCACACAGTTAAGTTAACCCGATCTTAACAGGCGCGTCGGTAGCCTAACTTGGGACGCGCCGGCGATGCCGCGCGGGGCTACGCTTGCAGCATGGCGCCAGGGGCGATGAGCCTTTACGATCCCAGGACGGCTGATCGAGCGGCGTCCGCGGCCCTGGGCCAAAGCCAAGGCGCGCGCGGGCTCCTGCGCCGTCTGCCCTGGGAGATCCGGCTAACTTTCCTTGCCATCATCTATCTGGGCCCCCCCACACTTCTCGTCCTTGCCGCTACCCTTGCCTACTACACCCTGCGCATCCCCGATCCCATGGCTTTGCGCCTCAAGGACCAAGCCCCGGTCGTGCGCGTGTTGGCAACCGACGGCTCGTCTCTGGGCGAGCGTGGCGGCGGCGATGCCTACCTCCCGATCGATCTCATGCCACCCCATCTCATCGACGCCGTCCTTGCCACCGAGGACAGGCGCTTCTTTAAGCATTGGGGGATCGATCCTTCCGGCATGATCCGCGCCGCCTTCACCAACCTCAGTCAGGGTCGGCTTGCGCAAGGCGGATCGACCCTCACGCAGCAACTCGCCAAGAACCTTTTTCTGGGCTCGGAGCGCACGTGGGCGCGCAAAATCGAGGAGTTGATCCTGGCGCTGTGGCTCGAGGTGCGGCTCGGCAAGCGCAACATCCTCGAGCTTTACCTCAACCGCGTGTACTTCGGCGCGGGTGCCTTTGGCGTCGAGACCGCGGCACAGCGTTTCTTCGCCAAATCGGCCCGCCACGTGACACTTGGCGAGGCGGCAATGCTCGCAGGTTCGCTCAAGGCACCTTCCAAGTATTCCCCGGCTTCCCATCCGCCGATGGCGCGTGAACGCGCAAAAAACGTGTTGGCGAAGATGGTGGAGGCAGGGTTCATATCGAAAGAGGCAGGCGAAGAAGCCGCCCACGAGACACCGCAGTTTTTGGGCTTGGTACGGCGGCCGCGATCCGGTGTTGAATATGCCGTCGATACCGCCCTCGAGCGCTTGCCCGCCCTCGTGGCGACGCCGCCCAGCGATCTTGTGATCGAAACAACCATCGATCCCGGGCTGCAGCACCGCGCCCAGGGGCTGGTGCAGGCGGCCCTATCCAACGAGGGGGCGGCCGCCAATGCCGGCCAGGCCGCCGTCGTGTTCATGGACGCGAACGGCGCAATCCGTGCTCTGGTCGGTGGCCGCTCGTACGCGGAGAGTCAGTTCAACCGCGCCCTCAAGGCCAGGCGACAGCCGGGGTCCGCATTCAAGGTGTTTGTCTACCTGGCGGCGCTGGAGAGTGGGCTGAGCCCCGACAGTATGGTACTCGATCTACCCATCCTCGGCTCAGGATGGAGCCCACGCAATGAAGGTGGCGGCTATCGCGGCTCGGTGACCTTGCGGGACGCGCTCGCTCTATCGATGAACGCAGCTGCCGCACGCCTCAACATGTCCGTGGGGCCGCGCAACACCGCCGCCGTGGCGCAACGTCTTGGCATCCGCTCACCGTTGCGTGCGGACGCGTCGCTGGCACTCGGCACCTCAGAGGTGACGCTCATCGAGCTCACTGGCGCCTACGGCGTGCTCGCTAACGGCGGCAGATCGGTCGACACACACATCATCAGGCGTGTGCGGACGGCCGCCGGCAAGGTGCTGTACGAGCGGCGCCCCGAGCCAGCGAAGGTGCTGGTGGCACCGGAGCACGTGGCCGCCATGAACGACATGCTGGGCGCCGTGCTCGCGTCGGGGACCGGCAAGCGCGCGGCACTGCCGGGCCATGCGGCCGCCGGCAAGACCGGCACGTCGCAGAATTTTCGCGACGCTTGGTTTGTTGGCTACGCCGGTGAGTTCGTCGCGGGGGTGTGGGTTGGCAACGACGATGGCCGGCCAATGCGCCGAGTGATGGGCGGCAGCCTGCCGGCACGCCTGTGGCGCGATATCATGCTCACGGCACTCGAGGGCCACGCGCCGGCGCTACCATCCGGGACGGCCCGCAACTCGATCGCCGAGGCTGCGGCAGGCGCGCCACCAGCCGCAAGCGGACCCCTGCTGCCGCGCGAACCAATCGGCGCCGATTTTGTCGAGCGTGCCATCGCCGACGACGAGCCCGCGCCGGACGCCTCACCCGACGAACCGCAAATGGGAACGGGCTGGATAAGCAAGGCAAAGGGCCTGCTGCGCGAGCTGGGCTTCGGAACGTGAGCTTCGAGAACGCCCCTTGGCGAGAGGCGCGAGCGGGCGATGAACGAATTACGCCGCGTAGCGGTGCAGATCGGTGCCTTCGTTGCGCAGCCAGTGCTTGGCCTCTTCGAGGCGCGGCACCGCGCCAGCCACCAGCTTCCAGAAGCGTGGCCCGTGATTCATCTCGACAAGATGCGCCACCTCATGCGCGGCCACATAGTCGAGGACATACGACGGTGCCAATATCAGCCGCCAGGAGAACGACAAGAGGCCGCTCGCCGAGCACGAACCCCAACGGGTCGTCTGGTCGCGCAACGTGATGTGGCGAGCACGCACGCCGAGCTTGCGGGCGTGCCAAGCGACGCGTTGGTCCAGGTCCTTGTGGGCCTCGGCGATCAGCCAATCCTTCAGCCGGCGCGCGGCATGCTCCGTGCGACCCGCAACCACGAGGCGCGGCATCCCCGGTGGCGTGGTTTCGACCACGACCACCGCAGTGCCTCGCACTGGGCCGATAAAGCGCACGCGATGAAGACTGCCGCGCAGCGGGATCATCGCTCCGTCGGCGAGCGGTACAGGCAAGGGAACGCGGCCAAGCCGGTCCCGCACCCAATCGATGTGCGTATTGAGGAAGCGGTCGGCCTCCTCGAGGCGACATCCCGACGGCAGCGTCACCACCACCGCCCGGCGCGTCTTGCTCACCCTCAACGTCATCCGCCGTGCGCCCGCGTGCTGTCGCACTTCGATGGGCACACCAATACCCTGGACCTGCAGCGCGACGCTCCTTGGTCTTTTCTTTTTGCCAGATTGCACTTGCTGATCCCTCTCCACGAAATCGCTTCGTGATGTGTGCGCGAAGCGCGCGCGGCGCGCGCACGAGGAGGCGCGCGATCCTGGCGTAGCAAATAATTGTGGTAGGCACAGCCCCGATTGTGGTGGCGCACGCGGGCATGTTGCGCTGGGGCGACAGGCCGCGACGCAGCTCTTGACAAGCACAGGAGCGTCTCACTCTGCAGCGAAGCTGAAGGCCAGCGCCTCGAGTTCCTGAGCTGGACCGCCGCGACGCGGCATCCTCGCCATGTGTTCCAGCTGCGCGATGGTGAGGTGGGAAGCCGCGCAGGGGTCATGTGCACGCATGAATTTGGCCATGCGCGGAGCAATCTCGGTGCGGAAGCGGGAACCGTTAAAGATACCGTAATGGCCGACGCGGGGGCAGGTGAAATGAAACTTGCGCTCTGACGCAATCCCCGTGCAAAGATCGAGTGCAGCGCGGCACTGTCCGGTACCGGTGATGTCGTCCTTCTCGCCTTCCACCGTCATCAGCGCCGGCCGACGGATGGCGGCGAGATCGACCGGCCTGCCGCGCGAAGTCAAGAGCCCGCGCGGCAGAAGGTGCTGGACGAACACCGTATCAACCGTCTGCATGTAAAACTCGGCAGTCAGGTCCATCACCGCCAAGTACTCGTCATAGAACTCCCGGTGCTTGTCGGCAGAATCGCCGTCGCCGCGCACCAAATGCAGGAACATTTCCTTCTGCGCCTGCATGTGTCGGTCGAGATTCATGGTCATGAATCCCGACAGCTGCAAAAAACCAGGGTAGACCTGGCGCCCGCGGCCCGGAAATGGCCACGGTACCGTGGTGAGCACCGTGCGGTGGAACCAATCCGTGCCACGCTTTTCGGCCAGTTCGTTGACGACGGTGGGGCTAATGCGCGTATCGACTGGCCCGCCGGCGAGCATAAGCGTGAGCGGCACGGCTGGGTCGCCGCTTGCTTCCATCAGCGCGGTGGCGGCCAGCACTGGCACCGACGGTTGGCACACGGCAAATACGTGCACGTCGCCCCTGAAGTAACGAAACATGGCGACGATCGCATCGATGTAATCGTCAAGGTCGAATTGTCCGGCCGCGATCGGGACGTTGCGCGCATCCTGCCAATCCGTGATGTAGACCTCGTGGTCGGGCAGGAAGGTCTCGACCGTGCCCCGCAACAGCGTGGCGAAGTGCCCTGACATGGGCGCCACCAACACCAGACGAGGATGCTGCGCAGCGGTGGCGGGATTGATGTCGCGCTTGAAGTGCAGGAGACGGCAGAAGGGCGTCTGCCACACGACCTCCTCGCTGACCCGCGCCCACTGGCCGCCGACCCGCGTGCGCGCAACGCCGAACTCGGGCTTCAGATACCGGCGCGTGGCCCGTTCGAATACTTCGCAGGCAGCCATGGCGCTGCGGCCAACCGGCGTGTGCGTCAGCGGATTGAGCGGATTGAAGAATAGGCGGCACGTGCCCGCTGCCGCCCTGGCCGGCCTGAAGGCGGCACGACCGAGCTCGTACCAATGGTAGAGCAGCACGTCTTTATCCCCCGGTCATCGTCGCAATCGCCGACCGGAATGCCAATGGCTGCAGCATTTTCTCTGAGCCGGCGATACACGCGACTCTCGCATGGTTACCTCGCCAACTGTGCACCGATTCGTCGCTTTGGTAAAAACGCAGTGATCTCTTTGCCACACGCAGGACGCACATCGCGTCCCTCGGCACAGATTGTTGCCACTTCAGGTGGTCGGCTTCTGCAGCAGACCGGCCAGCCGATCGGCCATCGCCTCGGGCGTCGTCGCGTGCGTGAAGTGCGCCAGGTATTTCCCATCGGGCCCCATCACGTAGATGATGGAGCTGTGGTCGATGCTGTAGCCGGTTGTCGACTTTGGATCGGGCACCTTCTTGACATAGACCCGATAGGCCTTGGTGACGGCATCGATTTCGGCCTGAGAGCCGGTGAGACCGACGAGCCGCGGATGGAAGCTTGCAACGTAAGAGGCAAGCAAAGCCGGCGTGTCGTGATCGGGGTCGACGCTGATGAGCACCGGCGTGATGCGCTGGGCATTGGACCCGAGCTTGTCGAGCGCGGCAGCCATGACCTGTAGGGCGGTGGGACATACGTCGGGACAATTGGTGTAGCCGAAGAACAGCAAGAGGAACTGGCCGCGGAAATCCTGATCGGTCACACGCTTGCCGGTCTGGTCGGTAAGTGTGAAGGGCCCGCCGATCAACGCCTGGCCCATGGATCGGACATTAACCGATGGCAGCAGCCGCTCGCGTGCCGCAGGGAACAAGGCCAACGCCAGCAATCCGCCGAACCAGAAGCCAGCGAAGATATAAAGTGCCAGTCGCCATCGATATGTCGCCACGTTTAAGGTTCCTCACTCCCCCATCTGCACCAGGGTGCCGTTGATGCGCGCGCTCTGCAGGAAATAGGCAAACATGGCCGATCCTGCGGCGAAGTAAAGAACGTTAAGGGCCAACGCCTTGACCATCAGATCGGCCACAAAATCCCCCCTCAGCACGATGGCACGCAGTCCCTCAAATACGTAGGTGGGCGGCAGCGCCAGCGCAACCGTCTGCAGCCACACCGGCAGGGTCGAAACCGGATAGTAGACGCAGCACAGCGGCAGGAACACAAAGACGATGAGCCAAGCAAAGCTCTCTGCACCAAGTCCCCAGCGCAGAACCACTCCAGTTGAGACGAGACCCAGCGACCAGCTCATCAACACCAGGTTGGCGAAGAACGCGGCAAATGCCAAGCCGAGGCTCAGCACATTGAAGCCAAAGAAGGCGTAGGCGAGCACCGCCACCGGCACCATGGCCACCAGCAGCTTAATGAGACTAACGAGAATAAGCGCCGCGACAAGCTCTGCCGGACGCAACGGGCTCATCATCAGATGCCCAAGATTGCGCGACCAGATCTCCTCCAGGAACGCGACGGCGAAGCCGAGTTGGCTGCGCACCAGGATGTCCCACATCAAGACGGCGCCGATGAACAGCCCGGCAGCCTTGGCGGCAAAACTTGAGGTCTGTGCAAGATAGGTTTGCAGAAACCCCCACATGAGCATCTGCACCAGCGGCCAATAGATGAGCTCGGCCGTGCGCGGCCAAGAAGAGCGGATCACGTACCAGTAGCGCAGCACCAATCCATAGATACGGCGCGCCGACGCCGAAGCCGTCGCCTGCTCGCGCAGCCGCGAGGGAGGTGGGGCGGCGGACGCACTTTGCTTCATGTTGTGCTCCGTGCATCCTCGCCGTCGGCGACGCCGCGGCGCGCGATGGCAAGGAAGACCTCCTCAAGATTGGCGCGACCGAAGCGCTTGATGAGTTCAGGCGGCGTCTCATCGGCGATGATGCGACCCTTCTCCAACATGATCACCCGATCTGCGAGGCGCTCGACCTCGGCCATGTTATGGGAGGCCAATACCAGGGTCGCCCCGCGGCCACGGCAGTAAACCTCAAGCTTTGAGCGCACCCAGTCGGCCGTGTCCGGATCAAGCGAGGCAGTAGGCTCGTCGAGCAGCAGGAGCTCCGGGTCGTTGAGCAGCGCCTTGGCCATGCTCACGCGGGTCTTTTGGCCCGCGGACAGCTTGCCGTAGGGCCGATGCATCAGCTCGACCAACCTGAACTCTTCGGCGGTCTCCGCGATCCGGCTCTTGAGGTCACGCACGCCGTAAAGGCGCGCGAAAATCTCGAGGTTCTGTCGCACGGTGAGTCGCATCGGCACATCGACGTAGGGGCTCTCGAAATTCATCCGATGCAACACCTTATGGCGCTCGCGCGCCATGTTTGCGCCAAACACAAGCGCCTCCCCCGAAGTCGGCACGACGAGCCCCATCAGCATGGCAATGGTGGTGGTCTTGCCGGCACCGTTGCCGCCGAGCAGCGCGGTAATCGAGCCGCCCTCCAGGCTGAAGCTGATGCGATCGACGGCGGTGATGTCGCGATAAATCTTGCGCAGCTCCCGCACGCTTACCGGAGGCGGGGCCCCGTTGGGGCGCGACATCGGCTTTTGCATCGGACGTGATAGCCTGCAAACGGCGCCGGCGGCTCGAACTTCCCATGCCGCCACCGCCGGCCTGGGCTGAACCCCCTATCTGGGATAAGAGGGCGCTCAAGGCAAGCCTTTCGGGCGGCCCCCCGCCCCATGCCAGGAACAGGTCCCATGGTCATGCCGCCCACCGAACGGCACCGCGCCGAAGCCAGCGAAAGCCGGCTGCGCCTGCAAACCGCTGTGCGGCTGCGATGGTTCGGCGTCATCGGACAGCTGGTGACCGTCTGTTTCGTCTACCTGGTCCTCGGCTTTGCCCTGCCCTTCGGCATCTGCCTGGCCTTCATCGCGCTCTCGGCCTGGCTCAATGTGTTCCTGCGCATCCTCTACCCGGTGCGCACCCGCCTCAACACTGCGCTCGCCACCTGTCTTCTCACCTACGACATCTTGCAGCTCTCGGCGCTGCTCTACTTGACTGGCGGCATCGCCAACCCCTTCACGTTTCTCCTTGTTGCACCCGTCACCGTCTCCGCCGCAACGCTGCCGCCACGCAACACCATCGCACTCGGGCTGCTCGGCGCCCTGGCCACCATACTGCTGCTCTTCTATCGCTTGCCTTTGCCGTGGCACCGTACCGCTGAGTTCGATCCTCCGATGCTCTACAACGTGGGCCTGTTGGCGTCGGTTTTGTCCGGCATGATGTTCCTGGCGCTCTACGCATGGCGGCTCGCCAAGGAATCGCGGCAGATGGCGGATGCACTGGCAGCAACCGAGATGGTGCTCGCACGCGAGCAGCAACTGCACGCGCTCGATGGCCTGGCCGCCGCCGCAGCCCACGAGCTCGGCACGCCTCTCTCCACCATCGCCGTGGTCGCCAAGGAGCTCAACAAGAGCGCGGGAGCCGACAGCCAGTTCGCGGAGGACCTCGCACTCCTGCAGACGCAGGCCGTCCGCTGCCGCGAAATCCTGAGAAAGCTGACGCGCGGACCCACCGAGCCCGACCCGCTCCACGCGCGCATGAGCATCACCCAGCTGATCGAGGAGGCGGCCGGTCCCTATCGCGACATCAGCGCCGAGCTGGTCGTGACCGCATCGCCGGAACGCGACACCGAGGGCGAGGCCTTGAACGAGCCGGTAGGCGAGCGTCGGCCGGGTGTGCTCCACGGTCTCGGCAATCTGGTGGAGAACGCGGTTGACTTTGCTCGCGAGCGGGTCGAAATCGCGGCGCGCTGGTCTGCACGCCACGTGATCATCGAGATCACCGACGATGGGCACGGGGTACCCCCCGACGTCATGGACGCCCTTGGTGATCCCTACATAACCACGCGCCCGGCCCGGCCGCGCGGGCCAACCAAGGACGGCGAGCCGACGGGCCTAGGTCTCGGTTTTTTCATAGCCAAGACCCTGCTAGAGCGCTCGGGCGCCACCGTCGCCCTCGAAAACCGCCCACGGCCAGCCCATGGCGCCATCGTAAAGATCAACTGGCCACGCCCGGTTTTCGAGAGCAAGCAGCAGGGATCCGCGCCCACCCGACAGGGGTCCGCACCCACCCGAGTGGCGGGGCGCGGCAGTGCCGAAGAGGCAGGCATCGATCGGGGCGTTCATTAAGTTGCCCGTTGCACTTGGGCGCGTACGGTAGGCCAGCTATACTATCGCGAGCTGGAGGCAATCGCCGTGGCCGAAGAGTTCGCATTCAAACCGGACGAGCTGCCGGAAGATCGATCCTTAATCCTGGTCGACGACGACCGCGCCTTCGTGCTGCGGTTGGCACGAGCCATGGAGACACGGGGGTTCGAGGTGCGGACGGCCCATTCCGTCGCCGAGGGCATGAACCTCATCCGACAGAAGGCGCCCGCCTTCGCCATCGTCGACATGCGGCTGGAAGACGGCAACGGCTTAGATGTCATCGCCGAACTCGCCAAGATCCGGCCCGATGCACGCACGATCGTGCTGACCGGCTATGGCAACATCGCCACTGCGGTGACCGCCGTCAAACTCGGCGCCGTCGACTACCTGGCCAAACCTGCCGATGCGGACGAGGTCACTGACGCGCTGCTGGCTCCGGCCAACGAGAAGGCACCGCCGCCGGAGAACCCGATGTCCGCTGACCGCGTTCGCTGGGAACATATCCAGC
>JAMXLN010000122.1 GCA_024281145.1 Hyphomicrobiaceae bacterium | reverse complement strand
TGTGGAGGCGGGCAGCGTGCGCGACGTGATCCTCACGCACCTGCATTACGACCATGTCGGCAACTTCCACAAGCTCCCAAACGCGCGGTTCCACCTGCAGGAACGCGAGATGGCGTACGCCACGGGCAAGTACATGCGTTATCCCAAGCTTGGCCACAGCTTCCACGTCGAGGACGTGGTCGGCATGGTGCGATTGAACTTCAAGGGACGGGTCGAGATGTACTCGGGCGAGGCCGAGATCGCCCCCGGCATCACCTTGCATCCCACGTATGGACATTCGCATGGCTTGCAGTCGGTGCGCGTCAACACCAAGCGCGGATGGCTGGTGCTCGCCTCCGACGCCACGCATTTTTACGAGAACATGCGCACAAACCGTCCGTTCACCACCGCGTTCCATATCGGTGAGATGCTCGATGCTTTTCGCACCCTCGAGCGGTTAGCCCCGACCCCTCGCCACATCGTACCCGGACATGATCCCTACGTTATGCAAGAGTATCCAGCACCGAAGGGATCGCTGGAGGGGATCGCCGTGCGGCTCGACGTCGAGCCCAGCGCGCCGGCGCTCACGTTCCAGAGCGCCGCTACGCGATAGCACACCTTGTCAGAGGACGCGCTTGCCCTGCGCCTGCAGGTCCCGCCGGACCGCAACATGGCCGAGGATTTGCCGCCCTACACCCTCAGCACGCGCGCTGCATAGCAGCCTGGTGCGGCAAAGTGGACGTGGAGATACTCAGCGTCGGCCGCCTGGAACAATTTCTCGATTGCGCCCTCAAGGTCGCGTCCGTGCACCAGCTCGTGGCCGAGCATCATGCCCTTGGCATCGAAGGCTCGCACTGCGAGCGTCCGGTTGCGCAGCTGGTCGGGAACCTCGTCGACCTTGTCGTATGTCTTGTCACCCTTGCGCACGTAGATGGCAAAGCGCATGCGGTAGGGAGAGTCGACCGGCAAATGCTCGTAGTTGAGGAGCAGGAGCTCGTCTCCCAGATGCGAATCCGTCAAGCTCACGCGGCAGGGATAACCGGGCTTGCGGTCATCGGCAGTCCGGCGCACGGCTCCCAACCGCGCCAGCTCCTCGTCTGACAGCGCGAACAAGTGGTCAAAGTTCTCGGCGGCAAGGCCTTGGATGCGGAAGCTCATGATCGGATCTCCAACGTTCCACCATTGGGCGCACTGTCGCGCGCGTGTGCCGCCGTTGCGACCCGTTTCATGTTTGGCCGTGGCCATCTCCTGGAGCCGTTAAGGGCTCGCATTTACCTCGCATTAACCAACCTGATGGCTTCTCTCCTGGGTGGTCGCCGAACACCTGAGGGGCAAACCCATGACAAGCCTGGAACAAGCGCTGGCCAGCATTCTGGAGCTGATCGAAAAGGCCAAGGCTGCCGGTAATTCCCTGGCACTGGCTACGCTCACCGCGCGCAAGCACGCGATCTGTGCCGCGCTCGCCGCACCGGAGCAACACTGATTTTGATCGGTCCGAAGCGCTGCCGCTTCGGGCCAGAGCGGGCCAGGTTCGGGCCAGAGTTGGCCAGAGTCGGCCAGAGTTGGCCAGTGTCGGGCCAGTGTCGGGCCAGTGTCGGGCCAGTGTCGGGCCAGTGTCGCAGTCGGGTGAGAGACGGGTTAGCGATTGGTGCGCCAGGGGAGCGGAAAGCGGCTCCGGCACGTAAATCGGATCGCCGCTTCTTGCGCCCGCCCGATGCTCGCGTGTGTTGATGCACCTGCAAGGATGCCGAGCTCCCACGGCTTGGCATCCCACCGGATGCGTTAGTTCAGTGCTGTGTTGCTGCATCCCCTTTTTCTGATCGAGGCGAGACATGCACACGAATGCCGCTCCGGCCCTGCAGACGGCGCGCAACCCCGAGGGCAAGATCCGGTCCGCGCCTGAGGCGGTGAGCCTGATTCGCTCCGGTGACACGATCGCGACCAGCGGCTTTGTCGGCATTGGGTTCGCCGAGGCGGTCGCGATTGCACTCAAGGAGCGGTTTCTCAGGGGCGTGGAGGCCAATGGCATGGGTGAGCCGAGCGGCCTCACCCTCGTTTACGCGGCAGGCCAGGGCGACGGCAAGGCGCGCGGGTTGAACCATCTCGCACGCAAGGGTCTTGTTCGTCGCGTGATCGGCGGCCATTGGGGTCTGGTGCCCAAGTTGCAGGCGCTGGCGATCGCCGGTGAGATCGAGGCCTACAACCTGCCTCAGGGTGTCATCACGCATCTCTACCGCGACATCGCCGCGGGCAAGCCCGGCCACCTCACGAAGATTGGCCTCGATACGTTCGCCGATCCACGCCACGGCGGCGGCAAGCTCAACGACTGTACCAGCGCCGACCTGGTGAGCCACATGACCGTGGATGGCGAGGAGTACCTCTTCTACCGCACCTTTCCGATCAACGTTGCCATCCTGCGCGGCACCACCGCCGATCCCGATGGGAATGTGACCATGGAGCGCGAGGCGCTGACGCTCGAAGCACTTTCGATTGCCATGGCCGCACGCAACTGTGGCGGACGGGTCATCGTCCAGGTCGAGCGCGTCGCCGCGCGCGGAAGTCTCAACCCGCGGCAGGTGAAGATCCCCGGCATCCTGGTCGACTGCGTCGTCGTGGCGGAACGGGCCGAGGACCACATGCAAACCTTTGCCACGCCCTACTCGCCAGCCTATGCCGGGGAAATGCGCGTGCCCATGAGCACGCTCAAACCGCTGCCCTTAGACGAGCGCAAGATCATAGCTCGGCGCGCCGCGCTGGAACTTGAGGCCAATGCCGTGGTCAACCTCGGCATTGGCATGCCCGAGGGCATCGCCGCCGTGGCGGCCGAAGAGCGCGTCAGCGACCTCGTGACCATGACGGCGGAACCGGGGGTCATCGGCGGCGTGCCAGCTGCGGGCCTCGACTTCGGAGCTGCCATCAATTCACAGGCCATCATCGACCAGCCCTACCAGTTCGACTTCTATGACGGCGGCGGCCTGGACCGCGCCTTTTTGGGGCTCGCCCAGGTAGACCGGTGCGGCAATCTCAACGTGTCTCGCTTCGGTTCGCGGCTGGCAGGAGCGGGCGGTTTCATCAACATCAGTCAGAGCGCCAAGGCGGTGGTGTTTGTCGGGACGTTCATGGCCGGCCAATTGGAGGTCCGCGTCGAGGACGGCCGACTTGCCATCGTGCGCGAGGGGAGCGTGGCAAAATTCGTCGGGGAGGTCGAACATCGCACCTTCTCGGGCAACGCCGCACGCAAACGAGGCCAGCGCGTGCTCTATGTCACGGAACGCTGTGTATTCCGGCTCGCCCCCGGCGGTTTGGAGCTCACCGAGGTAGCTCCCGGGATCGATATCGATCGGGATATCCTCGCGCACATCGAGTTCTCTCCGATCGTCATCGATCCCCAACCCATGGATCCCAGCATTTTTGCGCACCAGCCAATGGGTTTGCGCGAGCGAATGCTGGCGATGCCGATCGAACAGCGCTTCGCGTACGATGCCAAGCTGCGCATGTTGTTCGTTGATTTCCGCCAGCTCACGGTCGCAACCGAACGCGACGTCGATCGCATCAAGGCCGAGGTCGAGCGGCATATTGGCGCGCTTGGGCATAAGGTTTATGCCATCGTCAATTATCGCGATTGCAAGATCGCCCCGGCCGTTGGCGCGAGCTATCGGCGCATGGTCGAGGCACTTGAGACGCGTTGCTATTTGGGCGTCACACGTTATGGCGGATCGGATGGCCGCGAGGCTCTCAACACCCCGCATCCGGCTTGGCCGCAGCCGCCGAGCGCCGAGGCCGGCCGGAGACAGCCAGCAAAGCGGCTCGGGGCCTTCGGCTGAGGGATGCCCTTGGGTTCGCGGTCCGGGCCCGCATTGACCTGCATGGCCCACAAGTGGAAAGCAGCGTTGAATGCGGCTCCTGGCGCCACTAGGTTTGCAAGGTGGCTGCAGATCAGGACATCTTCGACCGCGCGGTGTTGATGCGGCGTCGCGATCGCGCGGCAGCAGGCGCGGAGCGCCACGAGTTCCTGTTGGCGCGAGTGGCTGATGATCTCGTCGAGCGCCTTGGCGCAGTGCAGCGCTGCTTTCCGGTTGCCGTTGACCTTGGCGCCTATCATGGGCTGCTCGGGCGCCGGCTGCGGCAAGTGTCCGGCATCGGGATGGTCGTGCACATGGAGCCGGCGTGGCGCTTGCTTGAGCAGTGCGACGGCGCGCGCGTGCAGGCGAACGAGGAGGCCCTTCCGTTCCGCGACCAGTCCCTGGACCTCGTGACCTCTGGTCTCTCGCTGCATCTCGTCAATGACCTGCCCGGCGCCTTCGTGCAGATACGTCGCGCCCTGAAGCCCGACGGGCTGTTTCTGGCAGCACTGCTCGGTGGCCGCACGCTCATCGAATTGCGCAACGCGCTGCTGGCGGCCGAGGAGGAGGTCGAGGGAGGAGCAAGCCCGCGCGTGGCGCCATTCGCCGAACTGCAGGATTTTGGAGCGCTGTTGCAACGCGCAAGTTTCGCGCTGCCGGTGGTCGATGCCGACACCGTGACGGTCACCTATCCCGGCGCGCTGGCGCTGATGCGGGAGCTGCGCGCCATGGGAGCAACCAATGCGCTCAAGGCTCGGCGCAAAGGCCCGCTGCGTCGTGAAACGCTGCTGCGCGCATGCACCCTCTATCAGGAGCGCTTCGGACTTGCCAGCGGCCGCGTGCCGGCGACCTTCGAGATCATAACCTTGACGGCTTGGGCTCCACACGAGAGCCAGCAGCGGCCACTGGCGCCCGGCACGGCCGCGGTTCGGCTGGCAGAGGCGCTCGGGACCGTGGAGCTGCCGACGGGGGATCCGGCAGGGCCCGTGCCGCCGGGCCGCTGAGCCTGCTTCTTGCGGTCTATCGCCTGCGTCCCCCGCGATTTGGTGCTGGGTGCTTCGGGGCGGTGGCACACTTGCCCGGCACAGCAGGGAACAGCAACCGACAGCGCCATCCGTCGCTAAGCGAGGGCGGTACTGCACTCTTCCCGCAATGGCGCACACGCACGCTGGGCGTAGCGGCGCTCGCGCTAGACGGCGCCGCGCAGACCGCTCGCACGTGCCAGAACGCCCTGCCGCCGATGGCCACGCGCCCTAAAGCAGGTCCCGCAGCATCGCCTTCAAAGGTTCGTCCGCTGGCGGCATGGCGTAGTCGGCAAGCTTCTTGGCGCGGACCCAAACCAGCTCCTGTCCCTGTTTTGCCGTCACCTCGCCTTCCCACTTGCGACACGCATAGAGGGGCATCAAAAGGTGAAACGCGGCATAGCTGTGGCTGGCGAAGGTCAAGGGTGCCAAGCACTTCTCCGCCACCGTGATCCCGAGCTCCTCGTCGAGCTCACGGACCAGGGCCGCTTCGGGTGTCTCGCCCGCTTCCACCTTGCCGCCGGGGAACTCCCAAAGCCCCTCGAGCGGCCGGCCCGGCGGACGCTTCGCCAGCAGCACACGCCCATCGGCGTCGACCAGTGCGCAGGCCGCGACAAGGAGGATGTCAGAGCCCATACCCGCCCCGCCTTGGAGCCGGTCCGTTGCTGTCGTGCCAGGGACGCCCGCCAGCGGTCATGAACGTTCACACCCGCAGAAAGTCACGCGGCGGTGCCAGTCCCTAGCGCACAAAACGGGCGCGGTGAGGTCTGTGGCCATCCCCTAACCCCTCAACTTCGATAATCTGCATTGATGGCGACGTAGTCGTGCGTGAGATCGCAGGTCCACACAGTGGCCTTGCCGGTGCCTAGGCCCAGGTCGACGCCAATCGCGATCTCGCGGCCTTGCATGTATTTGGCGATCACTTTCTCATCGTAGCCCGCAGCACGATCGCCATCCTTGGCCACCTGCACGCCACCGTAGGTGATGCTGAGCCGATCGCGGTCGGCCGCTTCCCCGCTCTTGCCGACCGCCATCACGACGCGGCCCCAGTTGGGGTCCGAGCCGGCGAAGGCCGTCTTGACGAGCGGCGAATTGGCGATCGCAAAGCCAATGCGTCGTGCGGCGCCATCGCTTTCGGCGCCCGACACCTCGATGGTCACGAACTTGGAAAGGCCCTCCCCATCCTTGACCACCATGAGGGCCAGCTCATGCATTAGCTCGTGCAAGGCCGCGGCGAACCGTTGCCCGTGCGCACTGGCCGTATCGGCTATGGGCGGGGCTCCGCGCGCAACTGCCGCGCCGGTGGCAAACAGCAGCACCGTGTCGCTGGTGGAGGTGTCGCTATCGACGGTGATGCAGTTGAAGGTCTTGTCTGCCCCCGCGGCCAGCAGGGTCTGCAGCACCGATGGGGTCACGGCAGCGTCGGTGAAGATATAGACCAGCATGGTCGCCAGGTCGGGAGCGATCATGCCGGCGCCCTTGGCGAAGCCGTTGATGACGACGTCAGTTGTGCCAATGCGCACGCGGCGTGTGGCAAGCTTCGGGAACGTGTCAGTGGTCATGATGGCGCGCGCCGCTGGGGCCCATGCGTCGGCTTGCGCCGACTTGATGAGCCCGTCGAGCAGATGCGCGAACTTCGCCGCGTCCAGCGGCTCGCCGATGACGCCGGTTGAGGAAATGAAAACCTCGCCTGGACTGCACCCTTGCGCCCGGGCGGCAGCCTCGGCGGTGATGCGGGCGGCTTCGCTGCCCTTTTTGCCGGTAAAGGCGTTGGCGTTGCCGGAATTGACGACCAGCACGCGGGCGCGGCCCTGCTTCAGTCCCTCGCGGCACCACAGCACCGGGGCCGAGCACGTCTTGGACCGGGTGAGCACGCCGGCGACGGTGGTACCCTCCTCCAACACCGCCGTCATCAGATCGGCGCGCCCCTGATAGCGGATGCCGGCCGCGCAGGCCGCCAGCCGCACGCCCGGCACCGGCGGCATATCGGGCAGTCGTTCGGGTGCGAAGGGCGAAACCTTCGCGGCCTTGGCCATGACATCCTCCTCAAGCAGCGGGGGTGTTGGGATGAGCGCCGCGACCGCTCACTGCTTCGGCCGGGCGACAGTGCGCGCGCTCTCCAAGGAGCGCTTGAGTTCCGGATCGATGTACTCGATCTGAGCCTTGCCCCTCAAGTCTGCCGCCACCTGCTGAGCCCTCCTGTGGATCATGGAAGCCACGACCTGCCCCTTGACCGCCTCGAACGTGGGAGCCGCGCGCTGGCGACGATCGTCGAGCCGCACGATGTGCCAGCCGAACTGGCTCTCGAAGGGCTCGCTGACCTCACCTCTTTTCAGCCGGAACACGGCTTCCTCGAACTGCGGTACCATTTGACCGCGTCCAAAGAAGCCGAGGTCCCCGCCCTGGTCCTTCGATCCTGGGTCCTTGGAGTACTCTTTGGCCAGCCGCGCGAAGTCGCCGCCGTGGGCGAGTTTTTCGTAGACCTCGCGCGCCTTGTCGTGGCTTTCGACCAGGATGTGGCGCGCCCGCACCTCCTGATCCGATTTCTGCGCGCCCACCTGGTTTTCGTAGAATTTCTTGGCCTCCGCATCGGAGATGGTCTCCCGCACGGTCTTGTCGAAGTAGGCGTCGCGCAAGGCGCGGCGGCGCCAATACTGCATCGGCTCTTCGAAGCTGCTGCCCACAGCCAACCTCTGGCCCTCGGCCGCATCGGCAAAGAGTTGGGTCTCGATCAGGAATTCAATGAGCACGCGCCGCTTCGTGGCTTCCGGGAGCGAACCAAGATCGCTGCCGATCTCGGCCTCGGCCAGCTTCATGTCGGTGTCGGTGAGCGTCTTGCCGTTGACCTTGGCGATCACGCGCTCTTGGGCTCCCGCCGATAGGCTGCCAACGGTGGCGACAACCCCGGCGATGAGGGCAAATGTCACACTATGGAACCGGTGCTTGAGGCTCACGCTTGAGCGTCCTTGCTGGGGTGGTGCGCCGCCCGGTGGACAAGACCGGCGGGATCTCGCACAGATGGCATCCGGACCCAAGTTACGACGCCGTCATGGGAGAACTGTGACCAGGACCGGTTCGTTGACAACGCATGTGGCGGTCCTTATCTCAGGATGGGCCCGGCGGGACCGGCTGTCCGCAGCCGCGCCGCTATGCGCGCGGCCCTGCAATATTTCCTGCACCGAGCCTGCACTTAGGATCGAGGCTTGCGGGCGTCGCGCGTCGGCCGTGGAAGGGCACTCGACAGGCGAGCGGATTGCCGCGCGGGCCTGCGCAGTGTACCGGAAGTGTGTGGGAGTGCCAGACCAGGATGTCCAGACCAGGATGTCCAGGCCAGGATGTCCAGACCAGGATGTCCAGACCGGGATGTCCAGACCGGGATGTCCAAACCGGGACGTTCAGTTGTCGAGTTCCAGTACCGGGGGCGCAAGTCCGGGAGCGTTAGTCCCGGGAGTGTCGTGTTCCGGGCGTACAGTGTACCTGGGATTGTGAGGAAACTTTCGCATGCTCTCCATCGGCGCGCTTGCGGCCAAGGTCTTCGGAACGTCGAACGATCGCCGGCTTAGGGTTTATCGCCCCAATGTCGAGGCCATCAACGCGCTAGAGGGGGAGCTTGAGCAGCTTTCCGACACCGAGCTGCGGGCCCGCACCGCGAACTTTCGCAAGCAGCTGGCCGACGGCACCCCACTCGACGATCTCTTGGTGCCCGCGTTCGCCACCGTTCGCGAAGCGGCCAAGCGCACGCTTGGCCAACGGCACTTCGACGTACAGCTGATCGGCGGCATGGTTCTGCACCAAGGTAAGATCTCGGAAATGAAGACCGGCGAGGGTAAGACGCTGGTGGCGACACTGCCGGTCTATCTCAACGCGCTTACCGGCAAGGGCGTCCACGTCGTCACGGTCAACGACTACCTCGCCAAGCGCGATGCCGAGTGGATGGGCCGCATCTACAGGTTCCTGGGGCTCACCGTCGGCTGCATCGTGCACGAGCTCGACGACGATCAACGGCGCGCAGAGTACGCCTGCGACGTCACTTACGGCACCAACAATGAGTTGGGATTTGATTATCTGCGCGACAACATGAAGATGCGCGCCCAAGAGATGGTCCAGCGGGGGCACGTCTATGCCATCGTCGACGAGGTCGATTCGATCCTGATCGACGAGGCGCGCACACCGCTCATCATTTCCGGCCCGGTTGAGGACCGCACCGAGCTCTACGTCGCCATTGATGAGCTGATAAAGCTGCTGGTGGCCGAGCACGCCAAGATCGAAAAGGAGCTGAAGGCCTCCTACCCCAAGGAGCAGCTCAAGGAAGAGATCAAGACCAAGGGGCTCATGGAGGTCGACGAGAAGCAACGCCAAGTGGCGTTCACCGAGCTCGGCAACGAGCGGCTGGAGCAGATGCTGAACGAGAGGGATCTGCTCAAGGGCAACTCGCTTTACGACATCGAAAGCGTGACGGTCGTCCATCACGCCAATCAGGCGCTCAAGGCGCACAAGCTATTCATGCGCGACCGGGACTACATCGTGAAGAGCGCAGAGGTCGTCATCATCGACGAGTTCACCGGTCGCATGATGCAGGGCCGGCGCTATTCGGAGGGCCTGCACCAGGCGCTTGAGGCCAAGGAGCACGTCAAGATCCAGCCTGAGAACCAGACCCTCGCCTCCATCACCTTCCAGAACTATTTCCGCCTCTACCAAAAGCTTGCCGGAATGACCGGTACGGCCCTGACGGAGGCCAACGAGTTCCTCGACATCTATAAGCTCGATGTCCTCGAGGTCCCCACCAACCGGCCGGTTGACCGAACGGACGAGCACGACGAGGTCTACCGCACGCTGAAGGAGAAGAGCCGCGCCATCGTCGCTGAGATCGCCGACTGCCATCGGCGTAATCAGCCCATCCTCGTCGGCACCGTGTCGATCGAGAAATCAGAAATCTTGTCCGCGTTGCTGAAGGACCGCAAATACATCCGCGAACTGGGCCTTTATCTGCGCAAGCAAGCGGACAGCCTCAAGCCCGGCAAGGAAGACGCGCTCAAGGCGCAAATCATTGAGGTTGCGGACTATCTGACCGACCTTGCCAAGAAAAACATCGGCGATCCCATCCCCCACCAGGTGCTCAACGCCCGCTATCACGAGCAGGAGGCGCACATCATCGCCCAGGCCGGCGTGCCGGGCACGGTAACGATCGCCACCAACATGGCGGGCCGCGGCACCGACATCCAGCTTGGCGGCAACGCCCGTTACGGCATGGTGGACTGGCTCAAGGCGGAGATGTCGGGCGGCGACGACGACCAGGAGCAGCACGTGGAATGGATCGACGATTCGCTGCGTGAAGGCGATGAGTGGATCGATGCTTGCCTCAAGGAGCGGTCCGCCCAGCTGGTGGATCGCCGACTCGCCGAATGGATGGCGCAGGAGGCCCAGGCTGGCCGGCAGCCTGCCCCCAAGGAGGTCGACAAGCGGCGCGCGCGCATCGAAGCGGAGGTGCGCGATCCCACGAAGACCGCGCAGACCCGTGCGGAGATCGCCAAGGAGCACGTTGAGGTCCAGAAACAGGCGTCCCAGCGCCGATCGACGTCGCGCAGCCAAGACGACCGGCTGCTCGGTTGGATCGGCGAGCGGTTGGCGAACGGTCTCGATCGCGAGTGGCTCGACAAGAACGGCCCCGAATGGGCCCTGAAGAAGGGTGACAGCCGGTTCCAGCACGCCATCGACCTTGCCGTGCGCCAATGGCTCGAGCAGGAGGTCACGGCCGGTCGCCGGCCAAGCCAAGGCGAAGTGGCGGAGAAGCAAGCTGGGCTGCGAGCGACCTATGAGCAAATTGAGGCAAGGTCTGCGCTGATGCTGGCCGACGTGGCCGAAAAGAAGCGAAAGGCCCTGGAGGCGGGCGGGCTTTACGTGCTCGGCACCGAGCGGCACGAGAGCCGACGCATCGACAATCAGCTGCGGGGCCGCTCCGGCCGCCAGGGCGATCCCGGCCGGTCCAAGTTCTACCTCTCCCTCGAAGACGATCTGATGCGCATCTTCGGGTCCGACCGCATGGACGGCATGCTGCAGAAGCTGGGCCTCCAGGAGGGCGAAGCGATCACGCATCCCTGGATCAACAAGGCGCTGGAGAGGGCGCAGCAGAAGGTGGAGGCCCGCAACTTCGATTCACGCAAATACGTGCTCAAGTATGACGACGTGATGAACGACCAGCGCAAGGTCATCTTCGAGCACCGCATCGACATCATGGGGCGCGAGGACGTGAGCGACACCGTGGGCGATCTGCGCGAGCAGGTGGTCCAGGAGCTGGTCGCGCAATGCATTCCCCCCAACGTCTATGCCGAGCAGTGGGACACGGCGAAGCTCAAGGAGGAGATCGGGCGCATTTTCGGTCTTGACCTGCCGATCGAGCGCTGGGCTGCCGAAGAGGGGATCGCCGATGAGGAGATAACCGAGCGGCTGCTCAAGGCCGTGGGAGAGAAGGCCAAGGCCAAGGAGGCGGAGTTCGGCGCCGAGACGATGCGCCAGATCGAGAAAATGGTGCTGCTGCAGACGCTCGATCACCTCTGGCGCGAGCATCTCGTCACGCTCGAGCACCTGAGGCAGGTGATCCACTTCCGCGGCTATGGCCAACGCGACCCGCTCAACGAATACAAGTCCGAAGGCTTCCACCTGTTCGAGACCATGCTCGCCAATCTGCGCGAGGCCGTCACAGGCCAGCTGATGCACATCCAGGGCATGCCGGTCGAGGAAGAGGCGCCGGCGATTGTGCCGGTTGAGCTACCGACCATGCAGGCCCATCACGTCGATCCCTTTACGGGGGAGGATGAGCTTGCCATGGCCGAGGCTGCGCTTGCTGCGGCCGGCCGGCCCGCCGCGCGCGAGCCCGAACGACGTGCGCCGCTGCAGACGCGGCGCGCCACGGGGGCGTTGGACCCCAAGGATCCCGCTACGTGGGGCAAGGTTGCCCGCAACGCGCCCTGTCCCTGCGGCTCAGGCAAGAAATACAAGCACTGCCACGGCAAGCACGATTGACCCACCGCCGTCGCCGTGCGCTCTGAGCGGGCGCGACAAGACGGGGGCTAAAGCAGCCCCAGCTCCGCCAGTTGCTTTTTGAGCTTTGGGGGCATGGCGACGAGGTCGTGCGCCGCGCGTTGTTTGAGGTCGGCGGGTGCCTCGTCCGGGTTGAGATAGCGCCAGCCTTGAAAGGCGCGGCGGGGCGTCGGGCGGACCGGCACCAACGCGTTGGCCAGGATCAACAGGCAGCAGGGCGTGCCGTCATCTTTGCTACCCTCGGCAAGGTCAAGCAGGGGCTGGCGCACCTGCACCAACCCCTTGATCACCAAATAGAGCGAGCCGCCGTCAAGAAGCTCGGCGCGCCGCTTCGGCGTTTGGAACGTGCGGTGATAGAGGCGCGGCTTCCTCTCGCCGGCCCGTCTCCGCGCTCTCAGGCGTTCGGCCTGCCAGGCGGCGAGGTCCTCAATCGAATCACATCCCACACACAGCTTGATCAGATGCAGCGGCATGCCGCCCCCTTCACAGCGAACCCACCCGTCCGCGAGCCATTGGACAGCATCATAACACTTCCGGCCGCTCCAGTGGCAGCATAAGCTGGGGATAGCCATCAGCGCCGCTGTCGTCAGGAATTGCTCCCATGCGTCACCTTTCGCGCCGCTCCTGCCTGGCCGCCGCCAGTGGCCTATCGCTCTCTTGGCTCATGCCGGGCGCATTGGCTCAGAGCAAAATCAAGCCGGGGGCGGATTCGGTGCTCGTCGTCGTCGACGTGCAGAACTGTTTCCTGCCCGGCGGCAGCTTGGCGGTTGCCAAGGGCGATGAGATCATTCCGCTCATCAACAAGATCGCCAAAGGCTTTCAGAACGTCGTCCTCACCCAGGACTGGCACACGTCGGGCCACATCTCGTTTGCCTCCTCCCATCCAGGCAAAAAGCCATTTGAGAGCATCAAGCTGCCCTATGGCAATCAGGTCTTGTGGCCCGACCACTGCGTGCAGGGCACCGACGGCGCCGCCATCAGCAAGGAGATCGACATTCCCCACGCCCAGCTCATCATCCGCAAGGGCTACAATCCCAATGTGGACAGCTATTCCGCCTTCATCGAAGCCGATGGCAAGCTCAAGACCGGGCTCGACGGCTATCTCAAAGGGCGCGGCATTAAGACGGTCTTCGTCGTGGGGCTCGCCACTGATTTCTGCGTCGCTTGGACCGCCATGGACGCGCGCAAGCTCGCTCTCAGCGCCTACGTCATCGAAGATGCCTGCCGCGGCATCGATACCCAGGGCTCGCTGGCGGCGGCGTGGCAGAACATGGAGAAGGCCGGCGTCAAGCGCATCCAATCGACCGATCTGGCGGTCGGGGCTTGAGCCGCGACAGCGGTGTCAATGACTTGAGCGGCCCGAGTGCCACGGCTTGCCGCCGGATGTGAGGACGCGCTGGCCGAACGCCGTCACCCGCAGCACTGGTCCCGCCACGCAAAGAAGCACAAATGGCAAATACCCCATCAGGTACTTGGCGCTCGCAGAAGCAGGAAGCCTGAAGAAATCCACCGCAAACGCGTAAATGATGTAGTTCAGGCCGACGATCCGCAGGAGCCACCAGCCGCTGGCCCCGAGCGCGCGCTGCAGGTGAGACACCGAGAACAACACAAGCATATAGGTGCACGCAGCGGCGCTGCCGAAGAAAATGAAGGTGTCGCGCGACGGCGCATGGCCGATGTAGGTGAGCCAGGCGACCAACCCCAGATGCACGAGGAGGGCGGCCGCGAAGGCAAGCCCAAATTCGCGCACACGCCGCCGCCAGGGCTGAAAGCTCGGGCCGAACAAGGCGGCCAGTGCGCCAGCACAGTAAGCAGGCCAGAACAGCACAAAGGCCAGTCGCGCCGTGGCCTGCAATGCCACGTGCGTGCCCCGCTCCCCTGCGCCCAGCGCCGCGAGCACCGCGACGGCCAGGGCCAGTGCGGTTGCGAAGGCGCCGACGATCCAAAGCGCAGTCGACCGGTTCCTCATGGGGCGCGTAGCCAGTTGTGGTCCCGGGGCCCGCTGGGCAGGGCGGGCGAGCCTCATTCATCGATCCTGCGACGGCTTGTGCATGCGCAGCATAGCGACGGCGCCGCGGCGGTCCAGCCGCTCTTCGTCTCGAAAGGTTAAGGCACAATTGGTCGTGTCGGCTCGGGTCGTGTAGTGTTCAGGCGGAGGCTTGGCTGCCCCAGGAGATGCGCCTTGGACCAGACTTTCGCCACCGCTCAGGTTGAGCCCAGCTTCAACCCGCTGTCGCCGGAGTTCATCCGCAATCCCTACCCCCATTACCATCGCCTGCGCGAGAGCGATCCAATGCACCGCTCGCCCCTCGGCTTCTTTGTAGCGAGCCGCCACGAGGACGTAAGCTCGATCCTGCGCGACAAGCGGTTTGGCAAAGACTTCGTCGGCCGCATGACCCGCCGGCACGGCGAAGCCATCCTCCAGGAGCCGGTTTATCGCAGCATGCGCCACTGGATGCTGCAACAGGATCCACCCGACCACACCCGTCTGCGCGGGCTGGTGGTGAAGGCCTTCACCGCGCGGCGGGTCGAGGACATGCGGCCGCGCATCCAGGCCATCGTGGATCAGGCAATCGACCGCGTTGCGCTGCAGGGGCACATGGATTTGATTGCGGATTTTGCCTATCGACTGCCGGTGACGGTCATCTGCGAGATGTTAGGCATCCCGCGCCAGGAGCAAGAGATGTTTCATGCGGGGGCTCGCGGCAGCGGTCGGCTGCTCGACCCAGTGCCCCTCAGTCGCGCCGAAATCGATGAGGCCAACGCCGACCATCTGGCGAGCGCCGAGTACTTCCGCGCCTTGTTTGAACTGCGCCGGCGGCAACCGGGCAATGACCTCACGACACAGCTCGTGCGCGCCGAAGAGGAGGGCAACCGGCTCTCCAACGAGGAGCTGACCGCCAACATCATCCTGTTGTTCGGCGCCGGGCACGAGACGACGGTGAACCTCATCGGCAACGGACTGTTGGCGCTTCTGCGGCATCCCGAAGAGCTTCGGCGGCTGCGCGAAGAACCCTCCCTCACCACCAATGCGATCGAGGAGTTTCTGCGCTATGATTCCTCCGTGCAGCTCACAGGCCGCGTTGCGCTCGAGGACGTCGCCGTGGGGGAGACGCCGGTCCCCAAGGGCGAGGGCGTTCTGTGTCTGCTCGGGGCGGCCAACCGGGATCCATCTGTCTATCCCGATCCGGATCGGCTCGACATAACCCGCCCCAACATTCGGCCGCTGTCGTTCGGCGGGGGTATTCATTTCTGCCTCGGCGCCCAACTCGCCCGCATCGAGGCCGAAGTCGCCATCGCCACGCTGCTGCGGCGCCTGCCTGGGCTGACGCTCGATGATCCCGATCATCCGGACTGGCGCCCGACATTTGTGCTGCGCGGCCTCAACCGCCTGCCGGCGAGCTGGTAGCTCAGGAGTTACGGGGGTGGCGCGCTCTTGCTGCTGGTGTCCGTCCGTTCGGTCTCCAAGCATTCGAACGGGGTCGGTTTGCCACGGTCGCTGACCCTGAACATCTTCTGAAAGAACAAATTGTTGGGCACGTGGAGCAGGTTGCCACCGTCATCGCGCATTATGGTGAACATCAGGTTGCGGTCGATCACGCGACCCTTCAGGGTCTCCGGCAAGATTTCGACCGTCTGCCCGAGGCGAAACGGTCGCCACAGCGAGATGAAGAAGCTGGCGGTCACATTGCTGACCATGGTCCAAACCGCCAGGAACCCGACGCCGATGACGGCGATAACGCTGGCCAACAGCGTCCACAGTCCGGCAACGCTGACACCCCACAAATTCAGGACCAGCAGGGCCGTGACGAGCCACAGGCCGCCGCTGACAACCCGTGTCAGGGTCAGCACGGTTTCGTAGGACAGGTTGACCCTGGCCTCAACGCGCCTCAGCCAGCCCTGCAGCAGGCGGTTGAGGGCCAAAATGGCGATCAATGCAAAGAGAAGCAGCGCCACGGTCCCCAGCAGCAGTGGCACGATGTTGGCTGGATCGAACGAGGTGACCACCGGATGCATCGGCTGTCCTTCCACCGTGCGCAGGGGCCCGGCAACTTTGCTGCCACCACTGGCCTTTGCAAACCAACGCCGCGCGCCCAGCGAGGGTTGCCCGGCATGCTCGTTTTGCAAAATTTGTCAAAGAGCTAGCCTAATCGTTATCGCCTTCAAGTGGCGATGCGACCTTGGTCGTCCGATGCGAGCTGGTAGAACGTTTTGGCCGTGTCGCGGAAGAGGGCAGCCTTGTCGGCGGCAGACGCACCCGAGGCGAGGCGCTTGAAGGCGTTCCAGTAGATCGCATAGGAGGCGGAAATCTTGTCCACCGGAAAGTTGCTCTCGAACATGCAACGCTTGGGCCCGAACGCCTCAATTGCGGTCTCCACGTAGGGCCGCCAGGCGTCCGCCAGCTCTTGCGAGGAGGGCGGACGTTCCCGGTGATGAAACCTGAAGCCGTTGATGCGCATGCCGATGCCGCCCAACTTCACGTACACGTTGGGGCACTTGGCCAGCTCGGTGATGTCGCGCTTCCAGTCGGCGAAGATCTCAGCGCGCTTGTCGGCATACCAGCCAAGTCCCAGGGGCCCGCCGACGTGGTCGAGCACGATGGGCTGGGTCGGAAAGGCGCGCGCCAGCGCGGTGAGATCTGGGATCTGGGGATGGTAAAGCCAGGCGTCGAAGGTGAGCCCCAGGCGCCCGAGCGCGGCGAAGCCCTCGCGGAATTTGGCGCAATCGCGGTAGAGGTGCGGCGGGGCGTTGGTGTGACTGTTGTGAATTTCGTCGGCCTTATCCTCCCACGCCGCGGCATAGCGAATGCCCTTGAAGCGCGGGCCGGCCGCGGCCATGTGCGCGCGCAATATCTCTTCGGCCCGCGCCCCTAGCGTGAGGTCGACGAGGCCCACAATGCCTGCGGCGACGCGTGTCGGTCCGTAAGCGCCGCTCGCCGACATGGCGGCAATGCCGTTGACGAACTCGGTCTCGCCCAGAGTGCGCAGCTCGGGCGGGCCGTCGGAGCGATAGCAGGCCGTGCACTCGATGAACACCGTGCTCTCGATCTTGTGGCCGCCGGCCGTATCGGCCAGCAGGTCTGCCAGCAGATAGCGGTGGGTCGGGAAGTCCCACAGATGATGGTGCGGATCGACGATGGCGAGGTCGGGCTCGAGGATCTCTTCCGTGGTCTTGGCCAGCCAATCGGGACGAATACCCGACATGCGGGTCGCAACCGTGGTGTGCGGCTTGGGTGTCGACATGTCGTGGCTCCTCCCGAAGCCAATGCGTCTCGCTCTGGAATGAGCCCGACAGTACAGGGCTGTAGAGGCCTGACAAGGTGCTCGAAGGGCGCTCTAAGCGCGCCGCCCTCCCCGCCGCTCAACGTGCCAATCCGCGGATAAGGGTTGGCAGATCCGGCGCGCACCACACGCCCTTCCAGCCGGCACAGGCGACCTCACGCGAGCCGCTGTAGATCATGTCCAGCGCCACCCAGACAATGATCAGGAGGCCAATCCAGGTGATCCACGGATAGTGCACCAGCGCGGCGGCAATGAAATTGGCGGCGACCGCCATCAACAGGATGGCGACCGCCAGGCCGATCACCAGCACCCAGAGCGAATCCTTGGCCGCACCCGCGACGGCCAGCACGTTGTCGAGCGACATCGAGAGGTCCGCGAGCACGATCTGCGTGGTGGCCGCGCGAAAGCTCATGGGTGCTGCCGGCGACCCCTCGCCCGCGGCCGCTCCGGGCGTCGCCTGGGGTTTGCGCCTCACCTCGCGGTACATCTTCCAACACACCCACAGCAGCAAGATGCCACCCGCCAATGTGAAGCCCACGACGGCCAGCAGCTGTTGGGCGACCGCCGCGAAGGCGACGCGAAGGATGACGGCACCCGCCATGCCCCAGAAGATCACGCGTTTGCGCAACTCCGGTGCCACCCGCGATGCCGCCAATCCCACGATGATGGCATTGTCGCCGGCCAGCACCACGTCGATGACAATGACGTTGATGAGGGCGATGAGGTTCAGTTCGAACCAGTCGATCATAAGCACCTGTCGGGGTTGGCTGCCCGCGATGGCAGTTGGCGGGCGCCGCGCAATGCGCAGCCGTCTCGAGCCCGTGGCCGAGCCCGTGGCTTGAGGTCTTATGCACCCGTCGCCACAGGTCGGGCGGAGCCAGCGTCAGCGCTTGGAGAACTGGAAGCTGCGGCGGGCTTTCACCTTGCCGTATTTCTTCCGCTCGACGACCCGGCTGTCACGGGTGAGAAAGCCGCCCTTCTTCAGCACGGGACGCAGCTCCGGTTCGTAGTAGGTGAGTGCCTTGGAGATGCCATGGCGTACCGCACCGGCTTGACCCGACAGACCGCCACCTGAAACGGTCGCAGTGACATCGAACTGGCTCAGCCGATTGGCAGCCTCGAGGGGTTGCTTCAGGAGCATCTGCAGCACGGGTCGGGCGAAGTATTGTTCGTAGTCCTTCGCGTTGACGCTGATCTTGCCAACTCCCGGCTTGAGCCAGACGCGCGCTACAGCGTTCTTGCGCTTGCCTGTGGCATAGGCCCGTCCTAGCGCATCGAGCTTCTGGGCATAGATGGGCGCCGCGGCCGGCTCGCTCGCCCTGAGCGCCCCCAAGTCTTCGAACGTCTTTGTCTCGGCCATGGAGGTCATACCCTCACGTTCTTGCGGTTGAGCGCCTTCACATCGAGCGGCTCTGGTTTTTGCGCCTCATGCGGATGCTTGTCGTCCGCGTAGACCTTCAGATTGCGCATCAGCTTGCGTTGCAGCACCCCGCGCTTGAGCATGCGCTCCACTGCCTTCTCGAGGATGCGCTGGGGGAACTTGCCCTCGAGGATGCGGCGCGGTGACGTTTCCTTGATGCCACCGGGGTAGCCGGTATGCCACTGATAGCGTTTGTCATCGCGCTTGCGGCCGGTAAAGACGACCTTGTGGGCATTGATCACGATCACGTTATCGCCGAGGTCGACATGCGGCGTGTAGGTCGGCTTGTGCTTGCCCTTGAGCCGGGTGGCGATGAGGGCCGCCAGCCGACCCACCACGAGGCCGTCCGCATCAATCAGCACCCATTTCTTTTCCGTCTCGCCCGGCTTGGCGGCGTAGGTTTTCATGGTGAACGTGCCCTCTGGTCCGGCAAGCGACGCACGCTTGTAGGTCACGAGGTCCTGGGGTGTCAACTGGACGACGGTGTGTTCACGCTCAAAACCAAGAAAAATCAGCAAGATGAAGCGGCGGTATTATATTACCGTAATCACTGCGCCGGTACCCCGGGTGCGTAAGGGAGGCCGTCGGCGCATAGCTGGCCGTGGTGGGGCCATGGGGTCGGGCAGGCTCGGAGACGCCCTCGACCTCGCCCGCCGCCAGCCGAGGCGAACCTCCGCGATGCCGTCGCGCGGCTTGGGTTTGACTAAGAAGTTGATATTCAAATTGGTCGTGACGAGATCCACCTGCAGGCCAGCGCCGCGATGATGGCCACGTAGACGGCGAAATCGGCGAGCCTAAACATCGCCGCGCCCCAGATGGCGCCGCCCGGCCGCGGAGGGCGTTGAGATGGACGAGACGTACGCGCACGCCCTGTTGACCGGCCTCCTCCACGATGAGCGAGCAGGGCCCGAATGGATTTGCGGAAAGCGGGTATCGATCAGGGCCTCGGTGCGCTCAACATCGAGGCGATTCGTCACGGAAGCTTTGGTTGACATGGCCGCGTGTCCAACTTTTGTCATTTGGCATCATTACGAGACCTTCCTATCTTTCCCGCCTGTGTCGCAAAATCGCAACCCGAGGATGAGCCCCATGCAGCATACGCTCCGACTGATGTTCGCGGCCATGGTGGCCGTCGCCGTCATGCACTTCAACGGGGTCGCTGCCGCGCAAAACGCGGTCAAGCAGATCAAGCTCACGGATAAACAGATCGAAGGGTTCATCTCGGCGCAGAAGGACATGTCGGCGGTGGCTGAGAAGATGCAGAGCAACTCCGATAAACCCGATCCAAAGGTTCAGGCCGAACTCGAAAGCATCGCCAAGAAGCATGGCTTCGCCAGCTTCGAAGAATACGACGATGTGGCCGCGAACATTTCGATGGTGATGGCGGGCATCGATCCCCAAAGCAAGGTGTTCACGGAGCCGAAGGTCGCGATCCAGAAGGAGATCGAAGAAGTCAAGAACGACAAATCGATCCCCGAAAAAGAGAAGAAGCAGATGCTCGACGAGCTGGGCGAAGCGCTGAAGTCGGCCCAGCCCGTCGCCAATCCGGAGAACATCGAGCTCGTCAAGAAGTACTACGAGAAGATCGACGCGGTGCTGCAATAGGGTAGGAGAAGCACATGGCGGGAGCGGCCAAAGAGGCGGCGCGCCCCGAGGCTCGCGCGGCCGGGTGGGGCCGTGAGCTCGAGGTTGAGCATCGCGCGGGTGGTCTCGTGTTGACGCTCGCGCGTCCCGAGCAGCGCAACAGCCTGTCAGAGGCGATGCTCGCCGCGCTCCAAGCAGCGATCGATGGCGCGGCCGAGGACGCCAGCGTGCGTTCGGTCGTCATCGCTGCCAAGGGCAAGGCCTTCTGTGCCGGCCACGACCTCAAGGAGCTCACGGCGCACCGCCGGGATACCGACGGCGGGCGTGCCTACTTTGAGCTCCTCATGCGCCAATGTGCCAAACTGATGCGCTCAATCGTGCGTTGCCCAAAGCCGGTCATCGCCGCGGTGCAAGGCACGGCACAGGCTGCAGGCTGCCAGCTGGTCGCCACCTGCGATCTGGCGGTCGCCGCCGAGGAGGCGACCTTCTGCACGCCCGGCGTCAATATCGGGCTCTTCTGCTCCACGCCCATGGTGGCGCTCGCGCGCAATGTGTCGCGCAAGCGTGCGATGGAAATGCTGCTGCTGGGCGAGCTTCTGCCTGCGCGGCAGGCGGCGGAATACGGCCTTGTCAACCGGGTGGTCCCGGCCGACCGCGTGCTGCAGGAGGCGCTGGCGCTGGCGCAAGCGATCGCCAGCAAGCCCGCGGCCACCCTCGCCATCGGCAAGGAAGCCTTCTACCGGCAGATCGAGATGGGTCTGGGCGATGCTTATGACTATGCCGCGGGGGTCATGGTCCAAAACATGATGCATGCCGAGTCCGAGGAGGGCATCGGCGCCTTCATCGAAAAACGGACACCGGCATGGCCCAAGGGCTAACCAAAACCAGAGGCGGCGCCAAACTGCGCCGCCGCTCGACGCCGCGCATCAGTCACGAGCGTTATTCGGACGAATACATCGCCGAAATCCTTGGCCGAGCGCGGGTGATCGCTATGGTGGGCGCGAGTGCCACCAACAATCGGCCAAGCTACTTCGCCATGAAGTACCTCTTGAGCAAAGGCTACCGCGTGATCCCGGTGAACCCCGGACACGCGGGCCAACAGATCCTGGGCCAACCGGTCTTCGCGGGGCTTGCCGACGTCCCGCCGCCGGTGGACATCGTCGATATCTTCCGCAGCTCGGCAGCGGCCCTGGAGATCGCGCGCGAGGCGATCCGTCTCAAGGACGCCCTTGGCATCAAGGTCGTGTGGATGCAGCTCGGCGTGCGCAATGACGCGGCCGCCGCAGAGGCGGAGGCCGCCGGCCTGCACGTCGTGATGAACCGCTGCCCGAAGATCGAGTACGGCCGCCTCTCAGGCGAGATCGGTTGGGCGGGCGTGAGCGGTGGCGGCATATCCTCGAGGCGCCCGTTGCTGAGTGGCCGCGGTGTGCAGAGCCACGTCATCGCGGGCAAGCGCTAGGCCCACGCCGGTTCGTCCGCCCTCCTCGCTTCATCGCGCACGCGCGTGGCGTGCATGGGTCGCGTGCGGCGGGCTTCATGGCGTGCTAGTGCAGCGCCGTGCCAAATCCTTCGGGTCCCCATGAGCCCATTCGCCCTAACGCTCCTCGTCTTCGTGCTGGTCGGAAATACGGCAGGTCAGCTCCTGTTCAAGGCGGCCTCGCTGCGCGCCAGCCGCCCGGGATGGACTGGGCACTGGCAAGCGCTTGCGTTTGACCCTTTGCTGTGGGTGGCACTTCTCATTTACGGATTCGAGTTCTTCATGTGGCTGGCGTTTCTGTCGGTGGTGCCGCTGTGGCAGGGCGTCATGGTGGCGTGCATCGACATCCTCCTCGTCATGCTCGGCGGGCGGATCTTCTTCGGCGAACAGATCACGGGTGCGCGCATGCTCGCCATTTCCCTGATCGCCATCGGCGTATTGTTGGTCGGCGGAGGTGGCGCATGAAGCGATCGACCATGCTCATGGGCTTTCTGTTGCTGGTTGCGATCGATACCTTCGTGCAGGTCGGCTTCAAGTTGGCTGGCAACAACACCCTCCCCGTCACACTCGACCTGCCGTGGCTTGAGCGCGTGGCACGGGAGCCCTGGGTGATCGGCGTGCTGCTGGGCTATGGGGCAGCATTTCTCACCTACATGACCCTCATCAAGCACGCGCCGATCGGACCCGCGTTTGCGGCCTCGCACATGGAGATTGTGACGGTGACACTGTTCTCGGTCCTGGTGTTCGGGGACACCCTCACGCTCTGGCAGGCGGTGGGCTGTTGCGCCATCGTGACCGGCGTCTTGGTGCTCGCGGCAACGGAAGCTCGTTCGTGATGAGAGCCGTTTGGGCGGGCCGCTGCCCGGCCCGCCACCCACCATCAGCTCGGGCCAAACCGAGAGGTTTGGTTATCAGCGGCCGAAACCCGCATCGATGGCCTTGGTGAAGACCAAGCCCAGGCCAGGCTTGCTCGGCACCGCCATGGACCCTCTCTGCGGCATCGGCGGGTCCTCGAACAACGAGCGGGTCCAGGGCATATACTCGACGATGTGGCCGTTCGGGATAGCCGCGATCAGGTGCACATGGACTTCCGGGATCAGATGGGAGACCACCGGCAGATTGAAAGCTTCCGCCATCCCGGCGACCTTCATCCACTGCGTTATTCCGCCCACACGCACGAGGTCGATCATGACAATATCGACCGAGCGTGCCTCAAGCATCTGCCGGAAGGGCGCAATGCCGTAGAGGTATTCACCGCCCGCAATCGGAGTCTTCAGCTTGGAGGCGACGCGGGCCAAGCCCTGATAGTCATCGCAGGTCGTTACGTCCTCGAGCCAATGCAGGTGGTAGGGCTCGAGCCGCTCGCCGATGCTGAAGGCTTCCGGCACCGTCCAGCGCTGATTGATGTCGCACATCAGGCGCACCTGCGGTCCGATCACTTCGCGGATGCGACGGATGCGATCGACTTCCTGCTCCGGCTCGGTGCCACCGGGCAACGCCAGCTGGGTCTTCATGGCGGACCAGCCGCGCTCCACCAATCGGCCGGCTGCCGCCACCACCTCGTCGAGCGATTGGGTGCGCATCAGCGCGCCGCTGGCATAGGCGGGCACGCAATCCCGGTAGCCGCCGAGAAGGCTCGCGAGCGGCAGGCCAAGCGCTTTGCCGCGTATATCCCATAGGGCGGTGTCGATGGCCGAGAGGGCAAGCGTGAAGAGGCCACCTGGGCCCGACGTGCCGGCGGCTTGCCGCAGCTTGTCGGCGATGTGTTCCACGTGGTGCGGATTGGAGCCCACAGCCAGCGCGCCCAACTCATCGACGGCGACCTTCAGCGCTCCTGTCATTGCAGCGCCAAAGAAAGTGACGCCCACGCCCTCGATGCCGTCCGTGGTGAGGATCTTGGCAACCACGATGTCGCGCGTGGCGCCGGGCACCGTCTTGCCGTCCGCCAGGGGCTCGTCGGCCGGCAAACGTACGATCTGGGATGCAACCCGTTCGATCTTCATGGCAACTCTCCCTGGACCTGCGCAAAAGCTAGGGGCAACCATCGCAAAGTTTCCCGCACCTCGCCAGCCAGGCCGGCCAAACCCGGCAACTCTCCGGCCCAGGTCGCTTGACCCGAACCTCCGGCCCGAATCGCTCACCAAAATCTCTTGGCCAAAACCCCTGACCAAGACCCCCGGCCAAAACCTTTGGCCAAAACCTTTGGCCAAAATCTTTGGATAGCCAATCGCAGCGCCTTGCAGGCGCAGTGGCGCACCGCTAGCGTCGCGCTTTCGTCGGGGGGTGGCGAGGGAACCCCGGTGCAGTGGCGTCGTATCGGCCACTCCCTCGCAGAGGTGAGCGGTCCGTCACTGGGGGGGTCCATGACAACGCTGCAGGTTTCGGCGCAGAAGCAGCTGCGCCAGTTTGTCGAACAGATCGAGCGCCTGGAGGAGGAGAAAAAGGCGCTCACCGGCGACATCCGCGACAAATATCTGGAAGCCAAGGCCACCGGTTTTGACGTCAAGGCGCTGCGCAAGATTGTATCCCTGCGCAAAAAGAGCGCGACCGACCGGCAAGAGGAGGAGGCCATTCTGGCCGTCTACATGCACGCGCTCGGCATGATCGACGCGGAGCCTCAGTCGCACCCCATGGAGCCGGCGGAGGACGAAGCAGCGTGAGTGCTCGCAGCAGGAGGGCGGCCGCCGAGCGCCGCTCGGGGGAGCGCTTCGCGTGTTCCAAGAATGGCACACGTCTCATCGGATGAGACGTGCCTCTTGGGCCGATCGCACCGGCGCGAGCGGTGGAACCCCAACTTGTCAGGGCCGTCCCTGCGACGCGCCAATCCGTTGCATCCTCACCTCTTGCCCTCGGCACCTCATCTCGTCTGTCTAGTTCTCGTCCATCTTAAGCGCGGCGATGAAGGCCTCCTGTGGAATCTCTACCTGGCCGAACTGGCGCATCTTCTTCTTGCCCTTCTTCTGCTTCTCAAGAAGCTTGCGCTTGCGCGTGATGTCGCCGCCATAGCACTTGGCGAGCACGTCCTTGCGCAGTGCCCGGATCGTTTCGCGCGCGATGATTCGGCCGCCAATCGCCGCCTGGATGGGAATCTGGAAGAGGTGGGGCGGAATGAGCTCCTTCAGCTTTTCGCACATGGCGCGGCCGCGGCTCTCGGCGCGCGCACGATGCACGATCATGGAGAGCGCGTCGACGGGCTCGCCGTTGACCAGGATCGACATCTTGACGAGGTCGCCCGGCTCGTAGCCCTTGATGTGGTAGTCGAACGAGGCATAGCCGCGACTGATGGACTTTAGCCGATCGTAGAAATCGAAGACCACCTCGTTCAGCGGCAGCTCGTAAACGAGCAATGCGCGCGCGCCTGCGTAGGTGAGGTTCTTTTGCCGGCCACGACGATCCTGACACAGCTTCAGCACCGATCCCAGGTGCTCGTCCGGCACCAAAATGGTGGCCTCGATCCACGGCTCCTCGATCCGATCGATCTTGACGGGATCGGGCATATCGACAGGGTTGTGCATCTCAAGTTTGGTACCGTCGGTCAGATGCACGTGATAGATGACGCTCGGCGCCGTCGTGATGAGTTCGAGGTTGAATTCACGCTCGAGCCGCTCGGTGATGATTTCCAGGTGTAGAAGTCCGAGAAAACCGCAGCGAAACCCGAACCCCAGCGCCGAGGACGATTCTGCTTCGTAGGTAAAGCTCGCATCGTTGAGACGCAGCCGCGCCATCGCCTCGCGCAGGTCTTCAAACTGGGCAGCGTCGACCGGGAAGAGACCGCAGAAGACTACGGGCTGCGAGGGCTTAAAGCCTGGCAGCGGCTCGGGGGTGGGGTTCTTTTCGTCGGTCACCGTGTCGCCGACACGGGTATCGGCGACCTGCTTGATGGCGGCGGTGCAGAAGCCAACTTCGCCCGGCCCCAGCTCGTCAAGCACCTCCTGCTTGGGACGGAAGATGCCGACGCGTTCCACCTGGTACTTGCCGCCGGTGGCCATCATCTGGATCTTCTGGGCTCTTTTGAGCCAACCGTCGATGACGCGCACCAAGACGATCACACCAAGGTAGGCGTCATACCAGCTGTCGATGAGGAGGGCCTTGAGGGGTGCCCCGGCATCGCCCTTGGGCGCGGGCAGCCGCGTAACGATTGCCTCCAACACCGCCTCGACGTTTTTGCCGGTTTTGGCCGAGATCGGAATAGCATTGGAGGCGTCGAGGCCGATCACCTCCTCGATCTGCTGCTTGACACGATCAGGATCGGCGGCGGGCAGGTCCACCTTGTTGAGAACGGGAAGGATCTCAAGGTTGTTGTCGAGGGCTTGGTAGACGTTGGCGAGCGTCTGCGCCTCCACCCCCTGGCTCGCATCAACGACCAACACGGCCCCTTCGCAGGCCGCAAGCGACCGTGAAACCTCATAGGCAAAATCAACGTGGCCCGGCGTATCCATCAGGTTGAGCTGATAGGTGTTGCCGTCCTTTGCGCGGTAATCCAGGCGTACGGTCTGGGCCTTGATGGTAATTCCGCGCTCTCGCTCGATGTCCATCGAATCGAGGATCTGCGCCTTCATCTCGCGATCGGAAACGTTGCCGCAGAGCTGGATCAGCCGATCGGACAACGTCGACTTGCCGTGGTCGATGTGGGCGATGATCGCGAAGTTGCGGATGCGGTCGATGGTCTTCATGGCGCGCTGCTTAGCATCGCTTGACGGCGGGTTGAACAGCGAACGCTCGCCCATCGCGCGGAGCGGCCAAAGAGCGGCAATTCTCACGGGCTGCAACTCTCACGAGAACCACCAACGAAGCCGGCAGATGCACCCGGACCCCGCAGAATCGCCCGCGCCGTCGAGCACAACGTGAGACCCGGTGGCGTGCGGGTGCGACAAATTACGCCACATCTTATCGCCGATTAGGCCAAAACCGCACTATCAGTGCTATAACTTACGCAATCGCACATTGCCGCGCTGTGCCCGGCCCCTTTGAAGATTCGCGAGATTACAGGAACTTGCCGATCAGCGAAACCGCGCGTGGAATGGCCCAGACGCTCGCGCCCGAGGTGCGTGCGCGGTTCGCGCAACGCCTCAAAGCGCTGCGAAGCCAACGAGGGTTCGACCGGGCCCGCTATTTCGCCAAATCGCTCGGCATCGAGGAAAACCGCTACACGCGCTATGAGCGCGCGGAAGTGGAGCCTAGCCTCACGCTCATCCACAAGATGTGCGAAACGTTGCGGGTCTCGCCCAACGAGCTGTTGGGCTTTCCGGATGTGCGGCAGCAGGGGAGCCCAGTCCTAGCCCTTGCCGAGGCCTCGGCCCCCGACAGCACCCGCGGGCCCAGCGAGATGAGCGCTAAGGGGACGGACCTTGTGAGCTCGCTCGCTTGGAGCCTCGCGGCAGAAGCGGTCGCCATCCGCCAGGGGCGGGTCGTCAGGCCGAAGCCAGCCGGGGATCCGCTGGCGGCGTTGCGCGAGACGAGCGCGCTCTTTAGCCGTCTTCAGGCCGAGCCGTTCGAGACGGTGGCGGCAATCCTCGCCGACGCGGCCCTGAAGGACATCGGCGCCGAACACAAGACGCGGCTGGCGGAGCTCATCGAAGCCTATACCCGGAGCATCAGCCACGCCTCGCTGCCGCAGACGCGCTGATCACGTGCGGATCACGCCGCCCGTCGCCTTGCCGACAGCGGCGATGATCTTGGTGGCGACGGCGTCGATCTCCTTATCCGTCAGCGTCTGTTGTGTGGGCTGCAGGGTGACCTCGAGCGCCAGCGACTTCTTGGCTTCGCCCAGGATGTCGGCTTGGAACAAGTCAAACACCTTGACACCGGCAATCAGCTTCTTATCGGCGG
>JAMXLN010000121.1 GCA_024281145.1 Hyphomicrobiaceae bacterium | reverse complement strand
CTGGGAAAGAACCAAGGCCAGCCCGCTACCGTCTCTTTGGCGAAGAAGCTGGGGATCACCAAGACGATGCCCAGCACCACGCTCAACACGATGGCGATCTGTTTCCAGCGGGTGAAATGCAGCATTGTTCACAGCTCTTGCTTCGGGCCTCAACGCAACGGTCCGCCGGGGCCAAGGAACGAACCCTAAGCGCTCTCCTTGACGGGCTCGCCTCTGGCCCGCACCTCCGCGACGGTGCCCTTCACCACGCGCACCCGCGTGTTGTCGGCAATTTCCACCTCGATCTCTTGCTCGTCGCGCACCTTGGTCACCTTGCCGACGATGCCGCCGGCGGTGACGACCGTGTCCCCGCGGCGCAGGTTGGCAACCATCTCACGGTGCTGCTTTACCTTCTGCTGCTGCGGTCGCAGGAGCAGAAGGTAAAAGATGACAAACATCAGCAAAATTGGAACGAGCTGGATGAGGAAATCCCCACCTCCTGAGGTCTGGGCGTAGGCCGGTGAGATGAACATCAGCGGTTCCTAAACGAGCGCATCTCGAGGAGAGCCCGCCGCATCGCGGCCGACCCCGCCGCGGGTGGCGCCCTGCCGAGTTGGCGCGGACTATAGTGTTCCGGCCCCCGTTTGCAACCATCAAGCCCTGCAGTGCAGTGACGGGCCGGCGGACCTCGTCTATAGAACGGGCCGAGTTGGACACCTCCCCACTTCACGGGTATCACCGGCAATGCGCGGGGAAAGAGCCATTCTTGAGCAGTTGGAACGCCTGGCCGCGGCGCTCGACAGACTGGCTCCGCCGGCGCCGGCCAAGGCCGATTTCGCGCGCGCGGAGGCGTTCGTGTGGCAGGCCTCGCCTGAGGGCTTTCTGCCCGTCTGCCACGTCAATCGCCAACCCCTTGGGTTGCTCAAGGGCATCGACCTGGCCGCCCAACAGTTGTTGGATAACACGCGCCGCTTCGCCCGCCGCCTGCCCGCCAACAACGCCCTCCTGTGGGGCGCACGCGGGATGGGCAAGTCCTCGCTCGTCAAGGCGGCCCACGCCGAGGTGCGTCAGGAGCTAGGGCTTGGGACTGTCTCCAAGGGCGTGCCTGACTTGAAGCTCGTCGAGATCCACCGGGAGGATATCGCCTCGTTGCCGGCCTGCCTCGGCCACCTTCGCCCAGCCGCAGACCGCTTCATCGTATTCTGCGACGATCTCTCCTTCGACAGGGACGACACCTCCTACAAGTCGCTCAAGGCGGTGCTCGAGGGCGGCATCGAGGGCCGACCGGAAAACGTGCTCTTCTATGCCACCTCCAATCGCCGGCACTTGATGCCGCGCGACATGCTGGAAAATGAACGCTCCACCGCCATCAATCCGTCCGAGGCGGTGGAGGAGAAGGTGTCGCTGTCGGACCGGTTCGGCCTTTGGCTCGGGTTCCACAACGCCACGCAGGACGAATATTTGGATATGGTCAAGAGCTATGCGAGCCACCACAGGCTCAACATCCAGAGCGGTGAGCTCACCCGCGGTGCCCTGGAGTGGTCCATGACCCGCGGCGCCAGATCGGGCCGCGTGGCCTGGCAATATATTCAAGATCTGGCGGGACGGCTGGGACAGCGATTGTAGAGGCCAGGTGCGCTCGTGCAGCACCCCGCCCAGTCCGATCGATGTTCACGTGGGCAGACACCGGAAGCCCGCGCCGATCTCCAATCAAGCTCATCGCCTACGGGGCTCTGCGATCCAAGGAGATTTTCCAGCTCCAGGGGCGGTGATGTGCAGGTGTCCTACAACGGCGTGAAGTTCGTGTTGGTCCGCTTAGCGTATTCCCAGCCCACAGTGGTCCAGAAACGGGGGCAAGCTCAATCAGAGTTACCCGTCTCTTGTTTCCTCTCCCGTTTAAACCTCTAAGCGCTGCTTGCATTCTTCATAGACCGGATCGCCTGCTCTTAAGACCTCCTCCTCTTCTTTAGAAATAAGTTTTGCAACCAATTCATCAAAACTTGAAGAAAGCCGATGCTCGCAAATTCTGGTTGGGCTCATCCGCTACGTCATGGGGATCAAAAAACCAAACCGAGCCATCGTTGAGATCGAGTAGCAGCGCATGCCCCGTCGTCGTGTCAGCTAATCTCAGAATTCCTTGTAGCTGATCTCTAAATCCCTCAAGATCGAATGCTCGCCATATCTCGAATCTGTCTTCCAGGCGATTGTATTCTGGCCCATCGTATTCTGGCCCATCGTGCAGTCCATACATATGATGGACGCCAAAAGAAGGCTCACTTACCTTACGCCCCCGGCGGAAATAATCTTTCCAAATTCGCCGCCGTTATAATTCAAAAGACGTTCTCTGTACTCATTTGGAAGCCTTTTTCCAAGATTTTCCTAGAAAGCCTCTAATTTTTCCGCAGACAGCGGTCCATAAGGATTTCCTGAACAATCGAATTCGGCGACCGAATAACGGGCGCAATAGGCCAAAAGACTGGGCATAAAAGTGGGCACGACTGGGCATAACGCCAAAAAAAGAATTAGAAAATCAAAGGACTTAGCGGGTAATGTCCCTTATTTCTCAAGGTGCGGCAGAGGATCGACCGGTTTGGCGCCTTGGCGCAGCTCGAAATGCAGCTGTGGCTGGTCGACCGTGCCGGTTTTGCCGGCCTTGGCGATGACTTGGCCGCGCCGCACCACATCATCGCGCTTGACGAGAATCTGGTCGGCGTGCGCATAAGCCGACACCCAGCCGTTACCGTGACGGATCAGCACCAGGTTTCCGTAACCCTTGAGCTCGTCGCCGGCGTAGGCCACCCGTCCGCTCTCGGCCGCGTGGATCTCGGTGCCCTGCGGCACCGCGATATTGATCCCGTCATTGTGGGTGCCATCGGGACGATTGCCGAAGGAGGCAATGAGGCGGCCGTGCGCGGGCCAGCGAAACCGACCGGAGGTAGAGACCGGTTCCGCGGCCGCTTCCGTCGCATCGCTGCTGCGATCGGTAAGAGCGGCCGTCTTGCGCTCGGCTGCAGGTGGATTGAGCGGTGCAGGCGTATTGAGAATGCGGGGCTGACTGGCACTCCCCGGCGCGCCCGACTGAGCGCGCGGTGGCGAAAGCTCGGCCGTGGGCGCTGCGCCGGGCACAGACAGCACGGTGCCGGCGCGCAGCCGGGTCGGCTCGGTGATGCCGTTGACGCGCTGCAGTTCGGCCAACGAGACGCCGTGTTGGCGCGCGATGCCGTAAAGCGACTCACCGGCCTTCAGCGTGTGGCGTCCCTCCCATCCAGCCGTCGGGACCGGCGTCGCCGCGGGCAGCGGCGGGGCCGCCCCCCGTGCCAAGGGCGTACGCCCGGCGGTCGCGGGTTCGCCCACCGCTCTCGTCGTTGCGGTGCCGGGCGGGACGACGAGCTGTTGACCGGGCTTGATGGTCGAACCGTGGGCGAGGCCATTCGCCTCAAGCAGCGCCGCGAGCGACACGCCGTGGCGCTTGGCAATGCTGTAGAGGGTATCGCCGTCCTGCACTTGGATCGTTTCCCCGCGCCCTACCGCTCTCGACCGATCCATGGGCCGACCGGGATAGGGATCGCTTCCCGCCACAGGCGCGTTCGCGGGCGAGGGCGAATAGTCGCGCACGCTGGCGAACCGCTCGCCCGAGCCTGCGGGGGAAGGAGGGCTCGCGTTTGGGATCGAACTCGCGTAGGGCACCGGCACTGCGCCCTGCCCAGTTTCGCCAAGACCAGCGCCGCGCGGCGCTGCGCTCGAGGGATCCGCATAGCCACGCCGAGCCATGGCCTCCGGCGGCGTGGGCAGCGAGCCCGTTTCGCCACTCTTGTCGGTGAGACCAAAGACTGGAAAATCGAACCGAGTCACGTCGGCGCTGCAGCCGCCGATCAAGACCGCCAGAGCGATCGCCAAGCCCGTCGCCACGGCGTCCCGTGCGAGGGCGGCGTGTGCACGCTTGTTACTGAACATTGGGCACACCTCGTACTCCCACTGTTCATTAACGCTTAACGGGTTAAGAGAGCGTTAACGCCCCGTGGGTCCCCGCCCGGATCCGGTTCGGCTCGGATCTGGTTAGACGAGCTGTCCCGCCCCGCACCATATCGTCCCGATGCTGACGGTTTAGGTGAGGATTGTGGGAGCTTGAGGGCACCATCTTGGCGGCATGGCGACCGCACTTGCCGCTGGAAGTGACCGATGCGCTGGCCACCGCGCATCGCCGGAGGGACCGCAGCCCGCCCGTCCAACCGCGCAGCGCAGCGCCGGTTTAGGGCTCAAGCTCGGTATCCCAGTAGAGATAGTCGAACCAGCTTTCGTGCAGGTAATTGGGCGGAAACAAGCGGCCGTTGCGATGCAATTCAAACACCGTCGGCCGGTAGGGCAGTTGGCGCGGCTGCATGCCGGCGTGATGCGGCAAATGCCCGCCCTTGCTCAAGTTGCAGGGTGCGCAGGCGGTAACGACGTTATCCCAGCGCGTCTGTCCACCACGCGAGCGCGGGATGAGATGGTCGAACGTC
Source organism: Hyphomicrobiaceae bacterium (assembly GCA_024281145.1). Lineage (GTDB taxonomy): Bacteria > Pseudomonadota > Alphaproteobacteria > Rhizobiales > Hyphomicrobiaceae > AWTP1-13. The sequence goes on along the minus strand of JAMXLN010000121.1, from coordinate 5,993 downwards.
AAGTCGTCTTTAGAGCCGCAGTACTGGCACACAAAACGATCGCGCAGAAATACATTGAACCGCGTGAACGCGGGATAGAGCGCCGGCTTGACGTAGGTCTTGAGCGAGACGACCGAGGGCAGTCGCATCTCGAATGAGGGGCTGCGCACGAAGCGGTCGTATTCGGAGACGATATTGACGCGCTCCAAGAACACGGCCTTCACCGATTCCTGCCAGCTCCATAGCGACAGCGGGTAGTAGCTCAAAGGGCGGAAATCGGCGTTCAGGACAAGCGCCGGGAAGGCTTCTGGCGTGGCAGCGTAGGCGTTCAAGGGTTTGCGGTCCCGTACACTTTTCCCTAGCCGAATCAACCTCGCACCTAGTTGAGCGGCGTCATACTAGCCAGGTGTGTCTGCGATGTGAAGCCAAGGTCCCCCGTGGCCAAAATCGCCATGGCGCTGCGTTGCCGGCCGCCTCGGGCGGGCACGCCGACAGGGGAGCTTGAGCCGGCGGGCCCGCCGGCGTCGGGAATTTCAGCGCACGAGCCTCAGCCGTTCACGTCATAGGCGGCGAGCGCCGCCATGTTGACCACGTCGCTGTCTTTAGCGCCGAGCGGGCAGATCTGCACCGAGTGCGTCAAACCGACCAGCATCGGCCCAATCAGCGTGGCACCGCCCAGCTCCTTGAGCATCTTGGTCGAGATCGAGGCGGAGTGGAACGCCGGCATGATGAGCACGTTTGCCGTATCCGACAGCCGGCAGAACGGATAGGGCTTCATGGCGTCCCGGTTGAGCGCCACGTCGGCCGCCATATCGCCATCGTACTCGAAATCGACCTGTCGGCGGTCGAGAATGGACACGGCCTCGCGGACGCGATCAGAACGCTCGCCGCGCGGGTGCCCAAACGTCGAGTAGGCGAGAAAGGCAACGCGTGGCTCCATGCCGAGCCGGCGAGCGACCCGCACGGCCTCCTCGGCGATATCGGCCAGTTGCATCGCATCGGGCATGTCGTGCACGGCCACATCCGCGACAAGCACGGCGCGGCCCCGGCTCAGCGCGATCGACACACCAATGACGCGCCGGCGCGGCCTGCTATCGAGGGCCTTGCGCACGTCTTCGTACGCCGTGGTCCAATTGCGCGTGACGCCCGTCACCATGCCGTCGGCGTGCCCCAAGGCCACCATGCAGGCAGCGAACACGTTGCGGTCATTGTTGACCAGGCGCTGGCAGTCGCGCAGCAAGAAACCTTTGCGCTGCAAACGCTTGTAGAGATACTCGGCGTACTCGTGGCGCCGATCGGCGAGACTGGTGTCGTGCATCTCGATCACGTCGGTGAGACCAATGCCGGCCGTGGCAAAGGCCTCCCGGATCGGGGCGTGGCGGCCGATCAAAATGGGTCGGCCCAGTCCAGCGTTATGAAACGCGTTGGCGGCGCGTGCGATCTGTGGCTGCTCGCCCTCGGCAAACACGATGCGCTTGGGCGCGTTGCGCACCTGGGCAAAGATGCTGTGCAACCAGCCGGCGACGGGGTCGAGCCGGCCAGAGAGTTGAGCAACGTAGCGCTCCATGTCGACGATGGGCCGGCGGGCAACGCCGGTGTCCATGGCCGCCTTTGCCACCGCCGGTGGGACGTGGGTGACGAGGCGCGGATCGAATGGCGCGGGGATGATGTAGTCGGGCCCGTAGGTCACCTGCCGGCCAAGGAAGGCGGCAGCCACCTGATCTGGTACGTCGGCGCGCGCAAGCTCGGCCAGGGCTTTGGCCGCCGCAATCTTCATCGCCTCGTTGATGGTCGAGGCCTGCACATCCAGCGCGCCGCGGAAAATGAACGGGAAGCCCAACACGTTGTTGATCTGGTTTGGGTAGTCAGAGCGTCCGGTGGCAACGATGGCATCGGAGCGCACCTCGGCCACGTCCTCGGGCGTGATCTCCGGGTCGGGATTGGCCATCGCGAAGATGATGGGCTTGTCGGCCATGGATCTGACCATCGCCTTGGTCACCACGCCGGCAGCCGAAAGGCCGAAGAACGCGTCGCAGCCCTCGAGCGCCTCGGCGAGCGTGCGCGCTTTGGTCTTGACGGCGTAGGCCGACTTCCATTGGTTCATGCCCTCGGTGCGCCCCTGATAGATCACACCCTTGGTGTCGCAGAACACCACGTTCTTCTTGGGCATGCCCATGGCGGTCAGCAGCTCCAGGCAGGCGATCCCCGCCGCGCCCGCGCCATTGACCACGAGCCTGAACGTGGCGATGTCGCGCCCGGTAAGTTCCAGAGCGTTGAGCAGGCCGGCGGCGGCGATGATCGCCGTGCCGTGCTGGTCGTCATGAAAAACGGGGATGTCGAGCAGCTCTTTGAGCTTCTCCTCGATGATGAAGCAATCCGGCGCCTTGATGTCCTCAAGGTTGATGCCGCCGAAGCTGGGCGCCAAGTAGCGCACGCAGTTGATGACCGCATCGACGTCGGGGGTGTCGACGAGCAGGTCGATGCTGTCGATGTCAGCAAAGCGCTTGAACAGCGCACCCTTGCCTTCCATCACGGGCTTGGCCGCCTGGGCGCCGAGGTTGCCGAGCCCCAGGATCGCCGTGCCGTTGGAGACCACCGCCACCAGGTTGCCCTTGTTGGTGTAATCGTAGGCAAGCCGAGCATCCTTGGCGATGGCCAGCACGGGCACCGCCACGCCCGGTGAGTAGGCGAGCGAAAGATCGCGCTGGGTGGTGAGCGGTTTGGTGGCGTTGATCTCGAGCTTGCCGGGCTTGCCCTGGCTGTGAAACAGCAGCGCTTCTTGCTCCGTGAAGCGCGCAGCTGCGAACTTGATGGCCATGGATGGTTCGGCTTCCCCCCGGCGTGTCGTGACGAAAGGGCCACGATAGGGCCCCCGCCGGCAGCGCACAACTCGCCTATTCCCCGCTCGGGCCCGGTGCGCCCATCAGAAAGCGCCAGCACCATCGCCGGGCGGATCGCTTTGCACTTCCAGAAGTCGAGCCGCAACGCCTCGGTGATGGCCTGCCCCGGTGGCGCTGCGACCTCCACCATCGCTGGGACCCGAACGCACAAAGGGAGGCGATTTCATGGAGCGCTCGGCGCGGTCCTTGTGGGCCAAGCGCAATTGAATTAGCGCAATCTCTCTTGATTCTTCTCAGGCTTTCCGTCTGCGGATCGGCATCGGCAGCCGCGTTGCAGGACATGCGTGGCAAGGGGATTGGCAGGACTTCAACCCACGAACTGCCAGCCTGTAACGATTGGGATGGCCAGCTCACGCATCCCCGGTCCAAGGAGGCCTTGCGCTTCCAACAAAGGGAGCAGCTCTAATCCAGGCGGGCGTCGGTGCTTGGGTCTTTGCGGGACGCCAACACGCCCACAGCGCCAATGGCCGCGATGACGAGGCCAATCTGCCAAAATGGCACGAGAATGAATTCGACTTTGGCTGGATCACCCAGATTGTAGCTTGGGTTCAGCCCCATGTAGCTCATGACCGCGCTCGTTGCGAGCACGGCAAGACCGATGGCGCAGAGCAAACCGCCGACCCACAACAACGCTTTGTGCATCAGGCTCCCCTCCAGCCACTGTTACCGGCTGAGGCGCAAGGACGCTGATCCGGCGCCGCTGCTCAAGTGCACGTTCTGGCTGTTGCCGCGCACGACGACGTGGACCGTCCCCGACACATTGTACTCAATGTTGTAAAAGCTCCCCTGGTAGCTGTTGCCGCTGACCTGGCGCACGCTCGCGCTTTGCGTTGCCCGGCCCGATGGCGTGGCGCACGTTGCCGTCAATGCGTAGGTCGTGGGCGATCTGCGGCTGTAATGGGCTTGACAGCGCGCCCGCTCTCGCGCCCCCGAGGCGAACGTCACCACGCCGCCACCGCTCCAGGAACCCTCAAGGTTTGCCGGTTGGGCCGTGCTGGGGAGAGAAGCTGTCGGCGTGACAACGAGCGCCGTAAGCGCGGCGAGCGGCGCTAGATGCCAGAACTTTGCCATGGCCAACCTCTCGGAAATGTCCGCCACGATCCGCCCCCGCGCAAGATAAGTTCCGGCAACAAGGCCGCACGCGACCGATGCCCGCAAAAATGCGCGCCCGCCACCCCCCGCAGTTCCACGCCGATGGCGGAAGCGCTATGGAGTGCCGGGTTCATCAGCAAGGCATTGGGGGCAATGGCGCGAGACCTTGGCAAAGACAGGGGGCAACCTCTCCACGGGCGTGACGCCGCGCCACCAGCTGACACTCTGCCCCATGCCAATGAGGCACCCGAGGCTGCCTCTGGCCCTGCGCCTGCGAGCGTCACGCCGTCCATGGCGCAGTTTCTGGAGATCAAGGCGGCCCATCAAGACTGCTTGCTCTTCTATCGCATGGGCGACTTTTACGAACTGTTCTTCGCCGATGCGATCGCCGCAGCGCAGGCGCTCGGCATCGTGCTCACCAAGCGGGGCAAGCATCTGGGCAACGACATCCCGATGTGCGGGGTCCCGGTCCACCGCGCCGAGGAGTATCTGCAGCGCCTGATCCGCCATGGCTTCCGAGTGGCCGTATGCGAGCAGCTTGAGGACCCGCTGGCGGCGCGCAAGCGCGGCTCCAAGGCCGTGGTTCACCGCGCCGTGGTGCGCCTTGTCACCCCCGGCACACTTACCGAGGACAGCTTGCTCGACGCCAAGGCGCGCAACTACCTCACCGCCATCTTCGACGGCCCGACCTCGGCGGCCCGCCACGGCCCACAGCTGGCACTGGCCTCGCTCGACATCTCCACCGGCGAATTCGAGGTGGGCGAGGTGCCCGCCCCAGACCTGCCGGGCGAGATCATGCGGCTGGCGCCCAGCGAAGTGATCGCCGCCGACCGGTTACTCGCCAACGCCAATGTGCGCCAATGGATCGCAACCGCAGGAGCGACGGCTACGCCAGTTGCGGGTCCATCCTTCGACAGCCTGGCGGGTCAGCGGCTGCTCAAGGCGCGCCTGGGCGTCGTTGATCTCAAGGCGTTTGGGGCGTTCTCGCGGGGCGAGCTCGCTGCCATTGGCGCGCTCCTCAAGTATGTCGAGCTCACCCAAATCGGCAGGGCGCCGTGCCTCAGACCGCCACGTCGCGCCACGCCTGCCAACCGCCTCGTCATCGACGCGGCGAGCCGCGCCAGCCTCGAGTTGCTGCGCTCCCTGTCGGGCAACAGAGAAGGGAGCCTGCTCCACGCCATCGACCGCACCGTGACCGGGGCCGGTGCACGCGAGCTCGCCGCACGGCTCTCGGCCCCTCTGCGCGATCCGGCTGCCGTTGCCGCCCGCCTCGATGCCGTCGGGTTCCTGTTCGACAACGAGACCCTGCGTGGCGATGTTCGCGGCGCGGTGCGGGGTGCTCCCGACGTCGCGCGGGCGCGCTCACGGCTGGCTTTGCAGCGCGGGGGTCCGCGCGACCTCGCGGCCGTGCGCGACGGTCTGGCCGCCGCGCGCCAGTGCGCGCGACGGCTCAGCGAAGGCGCTGTCGGCATCGGTCTGCCGGACGGGCTCGCCGGTCTCCAGCAGCGCCTCACGCAATCAAGCAGCCAACTCGCCGATCTGTTGACCCGGGCGTTGGTGGACGAGCCCGGCCACCATCGGCGAGATGGCGGCTTTGTGCGCTCGGGCTTTCGCCCCGAACTCGATGCTGCCCGCACGCTGCGTGACGACAGCCGCAAGGTGATGGCGGAGCTGGAGGCCAAGTACCTGGAAGAGACCGGGATCAGATCGCTCAAGGTGCGCCACAACAACATCATGGGATTTTACGTCGAGGTGCCGGCCGCTCAGGCCAAGCCGCTATTGAGCGAGCCGTTGGCGCTCATCTTCCGGCACCGCCAAACCATGGCCGGTGCGCTGCGCTTCGCCACCGAGGAGTTGGTGGCCACCGAGAGCCGCATCGTCACGTCCGCCGACCGCGCCTTGGCGCTCGAGCAGGAGGTGTTTGCCGAGCTCGCTGGCGCGGTCGCAACCCATGGAGAGGCCCTAGGCGAGGCGGCCGCAGCGTTGGGCGAGCTCGACTGCGAGGCGGGTCTTGCCGAGGTG
>JAMXLN010000120.1 GCA_024281145.1 Hyphomicrobiaceae bacterium | reverse complement strand
GGGCGCGAAACGGCGCGCGAATTCCTGCAAAGCCCCGCCTATCAGGCGATAGCGCAAGATCGCAAGGCCGGCGCTGAGACGATCGCGCTACTGGTGCGGGGGCTTTAGGACACCCAGCCAACACCCGGGGGGGCCTGCCTGTCCGGCGCGATCAGCGCGTCATTCGACCATCGAGCAGGGCTTGATCCCATGCGGAGCGCATACTGGAGCTGCGAGGGCCGCATTCGACCCGTGTCGTGACAACTCCTCCCACGAACCCAAGTGCCAATACCAAGTGCCAGCCCCAGTGCCAGCCCCAGTGCCAGCTCAAGTGCCAGTTCAAGTGCCGTGCACCCATTTCCGTGCGGTATCGGCGGTCCTCTTGAGCGCGACCAGCGTCAGGCATCATTCAAGGAGCAAGGTTTCCGAGCACCCGTCGGGTCGCGTCTACGGCGCGGTCGACATCAGTCGCATTGGTCTGCCAGTTGCAGACCGAGACCCGCATAGAGCGTCTCCCTCGCCACGTGGTGCCACCAAAGAAGGCTTCGCCGGTCGCAACAATGCGCGAGATGATTTCGTCGGTTCTGCGATCGTGGTCCTGCTCGGTGGCACCTGGCTTGGTATCGATAAAGCGCACCAAGCCTTGGTTGATCGTCGGCTCCCAAACCACTTCGGCACCGGGTAGGCTGCCAATGCGCATCACCAATGCATGCGCGTGGATGCACGTGCGTTCGATCAATTCGGCAATGCCTGAACGGCCGAGCTGGCGCAAAGCAGCGTAGGTGGCCACACCGCGCCCCCGTCGCGACCATTCCGGGTTCCAGTCGATCTGATCGCGGGCATCTCCAACATGCACCCGATAGCTGGTGCGATGTGAAAAGGCCGAGCGGTGAGCATCGGCGTCGGCCACAAAAGCGTAACCGCAGTCAAACGGTGTGTTCAGCCATTTGTGGCCGTCGTTCGTCCACGAATCCGCAAGCTCGACGCCGCGCAAGAGATGCCGGTATTTGGGGCTCGCCGCTACCCATAAGCCAAAGGCTCCATCAACGTGGACCCATGCACCATGCTTATGTGCGATCGGGATCAGCTCGTTGAAGGGATCAAATGCGCCGATGTTGAGGTCGCCGGCTTGGAGAAGCACGATGGTTGGCTGCTCGGAGCTGCTTTCGAGCGCGCGCGTGAGCGAAATCGGATCGAGGCGACCTTGCCCATCAGCTGGCAATGCGTGGACTGCACGCTTGCCAAATCCCAAGATCCGCATAGCTCGTTCGGCAGACCCATGGCGCTCGCTGCTCGTGATCAGCCGAATTGGCGTACTACCTGCCATGCCTCGTTCCTCGACATCCCATCCGGCTCGGCTGAGCAGCCGATGGCGGGCCGCGGCCAGGCACGTCACGTGCGCCATCTGCGTGCCGGTAACGAATGCAAAGCTTGCCGTCTGTGGCAATCCGAACAGGTCCTTGAGCCACTTACCAGCCACTTCCTCGATGATCGCTTCGGCGGGTCCACAGGCGTGAATGGCCGCATTTTGATCCCAGGCCGACGTCAACCAGTCGGCTGCAAGCGCCGCGGGCAAGGAACCGCCGATGACCCAGCCAAAGAAACGGCCGCTCGTGCTGCCGATAATCCCTCCCTCAACGTCGCGAACCAGTTCATCGATAACCTGGACTGGGTCCATGCCATCTTGAGGCAAGGCGCGATCGAAGCGGGAACGAAGATGAGCAAGCTCGGTCGAAGCGCAGACCGGCCGATGCACGGTGTTCTCCAGGTGCTGCAGCGCGTGGCACAAAGCGCGCGCTAGGACCGGGCTGAACCCTCCTATGTCCGTCACGTCGACCACTCTCGGCTCCTCTTATCAAGCGTGCTCGTCGCGTGCCCACGCTACTCCTCGGCTCCTGACCGTCGCAGCGACCGGCACGCCATCACGGTCTCCGCGTCTGCCGAGCTGAACTTCTTGGATCGGCGCTGAAAGCGCTACCGAGTTCGCGAAACCGATGGCCGAGGGTCATGCAGGGGTCCCGTAGCGAGGGTTCGCAATTGCAGATAGCATCTGGAGCAAATGCCAGCTCGCCGGATTCGGACTCCGTCCCCGAAGGTGAGGAGGAGAGCGAAAATGCAAATGCTCGATGCACAGGAATGCGAGCGCGCCCGCATAACCAGGGATAGCCGCTACGACGGGTGTTTCTTCACGGGTGTCCGAACGACCGGCATTTACTGCCGCCCCGTGTGCCCGGTGCGACCGGCCCGGGCTGTCAACGTTAGCTTTTTTCCTTCGGCGGCTGCAGCCGAGGCGGCGGGATTTCGGCCGTGCCTGAGGTGCCGACCCGAGGCGGCCCCCTTCTCGCCGGCTTGGAAGGGATCGCGTACCACCGTGGAAAGAGCGCTGCGGCTCATCGACGGCGGTGCTCTCGACGGCAGCGGAGTCGAGGTCCTCTCGCATCGACTTGGTATCGGAACCCGACATCTAAGTCGGCTCTTTCAGAAACATCTTGGTGCCAGCCCGATAGAAGTCGCAAAGACTGCTCGCGTCCAACGCGCCAAACGGTTGCTCGACGAGACCGACCTCTCGATGGCGCAGATCGCAATGCGCGCCGGTTTCGGCAGCCTGCGGCGGTTCAATGCTGTGTTCGCCGAAGTCTACGCGCGGTCGCCCACCGAACTTCGCAAGCGCGCTAGCGCACGTTCGCTCGGGCGGCTCGGCCCGCCAACACGCGAAACTGACAGGCCACGCTCACGGTCGATGCCCTGAATGGCGCATCTCCGGCACAGCCATTCTTACGGCAACGACAGCAGCACGCGGGGAGCGACAATCGGGTTTGGGCAAGAGGTGCCAACTGGTGAGCGGCCTTGCTGCCCGTGGTCAGCGGCGCCACCACTCGCTCAACCACGATCCGCACACGTATGCGATCATGATACCGGCGCAGGTTGCTCCGGCGACGTGCGGTGACAACTGTGCATCCCAGGCACCAATGACGCCTGCCAGGTAGCAGCCTGCGATGTAAGGCAGTGCGTTGACGAACTTGACAAGGCGGCAAGCCCAGGCGTTTCCCGCGAGCGAATTGACCTCGACGAAGATGCGAGCGAGCACTGCCATCCACAAAAGCGCGACGAGGCGTAGCACCTTAAGGGCGTGGAGGGCTGGGGCGATGATCATGGGGAGGAGGGCCGTTGCTGGTTGTGCGATGGCCACGGGCGGCCGCGCTCCCATTGAACGGCGAACTCCCGTTCAAGGTTTCCTGCTGGCTCGCGCCGCGCCTGCCCGGGGAGCCACCCGCAAAGCGTTGGCTTGGCTTGCAGGAGCCAGTTGCCAGCGCCACCGGGCACCCTCATGCCGCAACGCATCTCTTGACGGCTCTGGGAAATTTGCATGGTTCTCAACGACGTGGAGCAATCGGAGGAGGCGGACGAGCAAGCCGAGACGGTTGGGTCAGAGCATTCCTCGCCCCATTCGGCTTAAAGGTGCTACGTTGACCACTTCAAATCGCGCCTTGGGAGCAGAGCGGCTGTGAACGGTTACGTCGGTGCTCAGCACAGATTTCATGACGCGGATTTCGCTCAGGGGTGGTCAGATCGCTTCGTGCCTAGTCCGCCGCGTGTGGCGCTTTTTGATTTGATCTTAGAACAGGCTGCGAGGCCATCCATTGCAAATGCGCACGTGCTTGAGTTGGGTCTTGGGCCCGGATACTTGGCCCGCCACCTGTTGGATAGGCAACCGGACATCACCTACGAGGGCTTGGATTTCTCCGACGCGTTCTTCGAGATCGCCAAGAAGACGATTGGGCCGCACCTGCGCCGTGTTACGCTGACCAAGGCCGACCTGCTCGACCAGAGTTGGCCCAAAACCTTATCGCGACAACCCCGCGCCATCATCTCGACCTGGACCTTGCATGATCTCGGCAGCCAACAGGCCGTCGAGGCAGTCTATGCACGCTGCCACGAGACCCTTCCCGAGGGAGGCGTGCTCGTCAATGGCGACTTCATCAAGCCCCAGGGAACGTCCTGGGTCTATGAGCCGGGCCGGTTCGAGATCGCTCGCCACCTCGAACTTCTGCGCAAGGTGGGCTTTTCTGAAGCAAGATCGCTCGCGCACCTAGAGCCAAACATCGAGAATCCGACCGCGGCGCAGAACTATGCATGCCTCGCGGCGCTCCGCTAGTGGGGCGGGCGAATTGCCATTCTGGTGCGCCCGGCCGCTCTAGACCATCCAGGATGGGTGCAAAAGGCGCCCAAAACGCGGCGTATCTGTCCTCAGTGGGGCCCTGACTGGGTGGGACGGCCACGCCAACCCCTGCCGAGTGCCATCTGCCGCGCCCGCCTTTTTTGGAATTATTTGACGCATAGCAGCCGTTCCGTTGTGCAAACCCCTTTCGCAGCCCTGCCATCAATGCGTAAGCTCGCGCCTGAAGTCATTCGGTTGCGAGGAGGAAAGCATGAGCGAAGTCGATGGCGCTACCCTGATAGCCAGGAGCCTCAAACAGCAGGGTATCGATCACCTGTTCGGGGTCGTCGGTTTTCCGGTCACCCCGATCGCCGCAGCCGCGCAGGCGGAAGGTGTTGCCTATATCGGCATGCGCAACGAGCAGACGGCTTCCTATGCGGCGCAGGCCTACGGCTATCTGACGGGCCGCCCCGGCGCCTGCATCGTCGTGACCGGGCCGGGCGTGGTGCATGGTCTCGCGGGCCTTGCCAACGCCCAACAGAATTGCTGGCCGATGATCCTGATTGGCGGGGCCTCAGAAACCTATCGCGGCGGGATGGGCGCTTTCCAGGAAGAACGCCAGGTTCTGATCGCCTCGCCGTTCTGTAAATTCGCACACGCCATCGAGAGCGTTCAGCGCATTCCCTATTACGTCGAGATGGCGACCCGGAACGCGATCAATGGCCGCCCAGGCGCCAGCTATCTCGATGTGCCCGACGACATCATCACCGGCAAGTGCGATCTCGACAAGGTCGTCGAGGTCGAGCGCGCGCCTGATCCCCCGCGCATGGTTGCGCCAGCGGATAACATCGAGGCGGCACTGAACCTCCTCCAACGGGCCGAGCGACCGCTGGTGCTCGTCGGCAAGGGCATGGCCTGGTCGCGCGCTGAGGACGAAGTGCGCGCTTTCATCGAGCGCACACAACTGCCGTTCCTGCGTTCGCCGATGGGCAAGGGCGTGATGCCGGACGACCATCCGCTGTCGGTCGCGGCGGCTCGCACGCTGGCGCTGCAGAAGGCCGATGTGGTCTTCCTGATGGGTGCGCGGTTCAACTGGATCTTCCATTTCGGTCAGGCACCGCGCTATGCGAAGGACGTCAAGGTCATCCAGCTCGACATCTCGCCCGAGGAGATCGGCCACAACAAGGCGACTGAGGTGGCGCTGGTCGGTGATGGGAAGGCGATTATGCGGCAACTCAATCAGGCACTCGCCAGCCGTCAATGGTTCCATCCGAAGGATACGCCCTGGCGGCAGATGATTGCGCAAAAGTCGACCGAGAACGCGGAGCAGATTCGGCCACAGATCAACGACGACGCGACCCCGGCCAATTACTTCCGGGCCTTGCGCGACGTCGCCGCTTGGATGCCGAAGAACGCGATCCTCAGCGCCGAGGGCGCGGGCACGATGGATATCGGTCTCACCCAAATACCGAGCTTCAACGCCCGTTCCTGCCTCAACGCCGGCACGTATGGGACGATGGGGGTTGGCCTAGGTCAGGCCATCGCCGCCGCCGTCGTGCACCCCGATCGGCCGGTCGTCCACCTGTCGGGCGACTCGGCGATCGGCTTTTCGGGTATGGAGATGGAGACGCTGGTCCGCTACAACTTCCCCGTCAAGATCGTCGTCTTGAACAATGGTGGCATCGGACCCGGTATGCCGAAAATCCCGGATAACCCGATGTTCAACCTAAAGCCAAACGCGCTGATTTATGGCGCCCGCTATGACAAGGTCATGGAGGCATTTGGCGGCAGGGGCTTCTTTGTCGAGGACCCCAAGCGCCTGCCCGCTGCCCTCGATGAGGCCATGAACTTCCGCGGCCCTGCCCTTGTAAACGTCATGCTCTCGCAGGGTTCTGCCCGCAAACCCCAGCAGTTCCGCTGGCACAGCTGACTTGGGTCACAAAGCCAAGGGTCGCGCCATTCCTGGCGCGGCCCTTTTTCGGTTCCACGAAGCGTCTTGAGCCACCTAGTCATTTGCACCGGCATACGCCGCAGAAATCGCGTCGTTTTAGAGGAAAGCTCCGTCCAGAGCGCGTCAGCGCTTGGAGTGAGAGGGCGTCACCGGACCGGTCGAGGGACGAGTGCCGGCAGGCTCTACAGGCAAATCCGCGGTCAGCGGATGCCGCCGGCGACGAACCCGCGGCCCTTCCCTAACGCGACCCGGCTTGCGTTTTTTTTCCTTTGAAAAGCGATGCGTCGATCTCTTCAGTCGTACCGGGGGGGTCTCTTCTCGCGAAAGGCGGCGACGCCTTCCGAGAAATGCCGGCTCGCGCGCACGCGATCTCCCAACTCATGTTCCAAGGCCTCCCTGGTAGCTGCGTAGTCGGCAATGCCGGCGCTGATCTGCGTCTTTACCGCCTGGACTGCCGACGGACTGTTCGCCGCGATCTCAATCGCAACTTTGACGGCAGCGGGCATGACATCGGCGCTTGGCAGCACGCGGTTGATGAGTGCGATACCGGCGGCGAACTCGGCTGTTACGAGACGCCCGGTGAGCAACAGGTCCATGGCATGCACATAGCCGATCTGCTGCACAAGTTTTACGGTGGCGCCGCCGAACGGGTAGATCGACCACTTGACCTCAGGCAGCCCGAAGCGGGCATGTTCGGCGGCCAACCTGATATCGGTTGATAAAAGGAGCTCGACACCACCACCGGCACAGTCGCCGTTGACCGCCGCCACGATGGGCTTTGCGTACGTTCTCGCCTTTAGGAGCGCCCGATCGATCATGCGAGCAGTTTCCTGCGTTGCAGAGAGATCGCCGCCGATGTCGGCGCCAGCGCAGAAGGCGCGATCGCCGGCTCCGGTGATGATGATGCAGCGGCAATCATCCGATGCACCCAAACGTTCCCAAACCTCAGCCAGTTCTGCCATCATCGAACGGGACATTGCGTTGCGCTTGGGCTGATTGTCGATGGTGACCAACGCAACGTGGCGGGCAACCTCCGCGATATTGAGCGGCACAAGGACCTCCTTCTAGGGTTGAGCGCACTGCCGAGTTGGGCCTGAGATCGGTGCGGCTCCGCTCCCGATTGGACGTGTCGTCGTATCGATACTATCGTTGCTGCCGCGTGCACACGATGGACGATCCTCGATAGCATATGAGAGCGCCCTACAGCCGTACACTCTTCGAACTGCTTTGCGAGCAGGCCGCCAATGCTCCCGAGCGACCCGCTGCGATTGCCAACGACGGGTCCGTCTCCTACGCGGAACTTGAGGCGCGGGCCAGGCAGGTAGCGCAAGGGATGCGCACGGCCGGCGTGAGGCGCGGTGACCGTGTCGGCCTATTGGCGGATAATCGCATTGAATGGCTCGAGGTGATGTTTGCGGGCGCGGCGCTTGGCGCGACCGTGGTCCCCTTCAGCACGTGGTCGACGCCGAGAGAGCTCGATTTTCTGCTGAGCGATTCCCGAGTGCGCATCATGTTCACAATGTGCCACTTCGGCGAGCGCGCCTTCGCGGACGACATTGCGCAGCTGTGGTCGAAAAATGCGTACCGAGATCTGCAGGAGGTCGTGGTGTTCGACACGACAGCGCGGAATGGTCTCACCCCCTACTTGGGCTATCGGCAGGCCGAGGCCCTCGCAAATCTGGCACCCGGAGAGCGCGCAAGTGCCGAGGATGAACTCTTTGTCCTCTACACTTCCGGCTCGAGCAGCAGACCAAAGGCCGTCCCGCTCGAACACTGCAGAACCATCGAGAACGGGTTTCACATTGGCGAGCGCCAGGGATTGGTGCCCGGCGACCGCGTCTTCATCTCCATCCCGCTGTTCTGGTCTTATGGCGCAATCAATGCACTTCCGGCGGCGATCACGCACGGCGCGTCGGTTGTGCTGCAAGGTCACTTCGAAGCCGGCGGCGCACTTGACTTGATCGAGCAGCACCGGTGCACCGCGATCTACACCTTGCCTGCCATTACCAATGCTCTGGTGGACCATCCCCACTTTCACCCCGGGCGCACGGCAACTTTGCGGACGGGGCTTACGATTGGCGCTCCCCAGGACATCTTCAAGGCCGCTGAGCACCTCGGTGCAGCGCAGATTTGCAACATCTATGGTGCCACCGAAAATTACGGCAATTGCTGCGTCACGCCGCACGATTGGCCCTTGGCGGAGCGCGCGCGGTGTCAGGGTCCACCCTTGCCTGGCGTGCAAGTGCGCATCCGACGTGCAGCATTAGATGACGACGCGCAACCGGATGAAGTAGGGGAGATAGAGGTAAAGGGCCATCTTACCAGGGGCTATCTCGGCTCGAGCGAACACCTGAACGCCACAGCCTTTCTCCCCGACGGATTCTTCAGGACCGGTGATCTCGGTTCGCTCCGCCAGGACGGTGCGATCCAATATGCCGGACGCCATTCCGAAATGATCAAACGCTCGGGGATCAACGTCTCACCAGCCG
>JAMXLN010000119.1 GCA_024281145.1 Hyphomicrobiaceae bacterium | reverse complement strand
GCAACAGGAGAAGACTGGCGGGCTGAAGGACAGCCGCATCGCGCTCAAGGCCCGTTTGGGTTCGGCCCAGGCACAAGCCGATCAGCAAGTAGCGACCATCGCCAAGCTGCGCGCCGAGCTGGCGGCCGCGCACGAACGGCTCGCCCGCCAGGCTGCGCATTTCATGGGCGAGATGCGCCGGATCGGATCCACACAGTCTGTTGCGCCACGCCGGCCGGTACGCGGCGAGGAGCGGCGCACGCTGGCTGATCGCGTTGCGCAGGTGCGTGCTGTGAGCGGCGATGCCGAGGCGAGCCCGACGCAATCACCCGTGGCCGAAACGCCACCGCGCGTGGAAACGGCGCCGAGCGCCAATGGCCACCGCGGGCAGGACGGGACCGAAGCCGAACCCAAGGAGGGGACTGAGAGTGCCGTTGCGGTGCCCGCTGCCGCACAATTGCCCAAACCGGGCGACATACCGGATAAGCGCCGTCGGCCGCGCCTGCTCGATCGCATCACCGGGCTCGGTAAGGGCTGAGGGCCAAGGTCTGAAAGGGCCTGACACGAAAGCCTGACAGAAACTTGCCAAAGCCTGACTTACACATGACAAAGCTGACGCCGGACGGGGACGGGGACCTGGTCGGCGCTGACGGGGTGGGGACCTGGTACGCTAGGGGTGGCTAGGCGACCGCGGGGCATCGCTGGCCATCAACGAGATTTGGCGGGGAAATGCGCCGGCGGCGGGAGCCGGGCAGTCGAGTGCACACGCTGGATCCGAGGTGCAAATGCTGCTGAACCCCGTGCCGGGTGGCGAGGAACCCACTTTGCAATTGTCCCTGAGCGTGCCGCCGGCCGAGGCTCAGAAGGTCGCGCCGCGTGGGCTCAACGGTGGTGGCGATGACACCCTTGAGGAGGCCTCGCCAAGCACGCCTGAGAACGCGGATGTCCAGCCTCCGCAGCCAACGGTGCCGCGCCTCGAGGCACTGTCGGCGGAGGCGTCTCGAGCGCAGGTTGACAAGGCCTCGGACGCGCTCAGCCTCATGCCGAAGGCCCCGGTGCTCGACCTCGGGATTGAGTTTGCGATCCGTGTTGCGCCCAGCCCTGTGACGGCCAATGCGTCCGGCGATGTCCCATCTGACCTGGCCTCTCAAGAGCCCAGCGAGGCGGCCTCGCAAGCCATGACGGGGACACCGGAGGAGGTGGCAGAAGACGTTTCTGAGGCCAGGCCGAGCGCCGAGCTGCAAGCCCAGGCAGCCGAGCCCCATTCACCATCGGCAATTGCCCAGCCGCAGGCGCGGGAGCCGCAAAGGGCCGCTCCAGGCATCGAGCCACTGGCGAGCGCGCTCGATGCGGCTGTCCAGTTGGCGAGCGATGCCAGCGTCGCTGCAGAGGCGCTGGAGAAGCTGAAGGTGTTGTTGCAGCATAAGCAACAGCTTGAGGGCTTGCGCTCTGCGCAACCCGTGGAGCACAAGCCATCATTCCCTGCGCTACGCGCCACCCAACCGGTGCTTGCTCGCCCTTCGCGGGGAGAGGCCTCTGCGTCCGGGGCGCACCCAATCGCCCTGCCCGTGGTGCCGCCGCCGCTCCCGCCGCTGCCCTTGCCCGTCCATGCGGCCGAGGCATCAATGGGGAGGCTACCGCTCGTGCAGCCCCGCCGCCGCGCGTTGCTCGAGTTCCGCGGCCTTGACGTGCGCGGTTTCATGGCGGGCTTTGCCCTGTCCTGGGCGTTTGGGGTGGTGCTTTATTTCTTCATGACGGCCGGGTGAGTGAGGCCCGGGCTGTGTGACCCTCCGGCCTAGGGGGGTGGGGACGCCCCCGGCTTGAGGGCATTGTATGGTGCCCGGCATGGATGGAGCGGGCCATGCCCCTCGATCATTGTAAGATGCCCATGTCCTCGCAGAGAACGGACAGCATGATTTCGTCCGCACCGCCGCCGACGGAGCCGATGAGGAATGTCGCGGTCAGCGCGCGAGATGGTGGTTTCGTTCAAACCCCATCCCGCCCCAAGGCAGGCGCCGGCGATTTCGCGCGAGAGCTACCTGGATTTCAACGTGGTGACCTTGGCGCATCAAGGCGGCGGCGCAGTAGGTGAGCGCGCAGCTTTTCGACCCCAGTCTCAAGCTCCGCCCGCGGAAATGAACCGCTTGGCGTGTCGGTCTGCACGCCGATGGCCGTTGGTACGCCACCGCAGCGGATGTGGCCGAGGGCCTCGAGGCACACGAGCTAATAGCGTCTCCCGCCGTATTGCTTTGGCTCGTCCACGCGCTTGAAGAGCTCGTGGGCTGGGAAGATGCTGGCTTGCTCCCATTCGTCGACGTGCGGGTGATTTTCGCGTCGGTGAACTTCTTCGTTACGGGATGCCTTCGTACTCCGGCGTGAATTGCATCGTTACCTCCCGCGATCGTCCGCGTCCCGCCGGCAAGAACGAAAGGCGCCAGCGGTACGCGAGCTAACACAGTTTGAGACATGCGCGGCCGCGCTCGACAGCGCGAGAAGCGATCAGGCCATCATCTCATAGCCATGCGGTGGCAAAGAGCGCCGTGCTCTCAGCCTCGCTGCGATTTCGGTCTGATGGTTGAGGTTGGCGCCGCCCGACACCAAGTGCCACGCAGCTGATTGCCGTTCACCTCGGTGTCAGCCCGTCACGCCACACTAGCGTTTTCCGTCTCGGCAGTCTAAAGCCTTGCCGCTGCCCAACCGGAAGAGCGGCGGCCAACCAACATTGATGGGCGCTCGGTCGTCCACGGGCAGGGAACGGCAAGTTGGAGCTCCTTCAGCTCATCGTCGGCGGCATTGCGCAGGGTTGTGTTTACGGCCTCGTCGCGCTGGGCTTCGTGCTGATCTACAAGGCCACCGAAATGGTGAACTTCGCCCAGGGCGACCTGATGATGCTGGGCGCCTTTGTAGCGTTGACCCTGGTCGGCAGGATGGGAGTGGACTACTGGCTGGGTTTCCTGCTGGCGGCACTCATCATGGCCGTGTTTGGCTATCTGCTCGACGCGCTCGTGCTGCGGCCGATCATCGGCCAGCCGCAGTTGGCCATCGTAATCCTCACTATCAGCCTGGGTTTCCTGTTCCGGGCCGGTGCGGGCTTCGTGTGGGGCCACGAGACGCAGACGTTCGAGACACCTTTCACGAACCGCATCATCAATGCCGGCGGCGTGATCTTGCCGCTCGAGAGCCTTTCCATGATTGCGGGCACCGTTCTGCTCGCCGGCCTGCTTTATCTCTTCTTCAATTTCACCAAGATCGGAAACGCCATGCAAGCCGCGTCGCAGAACCAGCTGGCGGCCTACTACATGGGCATTCCCGTGAAGCGCATCAATTCGCTGATCTGGGCGCTCTCGGCCGCGGTGGCGACCATTGCCGGCGTGCTGTTGTCGCCCGTGTCGCTGGTGGACCCAAGCATCGGCTTCCTCGGCATCAAGGCTTTCGCCGCAGCCGTGGTGGGTGGCTTCGGCAGTCTAATCGGCACCGTTTTCGGCGGGCTCATCGTCGGTGTCTCTGAAACGCTGGCGGGACGCTACCTGCCGCCTGGTTTCAAGGAGATCGTGGCGTATCTGATCATGCTGGCGGTGTTGATGGTGCGACCGCAGGGGCTCTTCGCCACCATGCAGCGCA
>JAMXLN010000118.1 GCA_024281145.1 Hyphomicrobiaceae bacterium | reverse complement strand
GCGGCCGCGCTCGCTTCCCATGATCGGGAAAATGCGCTATGCGCACGCGCAGATGGCCGCTTCAGCCCTCATGAATGTGATGATCGCTGCCGCACGCAAGGCGGGACGGGGGCTGGCGCGCGATTTCGGCGAAATCGAGCAGCTACAGGTGTCGGTGAAGGGGCCAGGAAATTTCGTTACTGCTGCCGATCACCGCTCCGAGGAAACCCTGTTCAGGGAGCTGTCGCGAGCGCGGCCGGGTTACGGTTTTCTGATGGAGGAGCGCGGCGTGGTTTCGGGTCCAGACCGGACCCACCGTTGGATCATCGATCCGCTCGACGGCACGACCAATTTTCTGCATGGCATTCCCCTCTTTGCGATCGCAGTTGCTCTGGAGCGCGAGGGCGAAATCGTCTGCGGCCTCGTCTATAATCCAATCCTTGACGAGCTTTATACGGCCGAGCGGGGCCAAGGGGCCTTCGTCAACAACCGGCGCCTACGCGTGGCGGCCCGCAAATCCCTTGCGGATTGTGTTGTCTCGACCGGTGTGCCGCACCGCGGGCGCGGTGATCATGGGAGATTCTTGAGAGAATGCAAGGCGTTGATGGCGCAGGTGGGCGGTATCCGGCGCACCGGTTCGGCGACCATTGACCTTGCCTGGGTGGCCGCCGGACGCTTCGATGGCTACATCGAGCACGGGCTCGAGGCGTGGGATATGGCGGCCGGCATGCTGTTGGTCCGGGAGGCTGGCGGCTACGCGAGCGACGGCGAGGGTGGGCCTGCCATGGCGGGCAGCGGCACAATCGTTGCTGCTAACCAGGCTGTGCACAAGGCACTCCTGGAGCTGTTGGCCGATGCGCGCCATGCGTCCGCCGTTGTGGATGCCTCCGCGGGGGGCTGACGAGCGGGGCGGGTTCAGCAGGGCGAGTCGGCCCGGCATGGGCGGCATCAAGTTGCCGGTTTGTGGTGCGAACGTCTTTGGTTAATGTCGCTCCAATCGAGGCGGAGAACGACGCATGGCGCGAGCAAGACCGGTGGATCGGGCACCATCCTCTCTGCACAGGAGCCTGTCGACGCCTGGGCTCTATGTGTGGCGCATGTTCGTTTTTCTGGTGTTGGTGGGCCTCCTGGTCGCGGTTCTCCATCGCCAGCTCTGGGAGGCCATGCTGAACAATCCCGGACTCAATCTTCTGATCTGCTTTGTGCTGCTTTCGGGGGTGCTTTACGCCTTTCAGCAGGTGGTGCGGCTCTATCCAGAGATCCGCTGGGTCAATGCCTTTCGCATCGCTGATCCCGGTCTTGCCATCTCACATCGTCCCGTATTGCTCGCGCCCATGGCGACCATGCTGCGCGACCGGACGGGCTCATTGTCGCTATCGGCAACGTCCATGCGTTCGATCATGGATTCGATCGGCGCCAGGCTGGACGAGGCCCGCGACACCGGTCGCTATCTGGTGGGGCTATTGGTCTTTCTCGGCTTGCTTGGAACCTTCTGGGGGTTGCTCGACACCATCCAGTCGGTGGGCAAGGCGATCAGTGCTCTCGACACCAAGGCAGCTGACAGCGTTGCCATGTTCGACGACCTCAAGAACGGGCTGGCTGCCCCGTTGCGCGGCATGGGAACGGCCTTCTCCTCATCCCTACTGGGTCTCGGCGGATCTCTGGTGCTGGGCTTTCTGGAGCTGCAGGCGAGCCACGCGCACGGGCGCTTCTACAATCAGCTCGAGGAGTGGCTCTCCGGCATCACCGACCTGGCGCCTGGCGGGTCGCAGACGGCTGATTATGCCGCCCAGCAACTCTATGTGGCCGTTACCGATATGCACCGTGCCATTACCGATCTGGGCGAGCGGCTGAGCGGCGCGTCTGGGGGCGCGGCGGTGTCGCCGCCAGCAGATGGTGGTGCCGTCAAGGAGCTAGCCAAGGGCGTCGACCAGCTCGTGCGTCAAATGCGCGCCGAACAGAAGGTCGTGCGCGAATGGGTGGACGAGCAGGCGGCGCAGCAATCGGAGGTTGCCTCCGTGCTCAAGGACCTTGCCGCCAAAGTTGCACGCCGGGGTTAGGCGCAGGGGACGAACATGGCTTACGGTCGCGCGCGCAAGTCCAATAACTATGGAGAGTTTTGGCCGGGGTACGTCGATGTCCTCTCCACCTTATTGCTGGTCGTGACGTTCCTGATGTCGGTGTTCATGGTGGCGCAATTCTATGTGAGCCGGGAGTCGAGCGGTAAAGATACAGCGCTGCGGCGGCTCACGCGGCAGATCGCCGAGATCACCAACCTGCTGAGCTTGGAAAAAGGCAGGGGCAAGTCGCTTGAGGACGAGCTCGCCAGCCTGCAGGCGTCATTGGCGACTTTGCGCGCCGACAACGACCGGCTGGGTGGACTGGCTGCCATGGGCGGTGAAAAGGACGCGCGCATTGTCGCCCTCACCAAGGAGCTCGACGACAAATCGGCGATGTCGAAGGAGGCAGCGGCCAGGGTCGATCTGCTCAATCAGCAGTTGTTGGCGCTACGCCGACAAATCGCCGCCCTGCAGGAGGCGCTGGGAGCCGCCGAAGCCAAGGACAAGGAGAGCCAGGCGCGCATCTCAGACTTGGGGGCACGTCTCAACGTTGTACTCGCCAAGCAGGTGCAGGAGCTGCAGCGTTATCGCTCGGATTTCTTTGGGCGCCTGCGCGAGCTGTTGCGGGACCGCAAGGACATTCGCATTGTCGGTGACCGCTTCGTGTTCCAATCCGAGGTGCTGTTTCCCTCTGGCCAAGCCACCATGACGACGGAGGGACTGGCTGCCATCGATCAGCTGGCGGCCGCCATCGTCGAGCTGGAGCGCACCATCCCTTCCGAGATCGACTGGTCCCTACAGGTGGACGGGCACACCGATTCCAAGGCGATTGCTACGCTGCAATTCCCCTCGAACTGGGAGCTCTCCAGTGCACGCGCAACCTCGGTTGTGAAATACTTGATCAGCCGCGGCGTCTCGCCCAAGCGTCTGGTGGCCGCTGGCTACGGGGAATTCCAGCCCCTTGAGGAGGGGACCAGCGAAGAGGTGCTGCGCCGCAACCGCCGCATCGAGCTCAAGCTGACGAACCGATGAGAGACGCGCGAGGCGTCAGGTCGCGTTCGAAACCGAGGGGAGGTTCGAAACAAGGCGCAGCAATGTGCTGGCAGATGCAACTTCCACCCAGCGGCGCTTGCGGCGCGCGGCCGCTTCGGCATCTTCACCCCACTGGCTGATCTGCCAGTCCTCATCGACGTGCGCTGCGACCCACGCCTCCTCAAGGCCGAGCCGGCCGTAGGCGTGCGCCAGGGCGAGCAGAGCCGATCCCATCAGCGTGGTCATGACGTAGAGTGCCGCCAAAGTGAACGGATCATGCTCGGCGATCGTGCGTGCGAGCGCCGTTCGGGCGGTCTCGGGTTGCGTTACCGGCATAACCCCAGTTGTGACGACGAGCGGTACGCCCAGCACATCTCGCCCCCAGGCAAGGACCGGGTCCCACAGATCGCTCTGCCGGCGTATCAACGCGAGCGGTCCCGAGGCGCGATAGCATAGGAGATCGCTGGCGACATAATTGCCGATCTCGTCGCGCACCTCGCCTTCGCGTCCCCGTACGCCATCAACAGCGGAGTTGACGAGCCGGGTCAGCGGCATGGTGGCGGGATCTATGTGCTCGTGCTGGCCTGCCCATTCCGCAGAGACGGCCTCGGCACATGTGCGCGTCGGCAGGTCTAGCACTTTCTTGGCCGGCGTGCGCACGGGTTTGCCGTCAAGCAGAACCCGGAACGCAAGGCCCTGGTCGGGACTGGCAGCCACCGTCACCTCTTGGTAGCCCCGGCGGACACGCGCCGGCGCTTCCCGGCTCGGTGGGCTGGGCCGCTCGCTGCCGTTGGATGTCGTTGGAGGCGCTGTCATGCCAACCAGAAAACAGCATCATGCGCGCGGGGTCGAGCCCCCCGTTTCCGGGAGAAAATGCAGAAGCCTCACGCTGCCGAAGCGGACCTGTGGCGGTGCAATTCTGCTGGGGCCAAGCGTCCCCGGCAAGTGTCTCCGGTGGGTGGAGGCGACCCGGGAGTGATCCCAGGGAGCGGCGGGCCCGGGCTCGCTCGTCGATTGGGGGTGCAGCGTCGAGGGGGTATACCGTTGAGCGGGATGGTTGTTCTGTGCCGATCAGGCTCTTGCAGGGTTCCTTTGATTTGGCTGCCGTCGGCCGACGCCGCCTCAGTGTTGGGGCCAACTGGCATTGGAAACGGTGGGGGGGCAGGCTTAGGTGGGCGGGCAAGCCACGTCGGCGGGGCTGGGGTGCTCAAGGCCCACCGCGGGCTGGTCCTGGTCGACAGCTGGGGTCCAAGCGGAAAGGCTCGGCAACCCCATCGACACGCCCGCCTTTTTTGCGCTAGAAGCTGACGCGATTTCCCGTGACACGGCCTTGCCGTCCTCGCCCGAGCTGAGGCCGGGAGCGCGGTTTCATTCCACTCCGAGGGGCTCCCATGGCTTCCATGACCGTTATTCACGATCTTGAGCGTCGTCAGATGGAAACCATCGCCGCGCAGCGGCGTGTGCCGGAATTCGCCCCCGGCGATACGGTGAAGGTGATGGTCAAGGTGATGGAAGGCACGGAGGGCGACGCCAAGGACAAGAAGAAGAGCGCCAAGCCCAAGGAGGAGGCCAAGGGCCCGGGTTTCCGGCTGCAGGCCTACGAAGGCGTGGTGATTGCCCGCTCCGGCTCCGGCCTCAACGAGAGCTTCACGGTGCGCAAGATCTCCTACGGCGAAGGCGTCGAGCGCGTGTTTCCCATCCACTCGCCCTACATCGCCGAGATCGACGTGGTCCGCCGGGGCAAGGTACGCCGCGCCAAGCTTTATTACCTGCGTGGCAGGCGCGGCAAGTCTGCGCGCATTTTCGAGCGCACCGACGCGCGTGCGAAGCGCCTCAATGCCGCCTTTAAGGGCTTCAAGCGACCGAAGGGAGAGCCCGATGATCTCACGCGGATCAAGGGATTGAGCGCGGAGCTCGCCGCCCAGCTCAGTGGCTTGGGCGTCATCAAGTTCGAGCAGATCGCCAATTTCTCCGACGACGACATCGCCAACGTGGATGAGACCCTCGCCCTTGGCGGCCGCATCGAGAATGAGGACTGGGTGCGCCAAGCGCAGTCGTTTGTTGCGGAGGCGGCGGCTGCCGAGGTGCCGGCCGATGCTGGCAACAAGGGGTGAGCGCTAGCTCTCCTGGTGCCACACATATTTGCCGAAGCAAATGCCCCTCCACATCGGCATCGTTGCCTGTTCGGCCGAAGGTGCGGCGCTTTGTTATCGCACCATTTGTGGAGAAGGCACGCGGCTGTTGGGTCCGCATGCCCATCCCGAAGTCTCCATGCACACCCATTCGCTCGCCGACTATGTGAGGTGTCTCGACCGCGAAGACTGGCAGGGCGTGGGCGCGCTGATGCTCACCTCTGCGAACAAGCTCGCAACGATTGGTGCGGATTTCCTGATCTGCCCCGACAACACGCTCCACCGTGCACTGGCCGACGTCGCACCGCGCTCGACGTTACCTTGGTTGCACATCGCTGAGGTGGTCGCCACCGAGGCCGCCGAACGCGGGTATCGACGGCTGGGCATCCTTGGAACGCGGTGGCTCCTCAGCAGCGAGGTCTATCCCCAGAAGCTTGCAGCGCGCGGACTGGAGTGGATCGCACCAAGCCCGGCCGAACGCGAAGAGATCAATCGCATCATCATGGATGAACTGGTCTATGGCGTCTTCAAGGCCCAGGCCATCCATTACTTTCAGCGGGTGATCGGGGGGATGCAGGATCAGGGTTGCGAAGCTGTCGTGCTCGGCTGCACCGAGATCCCCCTGATCATGGAGGACGGGAATTCGGCGCTGCCAACGCTCGATTCTACGCGTTTGCTTGCGCGGGCGGCGGTGCGGCGAGCCGCGCATGGGGCAGCCGCGTCGGCTTGAGCGGGCTCGGAGCACGCAGAGCTATCTTGCAGCGTCAGCATGCGCATGGCACCGTGCAAGCGCTGCGCCAAACACGTGGCGCCTTGCGCCGGCCGTTGGCGCGGTGAGGGCCGATGCAGAACTGGACCGACATCCACTATACCTCGCGCGACGGGCTGCGCCTTTACGCGCGCCACTACGCCGGCGCGGGATTACTGAGGCGGCCCGTCGTTTGCCTGCCCGGGCTTGCGCGCAACTGCCGCGACTTCCACGACCTAGCCGTCACACTCGCGCGTCCCGACGAGGCGGGACGTGACGTTTTTGCGCTCGACTACCGCGGCCGGGGGCGCTCGCAGAACGATCCCGACTGGAAGAACTATTCAGTTCTCGTCGAGCTCAACGATGTGCTTGATTTCATGACCATGAAGGGCCTCGATCGCGCAGCCATCATCGGCACCTCCCGCGGCGGGCTAATCGCCATGCTGATGGCCGTGCTGCGGCCGAATGCGATGGGTGCGGTGGTGCTGAACGACATCGGCCCGGTGATCGAGCGTGAGGGCCTCACCCGTATTAGCGCTTACGTCGGCCGCGTGCCGCTGCCGGCGGACTGGGAGGAAGCAACTGAGCTCGTCAGAGAGATGAACCGCCGGCAGTTTACGGCGGTATCGCCGCAGCAGTGGGTGGAGTTTGCGCACGCCGCCTTCAACGACGACAATGGTCTGCCCGCGCCCAGCTATGATCCCCAGCTTGCGAAGGCCATTTCCCTGATGGATGGGCCGATGCCCGAGCTGTGGCCGCAGTTCACTGCCCTCGTGCACGTGCCGCTGCTGGCCATCCGCGGCGAAAACTCAGACATTCTGAGCGACGAGACGTTTGCACAAATGCGGGCGCGCCATCCTCGCATAACGGCCGTTACTGTGCGCGGCCAGGGTCATGCGCCACTGCTCAAGGACGCCCCCACCATTGATACGATCGCCGACTTTCTTGCGCGCACGGACGGCGAGACTTACGCGCAGACACCGGCGTTGTCGGCGGCAGGTTGAAAGGCATTCGACGCCGCGCTACGAGGCCACCGCTTCAACAAGCAGCGAATTAGCCGTAGGTTCGCTCGTCGGCGATCACCTTGCCGTCATTGGGGAGCGAACCGGGAGGGACGAGCTCCACCTCGCCCTTCAGCTTTGTGACGGACTGCAAGGTCTGCGCCAGTTTGGCTTTAAGGTCGGCATCGGCCTCGGAGGTCTCGGCGCGCAAGGTCATGACGTCTTGCTCGCCGGCCCGCGCGACGACCAAACGCACGCGTCCGAGCCCGGCATATCGCTTGGCCACTTCAGCCACCTGTTCGGGGTGTACGAACATGCCTTTGACCTTGGTGGTCTGGTCGGCGCGACCGAGCCATCCCTTGATCCGCATGTTGGTACGGCCGCACGGGCTCGCGCCTGGCAGGACACAGGAGAGATCGCCGGTGGCGAAGCGGATCATGGGATAGTCGCGATTGAAGGTGGTGACCACCACTTCGCCCACCTCGCCCGCCGGGAGTGGATCGCCGGTGCCCGGCCGTACGATTTCCACGATCGCACCCTCATCGACAATCATGCCCTCGAGCGCTTCGCTCTCATAGGCGATGATGCCGAGATCGGCGGTAGCGTAAGTCTGGTAGGTGTCGATGCCGCGCGCCTTGTATTCGGCCCTGAGCGAAGGAAATAGCGCCCCCCCGCCGACCAGTGCCTTCTTGAAGGAGGACGCATCGCGACCGGCCTCCTTGGCCTTGTCGAGCAAAATCTTTAGGTAGTCCGGGACACCGACATAGACATTGGGTTTGAGGTATTGGACGGCATCGAGCTGTTGCTCGGTGTTGCCGGGCCCGGCGGCGATCACGGTGCAGCCGAGCGCGCGGGCGCCGGCGTCCAAAATCCAGCCGCCGGGGGTGAGGTGATAGGCGAACGTGTTGTGCACGACATCGCCCTTACGAATGCCGGCAGCGAAGAGGGCGCGCGCCGTGCGCCACCAATCTTCGCCGCGGCCTTCGGGCTCGAAGATGGGGCCCGGAGACATGAACACGCGCCCCAAGACGCCGGCCGTCGCGGTGGCAAAACCGCCGAACGGCGGATCTTTGGCCTGTAGCTCTTTGAGTGCGGATTTGCGCAGGACTGGCAGCTTGGCGAGGGACTGGCGCGAGTTCAACGCGGCTACGTCCACGCCCTTGAGCTGCGCCGCCCACCCCGGCGCATTCGTCATGGCGTGCCGAACGAGATCCGGCAGCAGGTTGAATTGCGCAAGCTCGCGCTGCGCAGGATCACGCGTCTCGAGTTGGTCATAGTGCTTGTCGCTCACGGCTTCCCCCTGCGCTACGCTCAACGAACCAACGCGCTTGTCATACCCGAGCTTGTCCCCGGTATCCAACTATCTGCGGACGCCGGAGCATGCGGTACGATGGATCCCGCTGACCAGCGTCGGGACGACAGCTACGCCAACCAGCGCTTGCGTCGCTTGTAGGACTTCACATCGCGGAAGCTCTTGCGGTCGGCGCCGCCGATGCCGAGATAGAACTCCTTCACGTCCTCATTCTCGCGCAGCGATTTGGATTCGCCATCCATCACCACGCGTCCGTTCTCGAGGATGTAGCCGTAACCGGCGTAGCGCAGCGCCACGTTGGTGTTCTGCTCCGCTAACAGGAAGCTCACGCCCTCCTTGGTATTGATGTCGCGGACGATCTCGAAAATCTGCTCAACGATCTGCGGCGCGAGCCCCATGGACGGCTCGTCCAAAAGGATCATGCTCGGTCGGGACATAAGTGCCCGCCCGATCGCCGTCATCTGTTGCTCCCCACCGGAGGTGTATCCGGCAAGCGAGGCGCGCCGCTCTTTCAGGCGTGGAAAGTAGGTGTAGACTCGCTCGAGATCGCTGGCGACCGCAGCGCGGCCGTCCCCGCGCGTGAACGCGCCGGTCAGAAGGTTTTCCTCGATCGTCAGATGGCCGAAGCAGTGCCGGCCCTCCATGACTTGGATGCAGCCGCGCCGTACCAGGTCGTTGGGTGTCATGCCGTCGACGCGCTCGCCCCTGAATTCGATGGAACCCTTCGTCACCTCGCCCCGCTCCGAGCGGACGAGGTTCGAAATTGCCTTGAGCGTCGTCGACTTGCCAGCGCCGTTGGCGCCCAGGATGGTGACGATGCCGCCCTCCCCCACCTCGAGGGAGACACCCTTGAGGACGAGAATGACGTGGTCGTAGATGACCTCGACATTCTTCAGCGCCAGGATAGGCTTGGCATCCGCCGTGGCGCCGGGTGCAGGCCTGGCGAGGGTATCGGTCACGCGTTCAGCTCCGATCGGGTGATGGGGCGGCACGATCGCCGCCCCAGTGTGCTCGTTGCTGGCGCTCAGCTCTCCTTCGAGCAGTCGCGCGGCGTGATTTTTTTCTCTGCCGCGTACTTCGCGGCCTGTTCCTTCACCATCGGAGCCAAGATCGACTCATCCGCCGTGAAGTACTCGGAGATGGTCTTCCAGGCCTTGCCGTCCCATTGCTGGATGCGGGCCTGGTCGGCGCCCTGGTGGTCCTGGCAGGTGAACTTCATCGGCTTAAGCATGCCCTCGAAGCCGAGCTCCTTGATGCGATCGGCGGTAAGGTTCAGGTTTTCGAAGCCCCAGCGAATCTGCTCGCCGGTCAGCGGCTTGTTGCCGAACTTCGTCTGCGCAGTGCGGATTGCTTCCGTGCCGAGCATCGAGTTGATCAAGCCGCGGTTGTAGAGTACCTGGGCAAAGTCGTCCTTGGCGATCGACTTGCCCTTAGAGACGAGATACTTCTCCAGGTCCTCGTGCACCTTGAACTTGCCGGGCGGGTGCTGAAGCATAAGCGCCTTGTAGCCGATCGACTGGTCGCCCGCGGGCGTCACGTCCGGTTCGGCGCCCGACCACCACACGCCGATCATCTTGTCGCGCGGATAGCCGACGGCTGCTGCCTCCTTGATGGCGGTCGAGTTCATGACGCCCCAGCCCCACAACAGCACATAGTCGGGGCGATCCTGGCGAATGGCGAGCCACTGCGACTTCTGCTCGACGCCGGGATGCGTCACCGCGATCGCCTTAAACTCGAACCCGTCCTTCTTGGCGCGCGCCTCGAGTGCCGGGATCGGCTCTTTGCCGTAAGGGCTGTCGTGATAGACTAGGCTGACCTTCTTGCCCTTCAGCTTGTCGAAGCCACCCATTTCTTTGGCGATTTGCTGGATGGCGATGTCGGCGGCGGTCCAGTAGCTGCCAACGGCGATGAAGTTCCACGGGAACACGGTGCCGTCTCTGCTCTCCGACCGACCATATCCCAAGGTCAACAGTGGGATCTTGTCGCCAGGCGCCTTCTCGGTCAGTGCAAAGGTGATGCCGGTGGACAGCGGCGAGAAGTAGCTCGCGCCGGTCGGACCGTTGCCCTTAAGACGCTCGTAGCATTCGACGCCCTTGTCTGTGGCGTAGCCCGTCTCGCATTCCTCCGACGTGAGCTTGACCCCGTTGATGCCGCCGTCACGCTCGTTGAGGAGGTTCAAGTAGTCGGAGACACCGTCGGCGAACGGAATGCCATTGGGCGCGTACGGGCCGGTGCGATAGACCAGCAGCGGGATGAACTGCTCGTTTTGCGCCAGTGCCGGCCCGGCGATCGCCGTCGTGCCAGCGGCGACGGCTGCCAAGACCAGGAGTTTTCGGATCATAGTTTTTCCTCCATTGTTGCCGGCCAACTGCCGGAGCCTTCATTGCGAGCATTATTCTAGTTGGATGCCGTATGCGCCGCTCACACTGCGCTCTGGCATTCGTGCGCCGAACCTAAGCCCTCAGTAGGGATAAGGCCAGAGCCTGAGCTTCTCCTTGGCTACCGACCAAAGTCTCGCAAATCCCAGAGGTTCAACGACCAGCAGATAGCAGATGAGGGCACCAGTGACGACCAGCACCATCAGCGAAACGGTTTCCACGGTTACGGGAATCCCCAGGGCGTGGGGTCCCTGATCGAGCAGAATCGGCAAGATCAGAATGAATGCGGCACCCAAAAACGAGCCTAGAATCGAGCCAAGGCCGCCGATGATGACCATGAACAGAAGCTGGAATGATCGGTCAATATTGAAGGCGAGCGGTTCCCAGGCGCCGAGATAGACGAATGCGAATAGGGCACCGGCGATGCCCACAATGAAGGAGGAAATTGCGAACGCCGTCAGCTTGGCGTAGAGCGGACGGATGCCCATCAGTTCGGCGGCGATATCCATGTCGCGGATTGCCATCCATTGCCGGCCGAGATTACCGCGCACCAGGTTCTTCGAAATGACGGCAAACACAGCAACAAACGCGAGGCAAAGGAGATAGCGCTCGATCGGTGTGTGAAAGACGTAGCCGAATATTGTAATTTCCGGCGCCGCCACCGAGCCCGATGGCGTGTAGTTCGTGAACCACTTCACGCGGATGAATACCCAGTCGAAGAAAAACTGGGCGGCCAGCGTCGCAACGGCCAGGTACAGGCCCTTGATACGCAGGCTCGGAATGCCGAAAAGGATCCCGACGACGGCGGACATGACCCCGCCGAGAAGGATCGAGGGCAGTACTGGCAGCGGATCTATTGAGATCGCCGTGCCAAACCAGGCCAGCGGCAGGTGCACTCCGGTCGCAAACTTGTAGGTGGAATAGGCGCCGATCGCCATGAAGGCGCCGCTGCCGAGCGAGATCTGTCCGCAGTAGCCCATGAGGATATTGAGGCCGACGGTGGCAAGCGAGAGGATGAGGAACGGGATCAGGATAGCCCGCAGAAAATAGTCGCTGCCGAGTGGCCAGATCCGGAAGTGGGCGAGCAGTGGAACGCCAAGGAAGGCAACGGCGAGCAACAGCCACAAAGCCATGCGATCCTGGCGAATAGGGAAGATAGCCATATCGGCCGCATAGGTGGATTTGAACTGGCCGGCTTCGCGATAGAGCATTGTGTCCTCAGGAAGCGAGTAGCGAATGGCGAGTGCCGAGTAGATTGTGGGTCATTGGGGGTCGCTGCTGGCTACTTGCTCATATCCGCTCGATCAGGCGCTCGCCGAACAGGCCCTGTGGCCGCACTAGCAGGACGGCCAGCGCCAGCACGTAGGCAAACCAGTATTCGATGCCGCCGCCGATGTGCGGGCCCAGATACACCTCAGCCAACTTCTCACCGGCGCCGACGATCAGTCCGCCAACGATGGCGCCTGGCACCGACGTGAAGCCGCCGATGATCAGAACCGGCAGGGCCTTCAGTGCCAGGAAGGTTATCGAGAATTGCACGCCGAGCTTGGTGCCCCAGACGGTTGCAGCCACCAGAGCAACGAGGCCCGCCGCCAGCCACACCACGAACCAGATCCAGCTGATCGGAATGCCGACCGATTGGGCGGCCGCATGATCATCAGCGACGGCGCGGAGCGCGCGCCCCGTCTTGGTGCGTTGGAAGAAAACCGCCAGCCCGGCCACCAGTGCGCCAGCGATCAGGCCGCCCCACACGTCGAGCTTGTTGACGAGTATGCCGCCCGGGAAGACGCTCTCGAACAGGAACCACGCATCGTTCGGAAACAGCCGCAAGGGGTAAACATCCGATCCGAAAATCATCTGCGAAGCACCCTCGAGCACGAAAGTCGCCCCGATTGTGGACATGAAGAGCGTGAGACCATCCTGATTGACGAGCGGACCCAGGACGAAACGTTCGACCAGCCATGCCGTGATCGCCATTATGACGGCGGCAAACAGCAACCCCAACATCACCGCCGCCCATACGGGAATGCCCCTCGCGGCGAGAAAATCGAGCGAACGTACGAGTGCCAAGCCGGCCAGAAGCACCATCGCGCCCTGTGCGAAGTTGAACACGCCGGAGGCCTTGAAGATCAGCACGAAGCCGAGAGCGACGAGCGAGTAGAGGACCCCCGACAGGAGGCCGCCGATCAGAACCTCGAGCACCTGCCCGAATAAGATCACACAGGCCTCCTCAATGCGGTATGCCGAGATAAGCGTCGATGACTGCCTGATTGCGCTGCACCTCGCCCGGTGTTCCGTCGGCGATCTTGCGGCCGTAATCGAGCACGACGATGCGGTCGGAGAGGTCCATGACGACCCCCATATCGTGCTCGATGAGTGCAATCGTAGTATCGAAGGTGTCCCTGACGGTAAGGATGAATCGGCTCATGTCCTGCTTCTCCTCCAGGTTCATGCCGGCCATCGGTTCGTCGAGCAGCAGCAGCTCCGGCTCGGTGGCCAGCGCCCGGCCGAGCTCGACTCGTTTCTGCAGGCCATAGGGCAGCTTGCCGACGGGCGTCTTGCGAATGTGCTTTATTTCAAGGAAGTCGATGATGTGCTCGACGGCCTTGCGGTGGCGGATCTCCTCGCGCTGCGAGGCACCCCAGTAGATCGCCTGGGCGAGAATGCCACGCCGCATCTTCAGGGTACGCCCGGTCATGATGTTGTCGAGCGTCGACATGCCCCTGAAGAGAGCGACGTTCTGGAAGGTGCGGGCGATGCCTTGGCTAGCGGCGAGGTAGGGTCGCATGTCGTGGCGGCGCTTGCCCTTGAACGTGATAATGCCTCCTTGTGGGTGATAGAAACCGTTGATGACGTTGAGCATCGAAGTCTTGCCGGCACCGTTGGGGCCGATGATGGCGCGGATTTCACCTTTGCGGATGTCGAAGGAGACATCGCGCAGGGCACGCACACCGCCGAAGGAAAGCGATACGTTATCGACAGAGAGCAAGACATCGCCCCGGGCCTTAGCAGCGGCGCTGGCCGACACGGGTCTTGTTTCGACATCGGCCTTCATTCGGCGGCCTCCCGTAGAGGCTCGGTACTCGGATTTGGATAGATTTTCATGTCGACGATGCGCACATCACCATCAATCTTGCCCTTTCGGCCGTCCTCAAAGGTGACCTCGATGCTCAGCTGGCGCTCCTTGGCACCATCATAGAGCGCCGTGATCAGCGCCTCATAGCGCTCGGCAATGAACGACCGGCGCACCTTCTGCGTGCGCGTGAGCTCGCCATCGTCGGCATCGAGCTCCTTGGGCAAGATGAGAAAGCGACGAATTTGGGAGCCTGCCATCTGCGGTTCCTGGGAGAGCGCCTCGTTGAGCTCGTCCACCCGCTTGGCGACGATCTCCTCGACCCGCGGATGACCGGCGAGCTCCTGGTAGCTGGCATAGGAGACGTTGTTGCGTTCGGCCCAGTTGCCCACCGAAATTGGATCGATGTTGATGAACATGGTGACGTAGTCGTGTCCCTGCCCGAAGGCCACCGCCTCACGCACTTCGGGGAAGAACTTGATGCGGTTCTCCAGATATTTTGGGGCGATGAGCGCTCCGCCATTGAGACGACCGACGTCCTTGGCGCGGTCGATGATTTTGAGATGACCACGCTGATCGAAGAAGCCGGCATCGCCGGTGTGCACCCAGCCATCGGGTGTCTTGGTTTGCTTGGTGGCGGCCTCGTTCTTATAATATTTGAGGAAGACACCTGGGCTCTTGAACATAACCTCACCGTTGTCGGCGATCTTGATCTCGACGTCGGGCGCCGGCCTGCC
This sequence comes from Hyphomicrobiaceae bacterium, assembly GCA_024281145.1. Taxonomy (GTDB): domain Bacteria; phylum Pseudomonadota; class Alphaproteobacteria; order Rhizobiales; family Hyphomicrobiaceae; genus AWTP1-13. The sequence goes on along the minus strand of JAMXLN010000118.1, from coordinate 9,085 downwards.
GACCGTGTCGGGATAGACTTCCCCGTCCGGTTGCATGGTGATGTAGACGCTGGCTTCAGTCTGCCCGTAGAGCTGCTTTAGGTTCACGCCGAGCGATCGGTAGAAGCGAAACAACTCCGGGCCGATGGCCTCGCCGGCGGTGTAGGCCACACGCGTGCGCGAGAACCCCATGCGATTTCTGAGCGGCGCGTAGACGAGGAGATCACCCAACCGATAGAGCAATCGGTCGCGGAGGACGACGGGCCTGCCATCGAGGATCTGTTCGCCACTGCGGCGGGCCACCTCGAGGAAGTACTGGAACATGTGCTTCTTGAGCCAGCCCGCGTCCTCCATGCGCACCATCACCTGGGTGAGCAGGTTCTCAAACACGCGTGGCGGAGCGAAGAAATAGGTTGGCCCGATCTCGCGACGGTCCTCGACCACGGTCTCGGGGCTCTCTGGGCAGCACACGCACATGGCGCCCATATAGGCTTGGGCGTAGGAGAAGATGTGATCGCCGACCCACGCCATCGGCAGGTAGGCGAGCAGGAGGTCGTGGGGTCCGAACCCGTCAAATTTGTTGCCATTTGCGGCCGAGACGATGATGTTGTGATAGGTCAACATCACGCCCTTGGGCCGGCCGGTTGTGCCGGATGTGTAGAGCATGACGCTGACATCGCCGCCCTTGCCATTGGCGATCTCAGCGAGCCACCACGCGTCTGCACCTGAGTTGGTGCGCATCTCCTCGCGTCCCAGATCCTGAACGTGCTTGAAGGAGTGCAGGCGGGCGGGATCGTAGGTGGCAAGCCCTCGCTCCTCGTCGTAGACGATGCGCTCAAGTTTCGGCAGGCGCTCTGCGACGGAGATTATCTTGTCGACTTGCTCCTGATCGCCGACGACAGCGAACCTCACCTCGGCGTGTTCAAGCACGTAGGCCATCTCGTCGGCGACCGCGTCCTGATAGACGGGCACCGGGACGCCGCCGAGGCTCTGCACAGCAGCGATCGCCGCATAGAGACGCGGCCGGTTGTCTCCGATGATGGAGACCGCGTCGCCGCGCTGCAATCCGATTTTCTTGAGGCCGATTGCAAAAGCGCGGACTTCGTCGCAGAGCCCCTTCCAAGTCCAGGTCTGCCATATGCCGTAGTCCTTGTGGCGCATGGCCGGACGATCGGCGTACTGAGCAGCGTTGCGCAACAGCACCTTGGGCAGCGTGTCGAGTGGACCGGCCTCGACCGCGGAACTTTTGCTATTCACGTAGACCTACTCCTCCCGACGACGTCTGTGGCTTGGATAGCGCGCCCGTTTCCCCAGTTCTTATCGTTGGCGTGAGGATTTCACAATGCACGAGCATTCCCACATTCGCACTGGGCGGGTCGACGGTGCACGCCGCCCCCAGCCTATGTCCTAATGGGTGGGGGACCGGTGGCCAACCTAACCTTTGGTTGAGGGGAAGGGTGTCTGCCCCGTGACCCGTGAGGTGCGTTGCCCTGCAGTGTTGGACGACCGGCAACTCGGCGCCGGCGGGTCAGCCCGCGGGGGAGCCGCTCTCCTGCGGATTCGTGGTTGCGAGGCGATGAGCCCGGCTAGCGGTCGCTGGCAGCTGACACGAGGCAGCCCAGTGCCTTGCGCCGCAGTGGTGGTCCGGCGCGCGTCCATCCCCTTCTGCAGGAGAGCCGGCCCAGTCGGGCCTATAGGCGGAGAGGGCGCCAACAGGTCGAAGGTGGCGATACCTGCGCTGGTGAAGAAGGGTGCCGGCCCCACAGCTGTCGAGCCACGGTTCCGGTACGATCACTTGGGGGGCCCGGTGCGCTCCCCTTGTATTCTCCAATACTGGCCGTGGCACCGCAGCAGCGTGGCGCTCAAATTGGCAGGCCAGCCGCGCCTCGGCGGCATCGGCAAAGGGGGTGGCAAAGCGGGGATCGGCCATGCGTGGGACTATCGGCCTCGCGTGCTTGATCCCCGATGCGACGGCGGCGCGCACTTTGCGCAGGCAGAGAGCGTCTGCACCGAGGGCGGGTGTGAGCAAGCGCCAGGTCCGGCGCATGAGACAGAGCTGGTCGGGAAGTTTCGGGCAGAACGTCGCGCGTCCCGAACGTCACCCACGGTGACTTGCCAGCTCTCCCATCCAGCCAGGATCTCGTCCGGGATCTGCGGGCGGAGCATAACGAGCCCGCCGGCCCGTCGCGTGGTCACGATGGCGGGCAACTTGTCCCGGGACGCGGACGAGCTTTGGCCCTGACCGACCGGCCCCGTGCCAAGGCCACCTTCGCGATGGGGGGCAGCCTAACGTTTGGGGTTATTCTTTTGCTGGTCGTCCCAGAACTTCTTGTCGCTAAACGGGGTATCGCCGGAGGATGTGCAACCCCAGAACCCGCAGCTGGCGATGGGTTTGGGTTTCGGCAGGTTTGGCGTGTAATCGGCCTGGAGGTAGCGCTCGAGATCGGCCTTAATTTCGAGCCCCTTGCGATCTGTGCAGTAGTCGGCGTCGAGAGCAATCTTCTCCGAGGTCGAGCGATAGGTCGCGTCGTAAGTCTTTTCGATCTTGGCGTACTGGTCGCCGGTTGCGCCCTGCTTGGCTTCGTAGGCGAGATAATTGCTCCTGAGCTTTGCCGGATCGAAATAGAAACCGCAGCGCTTGGCGCGGGCCGAGGTCCAGGATACAGCGATCGGGCGGGCCATGGGGTCATCGACGCTGATCGAGCTTGGAGCGTCTGCTGGGAGCAAGCCCGTGCTGCTGGTTGCGAGACCGGCGGAGCTATTGCCGCAACCGCTTTGCAGCGCCGTGCCTGCGAGCAGCAGCGCGCCAATCCCCGCCTGGGCGAATCGCTTCATCTCGTCCCCCACTGCCTGGGGCAAATGTGCTGACGACGCACACAGCGTCAATCCCGCCCGAACCAGCTTGAGATGCAAATTATGGAGAAATGCGGCCGAAGCCAGGCCACAGAGCGCCAAAATCAGGTTTAATGCGGGACCTGTGCCCCGTTTTTGCGGGCAAGGTCACTCAGCCTTATGGCCAGCGTTGCAAGGTTGCACCGGCGTGACGAACAGCTCTCCGTTGCGCGCCTCCAGTGTGTAGCCCGCTGTGCCGGACAAGCTGTCGATCAGGGCCAGAATGCAGGTGGCCACGTCGGGGCCCGCATGCGCGGCGGGTTGGGGTGCGGACCCTTGGCCTTTGACTGGCGCCAGCATGGTCGCCCTCTCGGTTGGCTCGCGAACTCATCCAACGTTAGTGACCTTGGGCCACCGCAGCTGTGCCCCGCGGTACAGTTGATGGGCAAACGATGGCGAGCCGTCTGTTGGGGCGGCATGGCTTGGCGCAAGCCGAAACGGCGATGGTAGCGCAAGTCTGGTGCGGCCCTTATAAGTTGCGCGGCACCGATCCTGTTCGATCTTGCCCCAAGTATCGCAACGGGAGACTGCGGAAGATGGCAACAGCTTACGATCTTATCGTGATCGGTGCCGGGCCGGGTGGATATGTGTGTGCCATTCGGGCGGCACAGCTGGGGTTCAAGGTCGCGGTGGTCGAGAAGCGGTCGACGTACGGCGGTACCTGCCTCAACGTGGGTTGCATCCCCTCCAAGGCTCTGTTGCATGCTTCTGCCGCCTACGAGGAGGCAGGCCACGGCTTCGCGGCGATGGGCATCAACGTCGCTCCTAAGCTCGATCTGGGCCGAATGCAGGCCTTCAAGGATGAAGGCGTCAAGGGCAACGTCGATGGGGTGGCGTTTCTGTTCAAGAAGAACAAGATCGAGGCGATCCAGGGCAGCGCCACCATCCTTGGGCCCGGGCGGGTCGGGGTGGCGCTTGGCAACGGCGATCGGCTGCGGCTGGAGACGAAGAGCATCGTCATCGCCACGGGCTCGGATGTGGCAAAGCTGCCAGGCATTACCATTGATGAGCAGACGATCGTGTCCTCCACTGGCGCATTGACGCTCGCGAGGGTGCCCAAGCGACTTCTGGTGATCGGCGCCGGTGTGATCGGGCTGGAGTTAGGCTCGGTGTGGCGCCGGCTGGGCAGCGAGGTGCTGGTGGTGGAATTCCTCGATCGCATCCTGCCCGGAACCGACGCCGACGTGGCGCGAACTGTCCAGCGCATTCTCACGAGGCAGGGCCTCAGTTTCAAGCTGGCCAGCAAGGTGACCGGGGTCGCCAGCACGGCCGCCGGCCACAAGATCGCCATCGAGCCAGCGGTGGGTGACGGCGAGGGCATGATGATTGATGCCGACGTGGTGCTGATGGCCGTCGGCCGCGTCCCATTCACGGAGGGTCTGGGTCTCGACGCGGTGGGTGTGAAGCTCGACAACCGCAAGCGCATCATCGTCGATGAAAAATTTGGCGCCGGGGTTGCGGACATTTATGCCATTGGCGACGTCATCGCGGGACCCATGCTAGCGCACAAGGCGGAGGACGAGGGCATTGCCGTGGCCGAGATCATCGCCGGCCAGGCCGGTCACGTGAACTACGATGCGATCCCCAATGTCATCTATACATCCCCCGAGGTCGCGACGGTCGGCAAGTCCGAGGAGGACCTCAAGGCTGCAGGTATCGCCTACAACGTTGGCAAGTTCCCGTTCACTGCCAATGCTCGCGCCAAGGTCAACAGGACGACTGAGGGTTTCGTGAAGATTCTGGCCGACGCTGCGAGCGATCGCATCCTTGGGGTGCACATTATCGCCGCGCAGGCGAGCGAGATGATCGCGGAAGCAACGCTCATTTTAGAGTTTGGCGGCTCAGCCGAAGACCTTGCCCGCACCTGCCACGCCCATCCAACGTTGACCGAAGCGATGAAGGAGGCGGCCCTGGCCGTTGCCAAGCGCGCCATCCATTTCTAAGCGCGGTATATGAGGGCGCACCTGACCATCTCTTTGGTCGCGCGCCTTGCCGCGGGGCTGCTTGATGCGTGCAACGCCTGCGCTGCTGGCCCATGCGCGTGGTCTTGCGCGCGAGACCATCTCCATGCTGCCAGCGTGCGATTGCCATGACCCTTGGCCCGGCGAACGGTGGCGTTCCTCCGTGCTCCGGTGGGGGCCGCGCCAATGAGCATAGCGTGGCGTTTGGGAGAAACCCTAGTCTGTCTAGGTAATCGGCATCTCTCCCACTTTGATGGCGCGGTCTGCGGCGTCGCGGGATGGCGGTGGGGCCACTTGACGGACCGGGGTGGGGCATGGGCCAAGTGCTGAGGAGAGCCAGCCCAAAGCGAGGACTGCCAATGACCCAAGAGATCGAGATTACCGTGGACAATGGCGTGCAGATCATCCGTCTCGTGCGCGCCGAGAAGAAGAATGCGCTAACCGGCCCTATGTACGACGCTATGTCGGCGGCGCTCGATGGGGCCGAGAGGAGCGATGCCATTGCCGCACACGTTTTCCTAGGGTCAGGGGGTGTGTTTACTGCCGGCAATGACATCACCGACTTTGCGCGACGCGCACAGGATGGTTCGCAACACGCGGCTCCCTCGCAGCTGTTCATAGCCCGGTTGCCGAAGGTGACGAGGCCGATGATTGCTGCGGTCGACGGCCTAGCTGTTGGTATTGGAGTGACGCTTCTCCTGCATTGCGATCTCGTGTACGCGACGCCGACCGCGAGTTTCCGCGCGCCGTTTGTCGACCTGGGGCTCATTCAGGAAGCGGGCTCGAGTTTGCTGGGGCCGGCACGGCTGGGCTATGCGCGCGCGTTTGAGCTTTTGGCCTTGGGCGAGGTTTGGACGGCGGACCGGGCTGCGCAAGCCGGGCTCATCAATGCAGTTGTCACTGAAGGCGAGCTGGAGGCCAAGGCGCTCGCTGCAGCGCGCCGGCTCGCGGCCAAGCCGCGCGCGGCACTGCTGGCGGCGCGGCGCATGCTCAAGGGGGACCCGGCGCTTGCGTCCAAGGCCATCGCCGACGAACTTGCCGTCTACAAGGACCTGATCCGCAGTCCGGAAGCGCGGGAGGCGTTCACAGCGTTTTTGGAAAAGCGCGCGCCCGATTTTGCCAAGGCGCGGGGCAGCGCGGCGTAGGCCGGCTCGAGCGCATAGAGGCCTGGCGAGCCGGCGCCGGCGGCTACAGCCTGTAGATGCGTTGGGCTGTGCCACAAAACAAGGCGCTGCGCTCAGCGTCCGAGTAGTGCTTGCTCAGGAGCTTGAACGAGTTCCACAGCGCCGTGTAGCTGCAGCTCAGTTTGTCGACTGGGAAGTTTGATTCGAACATGCAGCGATTGGCACCGAAGCGTTCGATGGCGTGCTCGAAGTAACGGCGGGTGGCCTGTGCAAGCTCGGCGCTGGTGGGTGGCTGCGCGCGGTGCTCCCAGCCATAACCGTTGACCTCCATGTTGAGCCCGCCGAGCTTCATCACCACGTTGGCGCAGCGTGCCAGCTCGTCGATTTGAGCCTTCCAGTGGGCAAACACTTCGTCCGCTTTGCCCGCGTAGGGGCCGATGCCGATCGGCCCGCCGAAATGGTCGAGCACGATCATCGTATCGGGGAACGCTCGCGCGAGTGAGAGCGCGTCCGGGAGTTGGGTGTGGGCACACCACACCTCGAAGCTGAGCTTGCGGGACGAGAGATGCTTGAAGCCGGCGCGGAAGTCATCGTGGGTGAGCAGGCCCTCGGGTGGGTTGGTGCGATGGTTCTGGATGTCGGGACTGCTGTGCCAGAATGCTCCGCGGCGGATGCCGCGAAACCGACCGCCGCCTGCGGCGATATGCGCATCGAGCACATCCGCTGCGGCGTCGCCGATGCGCAGATCGACGGTGCCGACGATGCCGGCAGCGATGCGCGTCTTGCCGTAGTTCCCCGACGCGCTCATTGCCGCAATGCCGTTGACGAACTCGGTCTCGCCGACGCAGCGGAAGGCTTCGGGCCCCTCCGCCTTGAACATCGCACCGCATTCGATGAAAACGGTCGCTACGACGTTGTGGCCACCGCCGACGTCCTCCAGGATTTCCTCGAGCAGGTAGCGCTCCTGGACGGCTGCCTTGCGGGAATCCCAGAGATGATGGTGCGGGTCACAGATAGGGAGGTTGGGCTCGAGCGCCGTCTCCTTAACCTGCGCCAACCAGGCTTGGTTCATCGACTGGGCGACCATGGCATCCTCCCGTTGGCTCGCTGCATGAGGCGAGCCTAGCGCGTCACGGCCATGGTTAAAACCGCGCAAAGAGCCTCTTGCGGTTTGCCAATGGCAGGTCCGGGACGGCGGCTGATGTTTGCCAAAATGGCGACTTATGATCATCCCATGTGCAAGCTGCCGCGATGCTGTCGAGCCACAATGCTGAGCGTACCAAGAGGCGGGGTGCACGCGCGGGCCAGGGTTCGACCGGAGTTGTGGGGTGGCGGCGATCGGCAGCCCCGAGGCCCCATCGAGCCATGGCGCCTGGCCGCGCATCTGATACTGGCCTGCACGTGGTTGGCGCTGTCGGGCGGGTATGGCTCTGCGGAGGCCAGCTGGCTTGCCAAAGTGACGGTGCTGGCCGAGCAGGGTGCCTCCCGTGCCGGCACGCTCGGATCGGGTGGGCTCGAGCGCGCGGCCCATTTCCTGCGTTCAGCCAAGCCTGAGGGCAGCGCCGCGCTGGCCGCCCAGGCCACCCAGGAAGGCCACTGGATATTTGTAAATCGCGCGGGTGAGACGATGACGGCGGCTACGCCGCAAGAGCTCACGCGCGTTGCCGCCATACTGCTGCCCGAGGCCAAGCCTGATGTGAAACTGACCCTTTATGTCACAGAGGAGACAGTCTTTGAATACGGCACTGCCCTCAAGGACCTGCCAAAGGGAAGCGAGATCTTCCTGGTGTCGGGCGATGAAAGCTATCTGATCCAGAGCACTTCGGGGCGGATATTTGCCGACGTTCGGCCGGGTCTCATCGTCGAGCTCCGCGAGCGCAAGGCGTTCGAGGAGGTTGTCTGGCAGCTTGCACGGCCGCTCGATAAGAGCAAGGTGCGCCTTCTTGCACTCGAGCCTGGCGGGCCGCCTCGATTGTCCGCCAGCCCGCGCATCGATCCAGTCACCCTAAGGGCGCTGGTGGACATAATCGATCCCGCGAGCTTGCCGGCCGCCCTCGGAGCCGTACGCGGTCAAACCGTGTTGGTGACAGGGCGCGCCGATGCCCGCCTCCTCTATGTTCAGCCCGCGAGCGGAGCGGAGCGAAGCGTCTTGCTCGCCGATCTCTTCAGGTCTGCCGAAGAGGCCGATGTGAACCTGATGGTTTTGCGCGCGGCCTCTACGCCGCGGCAGCCGGGCGGTCGGAACTGGTTGTGGCAGAAGGTGGAGGTGAAGGGCCTGGAGCAGGCCATGCAGCACCCGCGGTTGGCCGATTTTCTCAACGCCCTCGTGGGTTCCAACGGACGCATGCTGGTGTCGGCGACACCTTCGGGCGGGCGCACGGTGATCGAGGTGAGTCCGGCCACGGAGGGCGTGGGGTCCGGGGGGAGGCCAACGGGCAGCCTCTTTTCGGGTATCGTGTCCGACGTCACTGGCCGGGTGATCGCCGTGGGGTTGGAGGGCAACGTGAGCAGCGCCGAGCGGCAGCGTGAGCTTGACCAACGCCTCATTCCCGGCATCCCCTCCGATGTGCAGACGGGCTACCTGCTCTTAATGGTCGTGGGCCTCTGTGGTTTGTCCATCTCGCGCGCCTGGTGGCAGCGTTTGTGGCCGCCAGAGGCAGCGTCCGACTACGCCGGCCGCACGGGCTACTGGTCCGCCCGCGCGGTGCGGGGCGCCGCGTTCCTGCTCCTCTTCCTGCCGCTGACCGCACTCGTTGCCGCCCCGCTCAATCTCCTGCGTCACGTGTGGGATGCGGCCAGTGCGCCGGCACGCCTATGGCGCCGGCTGACCGGGCGCAAAAGCGTGGTCGCACGGGGCAGTGGGGGTGGCGGTTCGGATGTTGTTTTCGCCAAGGACGCCAAAACAGCCAAGTGATGATAAGGTGGTAGGCTCCTTCTCGTCCTGGGCGCCCGGGCAATCGGGCCGGGCCGCGCGGGCGAAGCTCACTTGCCACGGATCCAATGACCGCGCTCCCTCTCACGCACCCGTCATTCGTCGAGCACGACACGGGGCCGGGCCACCCTGAGCGGCCCGACCGCATGCGGGCCATCGACAAGGTGCTCTCCCACGATCTCTTCAAGGAGCTAAAG
>JAMXLN010000117.1 GCA_024281145.1 Hyphomicrobiaceae bacterium | reverse complement strand
CAAGGGCTTGACACACGGATAGAGCTCACCGAGGTGAATAAGGCCGAATCACTCGATCCCGCCCTCTTCAACCCGACAACCCTTGTTTTTCAAAAGCTTAACCAGTAAGAGCTGCGCTCTGCCGGCCGTGGCTTCCGGGAATCGCGCAATCAAATAGTTTGGGCAAAGCTGAAACAATTCGTAACAATTTCGTGATCGGCCCCCCTGGGCCATTGCAAAGCCCCCTACAAGTATTATCTGTTGCGACAGCGGGCGATGTCGCTCTTCATCGGTAGTGCCCCCCGTCTAGCCGAAAGACATCGTCTGCGGTGCCGGCTTCCCTCCCGGCACCATGCGCATGACGCGCTTCTCGCGCCCAACTCCTCCCCCGGGGTTGGGCGCATTTCTTTGCGTTCCCCCCGTCCCTTTGTCCCCCGCCGCCACCCTTTGGCCACCTCGCTTGGTCCCTCGTTGGCAGGGGGATTGCTGCCCCGGCCGCGCTGGGCCAGGACGCACACCAGTTCTCGCTGCCGATCGCGGCGCGCGTTCTCCGAAGTGGTTGAGGGCATCGCCCCTGCTGCCCTCTCGAGCGCGCCGCACCCCTTGCTCACACGGTGCCATTGGTGGCCAGGGGACCCTCACTCAGTTCATTTCGGGGGTCGACTTAGGAGATGGCTGCAATTTGGGGGGCTCAAAGTAGAAGCGCAATTGCCGCCCTTAGGGGACGAGCTTGTAGCCACCCGTCTCGGTGACCAGCAGCTCGGCGTGCGAGGGATCCTTCTCGATCTTCTGGCGCAGACGATAGATATGTGTCTCGAGCGTGTGCGTGGTCACGCCCGAGTTATAGCCCCACACTTCCTGCAGCAGCACGTCGCGCGTCACCACTTTCTCGCCGGCCCGGTAGAGGTACTTGAGGATGGAGGTCTCCTTCTCCGTGAGCCGAATTTTGGAACCCTTCTCGTCGATCAGCATCTTCGATGCAGGCTTGAACGAATAGTGACCGATGGCAAAGACGGCATCCTCGCTCTGCTCGTGCTGGCGCAGCTGCGCGCGGATGCGCGCCAGCAGCACGGCGAATTTGAAGGGCTTGGTGACATAGTCGTTGGCGCCGGAATCGAGACCGAGGATCATATCGGCATCCGACACATTGCCGGTCAGCATGACGATGGGGCTCTTGAAACCGTTCTTGCGCAAAAGCTTGCAGGCCTCGCGGCCGTCCATGTCCGGCAGGCCGACGTCGAGCATGACGAGATCGAGATGCTCGTTCTTGGCAACCTCGATGCCCTTGGCGGCCGTGCCGGCCGTAAAAACCTCGAATTCATCGTGCAGTGCCAGCTGGTCTTTCAGTGACTCGCGAAGGTCCTCGTCGTCATCGACGATGAGAATCTTCCGTGCGGTGCTCATGCTGCTCAGCTCCGGTCATTGCCTGATTGTTGCTGGTGGCCCACAGTCTAGCATTAGATTGGGTGGGGAAATAGAGTGTGTCGAGCCAGCGACGAAGGGTGCGATCGGTTCTGCCAGGGACGGCGCGGGTATTGGTGACCCTCGTAGCGTGCGCCTGCGCCACCCGTGGTAGGCTGAAGCTTGGCCATCTGATATTTCCTTGCGCTGTCGGACGCGCTGGGATGGTCCATGGGCGCAAGCATGAGGGCGACGGCGCTACCCCGGCTGGAGCCTGGCCTCTTCTTTGCGTCCTCTATCGCGCCGATCGGGTTCGGCGTCCGCACACCGCTTTGCCGACCCGGCCATTGCGTGTCGATGATGGCTGGTGCGATGCCCCGGGTGACCGCAACTACAACCGGTTGGTGAAGCATCCCTATCCGGCGAGCGCTGAGCGGCTTTGGCGCGCAGACGGCCTCTACGACGTGCTGGTTGTGCTCGACTATAACGCGGCCCCGCGCGTGCGCGGAAAGGGGAGCGCCATCTTCATGCACGTGGCGCGGTCAGACTACGCACCAACTCAGGGCTGCATTGCGCTCGCGCGCGGCCATCTTCTGCGCTTGCTGGAGCGGCTCGGTGGCCGTGCCACGATGCGGGTCGGAGTGGCGCCGCACACCAAGAAGCGCGTCCGATGGAGCGCGCCACGCGGCAAGGCAAGCCTTAGCAAAGGCAGGCCCCAGTACAGGCCCCAGTACGGGCCCCAGTACACGCCCCAGTACACGCCCTAATAATTGTAAGCGCGCTCACCGTGGTCGACGAGATCGAGGCCTTCGCGCTCCTGGTCGGTCCCGGGTCGCAGTCCCACGAGTGCCTTCACGACCGTGAAGAGGATTGCTGATCCGACCCCGGACCATACCAGCGTTAGGCAGACGGTTTTTGCCTGGGTGATCACCTGTGCGACCATGTCGTAATCAGCGACCTTGCCTGCGCTGTAATCGAAGATGCCTGTGCCGCCCAGCGCTGGAGACGCGAGGATACCGGTGCCGATGGCGCCGATGATGCCGCCGATGCAGTGCACTCCGAATACGTCGAGCGCGTCATCGTATCCCATCGCGTTCTTCACCGCCGAGCACATGAACATGCACGCCACGCCGGCAACGATGCCGAGCACCAGAGCGCCCATGGGACCGGCGTAGCCCGATGCGGGGGTGACGGCGACGAGGCCGGCCACCGCACCGGAGGCGCCACCTAGGAGGCTGGGCTTACCCTTGGCAAACTTCTCGGCCAGCATCCACGCCAACGCGGCTGCGGCGGTGGCCACGAAGGTGTTGATCATGGCAAGGGCGGCGGTTCCGCTTGCCTCGAGTGCGGAGCCGGCATTGAATCCGAACCAGCCGACCCAGAGCAGCGCCGCGCCAATGAGCGTCATGGTGAGCGAGTGGGGAGGCATGGCTTCCCGGCCGAAGCCGACGCGCTTGCCGACAAGCAGGGCGCCCATGAAGCCGGCAATCCCGGAATTGATGTGGACTACCGTACCGCCGGCAAAATCGATGGCGCCCCATTGGAAGGCGAGCCCCGCATTGGCAGACACGGCGTCCATGGCCGCTTGCGCAGCGGCCTTGGCGTCGGGGGCGGCGCTTGCGAGGCTCTTCGCGGCCTGCACGGTGGCGCTGGGACCGGCCCAGTACCAGACCATATGAGCGATCGGGAAGTACACGAACGTGGCCCACAGCGGGATGAACAGCACGATGGCGGAAAACTTCATGCGTTCCGCCATCGAGCCCACGATGAGCGCCGGTGTGATGGCCGCGAATGTCATCTGGAAGCAGATGTATGCGTATTCCGGGATCACAACGCCGTCGCTGAAGGTCTCCGCGGTGCTATCGGGCGTGATGCCGGCGAGGAAGGCTTTGGATAATCCACCCACGAAGGAGTTGAACGTGCCACCCTCGGAGAAGGCCAGGCTGTAACCGTAGATCACCCAGATCACGCAGATGATGCACACGGTGAAGAACACCTGCATCAGCATCGACAGCATGTTCTTGGTGCGGACCAAGCCGCCGTAGAACAAGGCGAGGCCCGGGACCGTCATCAGCAAGACCAGTGCGGACGCGGTGAGCATCCAGGCGGTGTCGCCCTTATTGGGGGTCGGCGCCACAGCCAGCGCCGGGGTGGCGATGAGCGCCGCCAGGGTTGCCGCACCAACCAGAGCGGCGAGACGGCGCAAGAGACCATGCTTCATGTGCGGGTGCCTCCAACTGAGCGGCGCGCGGGACGGGGAGCGAAGGGTTGGCTCGGAGCGGGTGAGCATCGCTTCTCAGATGGCGCTCTCGTCGGTCTCACCCGTGCGGACGCGTACGGCATGGTCCACCGGCGAGACGAAAATCTTGCCATCGCCGATTTGCCCGGTCCGGGCGGCGCGGATGATGGCCTCCACAGCCTTCTCGACGCTGTTGGCCGGCACGACCACTTCGATCTTCATCTTGGGCAGAAAACTCACCACATACTCCGCGCCCCGATAGATCTCGGTGTGCCCCCTCTGACGGCCGTAGCCCTTCACTTCCGTGACCGTCATGCCTTGCAGCCCGAGATCGGTGAGCGCCGAGCGGACTTCCTCAAGCTTGAACGGCTTGATGATCGCCGTCACGAGCTTCATGGGACTTTCCCTTGTGACTTAGCCATCCTGCCCGCGCGAAGAGCAGAAAACGCCAACCTACGCGCGCGTACGCAGCGGCGCGAAAACGTGAGAGTCAAAAGCCATGCCATGTTGCAAACCGCCACGTAAGGCCCTGATGAGCATAGGAGAATGTCGGACCTCGGACCGCCAGGAGGGGGGCCGCCCGGCCCATTAAATAGGCAATGCCTATTTTTTGCCCATTCGCAGTGTGGTGTCCGACCGCTCGCGCATCAACCCCTCCTGGGCCACGGAAGCGACCAGGGAGCCGTCGCGGGTGAAGACGCTGCCGCGGCAGAAGCCCCGCGCCCCGTGGCCCGATGGGCTCGTCTGGACATAAAGAAGCCAATCGTCGGCGCGGAACGGGCGATGCAGCCACAGGGCGTGGTCGAGGCTCGCGAGCTGGATGTCCCTATCAAACATCAGTTTCCCGTGGGCGATGAGTGCGGTGTCGAGCAGCGTGAAGTCCGAGGCGTAGGCCAGCACACATTGGTGCAGGGGGAGCGCGTCCGGCAAGCGACCGCTGGCGCGCATCCACACCATCTGCTCGGGCGTGCGCGCCTCGCGGGCAAAATAGCGTGTGACGTCGATCGGGCGCATCTCGATCGGTCGCTCGCGCTCCCAGTAGCTCTTCATGGTCTCGGGTAAGCGGGAGAGCAACTGGGCCTTGAGCTGCTGCTCGCTCGGCAAGTCCTCGGGCGGGGGAACATTTGGCATGGGATCTTGATGGTCGAGGCCTGGCTCGGCGATGTGAAAGGACGCGCTCATGACGAACATGGCGCGGCCGCGCTGGATGCCAGTGACGCGGCGGGTGGTGAAGCTGCCACCATCGCGCACGCGCTCGACGTTGTAGATGATGGGCCGCGTTGGGTCGCCCGGCAGCAGGAAGTAGGCATGCAGCGAGTGGGCGATGCGCTCTGGCGGTACCGTGCGCACGGCGGCGACCAGCGCCTGACCGAGCACCTGGCCACCATAGACGCGCTGCCAGCCATCTTGGGGACTGCGGCCGCGAAACAGGTTCTCCTCGAGCGGCTCGAGGTCCAATATGGAGATGAGATCGGCAAGCGCGCTGCTGGACTTGGCGACAGCGGATTTGGCGGTCTTGGGTTGCATGGCGGCACCTCGTGTGCGCTGGTTGCGAGGGCGAGGCGCAGGCCAAGCGGCTTTGACGCTGTGGCTATGACGCTTCCGACGCTTCAGTATTAATGGCCAAACCCCGCTGCAGGGACAATGGGCGGCAGCACCGAGTGCTACGATGTCGTG
>JAMXLN010000116.1 GCA_024281145.1 Hyphomicrobiaceae bacterium | reverse complement strand
CGACGTCGCGCGAAGCGATCGCATCCAGCGCCCACGCCGGTACAAAAGGCCGCGGCCACAACACCGAACGCCAGCACGAGCCATCGAATGGGGATCCCGGCGCGAGCGGCAAGGCTTTGCCTGACGGCAACGGCTGTATGACCGCGGGATGCCGTCAACCGCTTGCCAACCAGGGGCCAACCACGGGCCAACCACGGGCCAGCCCCTGGGCCAAGACGCGGGGGCCAAGACCCGGGGGCCAAGACCCGGGGGCCAAGACCCGGGGGCCAAGACGCGGGGCCCAAGACGCGGGGAGCCAAGGCACGGGGAGCCAAGACGCGGGGCCGTGATGGGTCAACACCGCAGCCGAGCCCCACGCAGTCCACGTCTGCGCGTCACTTCTTGCGGAAGGCGTCGATGCTGACGACTTTGGGGCCGGCGCTCGCGCCAGGTTCGGGGGCCTTGGGCGCCGCAAGCTTGGCGGGCGCTTTGCCGGCGCCTGACGGGCGCTCGGCGCCCTTCTCAGACGTCCGCCGGGGGCCACGTGACTTCTTCTCCGCGCGCGCCCCCTCCGGCGTGGGGCTGGCGTTGGATGCCTCCCCGCTCCGGGCTCCCGTCCGCGGAGCTTCCCCGCGCGGCGCTGCCAGTTGCTGTGCGCCTTCGCTCTCGGCCTCCATCTCGTCGAACTGCAGGCCGTAGGGCACGCTTGGATCGAAGAACACCTTGATGGCCGCAAAGGGCACCACCAGCCGCTCGGGGACGCTGTCGAAGGTCAATTTCACTTCGAAACGATCGTCGGTCACCATCAAGTCCCAGAAGCGGTGCTGCAAGACGACGGTCATTTCCTCGGGATATTTTTCGCGCAGCCGCTTTGAAAGCACCACTCCCGGCGCGTCTGTCTTGAAGGCAATGTAGAAATGATGCTCGCCCGGTAGCCCTGTTTTGGAAACGCCCGTGAGGACCGTGCGCACGATGCCCCGCATCGCGTCCTGCGCTAGCGCCTGGTAGTCGATGTCTCGCTCGACCGTCATGCCCAACAAAAGACCACGGGAAGCCCCTCGGCGCAAGGAAGCGGGGCAAGGAAGTGGAGGGCTTCTGTTGCCCGGTGCCCTCCGAACCGCGCCTGACGTTGCTAGACGCCAGGGCTTCAAGTTCAGGCTTTTCGCGCCGCGTTACGCAGCGAGAGCAGCCTCAGCATAGTTGTCATTGGCAACTATTCTGATTGACCCGATAACGGCGGTATCATGCCGAGCAAAAGAGCGCCCTTTACACCCTCGTCGATCCTAGTTCGCCCCCACCGCAAAGGTCAGAGGCACCTCAAGCTTCGCTCAGGCCCCGCCGGTCGGTACCGGCCTGGTAGACGTTGGGGCGCTGACCCCTGAGGTGGAGGCGCCGGGTACTGCCCCCGGGTCCGATAGGTTTATTGCGGCGTCCGTTTATCGCCATAGCCGGACGAATCCAGCACGCCTTATATAGGCGAGAGCCGGGTCAATGAAAAGCGAGCCGCCGGCGATGCTGGGCGTGGGGAACCCCGGGAGCGCCGACGAAGCGAAGGGACCATGGAAAATCAAGGGATTGCGAGCCCCTCTCTATTCAGGGGTCCCCCCGCCTACGAGGCCCGTACGCCGTGGCGACCTCTGGTTGCGATCTTCGCCTCAGTCGCGATCGTGGGCGCCAGCATTCTTGGCGTCCTCCTGCTCCTCGGCCTCGATACCGTGAGCGGTACCCCGGCCGAGGGCAACGCCTGGCAGCACGACATGGGGGCGCTCGCAACGCTTGGCATCTGGCAGGCCATGGCCATCCTCTTGACCCTAGGCGCAAGCGCGCTCTTTGGCGGACGGGTGCGCGATGTGCTCGCGTTGCGATCGCCAGGGCCGCCATTGATCTACCTGCGGGCCGTCGCCTTGATGGCCGTCCTGCAACTCGTCGTGACCGCCGTTCAATATACCCTTCTGCCCCAAGACATGTACGCCGATCTGCGCCCCTTCGTGCACCTCTTCGGCGAGCAGTGGGCGTTCGCCCTGCTGGTCGTGGGCGTGGGCGCACCGCTGTCTGAAGAGCTGCTGTTCCGCGGCTTTTTGCTCTCCGCGCTCGCGCGCTCTCGGGTGGGATTTGCCGGCGGCGCGCTGATCACGAGCGGGCTGTGGACCGCGCTACACGTGGGCTACTCGCTGGCGGGCATTGTCGAGGTATTCACCATCGGCCTCTTCTTTTGCTGGCTGCTGTGGCGAACGGGCAGCCTGCTCGTGCCCATCTTCTGCCACGGGCTCTATAATGCGCTCATCGTGCTGGTGCTGCGTCACGTGCCACTGCCAACGTGAGCCACCCCCTGCGAATCGGACTATCTAGGACCCCATGCAGCCCTACCTTGACCTCATGCGCCGCGTGCGCACCGACGGCGTCCGCAAGCGCGACCGCACGGGCATCGGCACGCTCAGCGTGTTCGGTCACCAGATGCGCTTTTCGCTGGCCGACGGCTTCCCGCTCGTCACCACCAAGAAGGTGCACCTGAAATCGATCGTGCACGAACTCATCTGGTTCCTCGCCGGAGAAACGAACACCAATTACCTCAGGACGCACGGTGTCTCGATTTGGGACGAGTGGGCCGACGCGGACGGTGACCTCGGTCCCATCTATGGCAAGCAGTGGCGGTCATGGGCCGCGCCGGATGGGCGCCAGATCGACCAAATCCGAGACGTGATGAAGACGCTCAAGGCCAATCCCGACAGCCGGCGCATGATCGTCACGGCCTGGAATCCCGCCGACGTCCCCGCCATGGCACTGGCTCCCTGCCACTGCCTCTTTCAATTCTATGTCGCCCAGGGCTCCCTCTCTTGCCAGCTCTACCAGCGCTCGGCCGACGTGTTCCTCGGCGTGCCGTTCAACATTGCGAGCTACGCCCTGCTCACCATGATGATCGCGCAGGCGGCAGGGCTGGCCCTGGGTGAGTTCGTCCACACCTTGGGCGACGCGCACCTCTACCTCAACCACCTCGAGCAGGCCGACCTGCAACTCACCCGTACACCGCGGCCGCTGCCGCGGATGCACATCAATCCGGCCGTGCGCTCGATCTTCGACTTCCGCTACGAGGACTTCGCTCTGTCGGGCTATGCCCCGCATCCCCACATCCGGGCAGAGGTGGCGGTTTGAGCGGCGGGGCGCCCCGCATTGTCCTGGTGGTCGCCGTCGCTGAAAACGGGATCATCGGCCGGGCGGGCCAGCTGCCCTGGCGGCTGTCCTCGGACCTTAAGCGCTTTCGCCAGCTCACGCTCGGCAAACCCGTCGTCATGGGGCGCAAGACCTACGCATCGATCGGCAAGCCGCTCGACGGGCGCGACAACATCGTCCTCACCCGTCAGCCCGACTTCCACCCACCCGGGGTTTATCTGGCAGGCGCGATCGAGGCGGCCTTGGCGCTGGGGCAACGGCTGGCCGCGGACCGCGGGGTCGACGAAGTCATGGTGATCGGCGGCGAAGAGATCTTCCGGCGCACGCTCGACCGCGCGCAGCGGATCCACCTCACACGGGTTCACGCCACCCCAGCCGGGGATGCGCGCTTCGACCCCCCGGGCCCACCGGCCTGGCGCGAGACCCACCGCGCGCCGATGGTCCAGGGCCCCAACGACCAATTCCCGGCCGACTTCATCGTGTTGGATCGGCAAGCTTAATGCTCCTGCCTATGGCGCAAGGTCGCCCCCGATCCCATATGAGCGGACGCGGCCGGGGCATTTGCGCGCACCAAGTGGGTGCCCTATAAGCGACACGGCAGGCGGTTTTTCTAGCAGAACCTAATGGGTGCAAAACGCTCCGATCCCGACGCACCGCGGAGGGCGGAACGCCATCAGGTGCAACCAGCGCGGCGACCCCGGAAGGGCTACGTGTATGCCTTGGAGTAATCAAAGCGGCGGCGGCCGCAGAGGCGGTGGAGGCGGCGGGCCTTGGGGACAAGGACCCTCCGGTGGTCCCCACCATCAGCCCGACCTTGAGGAACTGTTGAAGCGCAGCCAGGACAAGCTCAAACAGGTGATGCCCGGCGGCGCAGGTCTGCCTGGATCGTTCGTCTTTCTCATCGCGGTCGGCATCGCCGCAGTCGTTGCCTTCTTCGCCTTCACCTTCAAGGTGAGCCCCGACGAGCTTGGCGTCGTCATGCGCTTCGGCAAGCCGATCCGCACCGAACCGCCGGGCCTGCATTTCCGCCTGCCCTACCCGATCGAGGAAGTGCGCCTGCCCAAGGTGACACGCCAAAACATCATCGAGATCGGCATGCGCACGGGCCAGGGTACGCGCGGCTACGGGTCCGTGCGCGACGTGCCCGAGGAGAGCCTGATTCTGACGGGTGACGAGAACATCGTCGACGTCGATTTCGTCGTCTTCTGGCGCATCAAGGACGCCCAGCACTATCTCTTCAACATTCAAAACCCCGAGATCACGGTGAAAGAGGTGGCCGAGAGCGCCATGCGCGAGGTGGTCGGCCAGAACAACATCCAGCCAATCCTGACCGAAGCGCGCCAAAAGACCGAGCAGGCCGTGCAAAAGTTGATGCAAGACGTCCTCGACTTCTACGGCTCGGGAGTGCGCATCGATCAGGTCCAACTGCAAAAGGTGGATCCCCCAAGTCAGGTGATCGACGCCTTCCGCGACGTGCAGGCCGCCCGCGCCGACAAGGAACGGCTGCAAAACGAGGCTTTCACCTACGCCAACCGCATCGTTCCCGAGGCGCGCGGCGAAGCCGAGCGCATTCTGCAGGGGGCGCGCGCCTACAAGGAACAAACGGTCGCCGAGGCGACCGGCCAGGCAGCCCGCTTTCTGAAAGTCTACGAAGAGTACAAGAAGGCCCCAGAAGTGACGCGCAGGCGCATGTACCTTGAAACCATGGAGCGCGTGCTCGGCGGCACGGACAAAATCATTCTCGACAGCAAGGCCGGTCAGGGCGTGGTGCCCTTCCTGCCGCTCGACCAGCTGCCGGGCACCAAGAAGAGCGGAGGGAGCAACTGATGCTCAGGGCGCTCTTTGCCGTCATCGTGGTGGTCTTCGGTGCTGCTGCCGCAGCCACCTACTTCGCGATGTTTATCGTGCACCAGAACGAACAGGCCATCGTGCTTGAATTCGGCAAGCCGGTGACGATCATCAACGAGCCTGGGCTCTACTGGAAAGTGCCGGTGGTGCAAACGGTCGAGTACTTCGACAAGCGCATTCTCGACCTCGACACCGCGCCGCAGGAGGTGACCGCATCCGACCAGAAGCGAATTGTGGTCGACGCATTTGCGCGCTACCGCATCACCAACCCCCTGCTGTTCTATCAATCGGTGCGCGACGAGCGCCAAGTGCGCTCCCGATTGGGGCCCATCATCGAATCGGCCCTGCGCCGTGTGCTGGGCGGTTCGACCTTCCAGGACTTGGTGCGCGACAGGCGCGAGCAGCTCATGAAGCGCATCGCCCAGCAGGTCAACGAGGAAGGTAAGGAGTTTGGCCTCGAAGTGGTCGATGTGCGCATCAAGCGCGCCGATCTTCCTGAGCAAAACTCCAAGAACATCTTCGACCGCATGCGGGCCGAGCGCCAGCGCGAGGCTGCCGAATTCCGCGCCGAAGGCACCGGCGCCGCCAGCCGCATCAAGGCCAATGCCGATCGCGAGGTCACCATCATTAAGGCGGAGGCTATGCGCGAGGGCGAGCGCACACGCGGCGAGGGCGACGCGGAGCGCAACCGCATCTTTGCCGAAGCGTTCGGCCGCGATCCCGACTTTTTCGGGTTCTATCGTTCGATGCAGGCCTACGAGCAGGGCATGAAGGCAGGCGACACGCGCATGCTGCTGGCGCCCGACAGCGAGTTCTTCAAGTATTTCAGCAACCCGCTGGGCAATGGCAGCACCGGTGCGCAACCGAACAATGGCAGCACCGGTGCGCAACCGAAACGATGAGCGATCTTATCGTTGCGTTCGGGCTCGTGCTGGTCATCGAGGGCCTGCTGTGGGCGGCCGCGCCGCAGCTGGGCCTCAAGCTTCTGGCCACGGCGGCGCACACGCCCGAGCGGTCGCTGCGGACCGCCGGAGCGGTGGCCGTCGCGGCTGGCTTCGTGATCGTGTGGCTGATGCGCGGCTGAAGAGGGCACCGGTGAAGGTTCTGAGTTTGAGCGGTTTGACATGAGTGCCTCGATCGCCGCTAGAGTCGAGTGTCGTCTAGGATCGAGCTTGCACGCGAGCGCTGAGGAGACTTGGCCATGAGCGGGCCTCTCAAATCACGGATGCCCTCCCCTGGGGGAGGCGCAGCGGGCCCGGTGGCGCGCCGCCGCGTTGCCCAGGCCGCGGTTCTCGGCACGGCCGGGCTCTTGCTGGCGCTGGCACCGGCCGCCTCGCAGACGCAGCCCCAACCATCCGGCCACTATGGCCCCACCAGCGTTGCGCCGCTGGCCGAGAAGCTCATCGACGCCGTCGTCAACATCTCCACCAGTCAGACTGTGAAGGGACCCGAGGGAGCGCCGCTGCCGCGCGTGCCCAAAGGGGCACCCTTCGAGGAGTTCTTCGAGGACTTTTTCAACCGCAAGGGCGGCAAGTCACCCGCCGACCGCAAGGTGTCCTCGCTCGGGTCTGGGTTCGTCGTCGACGGCAAGGAGGGCCTGGTCGTCACCAACAATCACGTCATTGATGGCGCCGACGAGATCGCCATCAACTTCAACGACGGCACCAAGCTCAAGGTCGACAAGGTGCTGGGCAAGGACACCAAGACCGATCTGGCGCTGCTCAAGGTGACACCGAAGAAGCCGCTACCCTCTGTGCGCTTCGGCTCCTCCGACAAGCTCAAAGTCGGTGATTGGGTCATGGCCATCGGCAACCCCTTCGGTCTGGGAGGTTCGGTCACCGTCGGGATCATCTCGGCCAAGCAGCGCGACATCAATTCAGGGCCCTACGACGACTATCTTCAGACCGATGCCTCCATCAACAAGGGCAACTCGGGCGGCCCCCTGTTCAACATGGACGGCGAAGTCATCGGCGTGAACACCGCCATCATCTCGCCCTCCGGCGGCTCGATCGGCATTGGATTTTCCGTCCCCTCGGACACGGCCCTGGTCGTCATCGATCAGCTGCGGCAATTCGGCGAGACCCGCCGCGGCTGGCTCGGGGTGAAGATCCAGTCGATCACGGAGGATCTGGCTGACGCCTACGGCGTCAAGGAAAATACCGGTGCACTGGTGGCAACCGTCACGCCCGAAAGCCCCGCCGCCAAGGCCGGCATCCAGGATGGCGATGTCATCGTAAGGTTCGACGGCAAAGAGGTGACGTCCATGCGCGGACTGCCGCGGCTGGTCGCCCAGACGCCGATCGGCAAGGACGTCGACGTCGAGCTCTTGCGCAAGGGTCAGCGCACGACCTTGAAGGTGGCAGTTGGCCGACTGACGGAGGAGGATGAGCCCGTCAAAACCGCCGCCAAGGAGGCCCCGAAGAAGGGCAAAGGCAAGAAGGACGGCGACAAGGTAGCTCCCTCGCGCTCTTCGCTCATCGGCCTGTCGCTCGCCCCGCTCACCGACGAGCTGCGCACCAAGCATAGCCTCGGCAAGGACGTGAAGGGGGTGATCGTGTTGGAGGTCGATCCGGCGAGCCCGGCGGCGGAGCGGGGCGTGAAAGTTGGCGACGTGATCGTTGAGGTGGCCCAGGACGCGGTGACCTCGCTCGATGACATCGTCAAGAGCGTCGACAAGGTGAAGAAGGCCGGGCGCAAGGCCGTGCTCCTGCGCCTTGAGGACGGCAAGGGCGGCCTCAGGTTCGTCGCCGTACCGGTACAATGAGACGCAACACCCTTTAGAACCGCGCAGTGCGTGCCATGAAGTCCGCGGAAAGAGAAGAAAGCATCTTGCGACGCGACCGCGCGGACGGCGCCTGTTGCAGCCCCTGATGGGCGCGTTGGACCGCGGCTTGTCGCACCTGGGGAGATCGCGTGGCCGAGCGTCATAGCCTCTTCGATACCATCGGCGACGCCATTGTGCCCATTCATGGCGACGGCATCAAATTCGTCGCCATTGGCGCAGGTATCGCATTGCTGCTGTTCTTGCTGTGGCCGCCGCTGGCGTGGCTTGCGGTGCTCGCGACCGCGTGGATCGCCTACTTTTTCCGGGACCCGGCGCGCGTCACGCCCTTGCGCGAGGGGCTCATCATTGCGCCCGCGGACGGCCGCATCTGTGCCATCGAGCGCGTGCGTCCACCCGTGGAGCTCGCCCTGGGCGAAGCCCTGCGCGTGCGCATTTCCATCTTCCTGTCAATCTTTGACGTGCACATCAATCGCGCGCCGGTGGCGGGCCAAATCATCCGCTCTGTCTACGTGCCGGGCAGCTTCCTCAACGCCGCCTCGGACAAATCGAGCGAAGAAAATGAACGCCGCGGCACCGTCATCGACACCGGCGCCGATACCGAGATCGCCATCGTGCAGATCGCCGGCCTGATCGCGCGGCGCATCGTCACCTTCGTCAAGGAGGGCGATCGCATCGGTGTCGGTGAGCGCCTTGGCCTCATCCGCTTTGGCTCACGCGTCGATCTCTACCTCCCGCCGAACCGTGGCGCCCTCGTCGCCGTGGGTCAGCGCGCCGTCGGTGGGGAAACCGTCCTCGCTGATCTCAAATCGCCGGAGCCCGAGCGCGAGGCACGCCTGCAATAGCCACCAAGACAGCAAACAGAGGTT
>JAMXLN010000115.1 GCA_024281145.1 Hyphomicrobiaceae bacterium | reverse complement strand
CCGATGCGTCGTTGAGCTGGTGAACGCGAGGCGCGGCGTGGCTCGCGGGGTGGCCCGGTTTGGCGCGAAAGTCGACAGTGTACAATATGCCAGTTGACTGGCATATTCTCACCATGACGCGCAACCGACGTCGTTACACTGCTGCGGAGCTTGGCCAGTTGGCTGGGCTCTCGGAGCGAACCGTGCGCTACTATGTCCAGGAGCACCTGATCGATGCGCCGGACGGCCGCGGCCGCGGGGCTCATTATGACGACCGGCATCTCGGTCAATTGCGCCGTGTCCGCCTTCTGCAATCGACTGGGCTCGATCACGCAGCCATCCGCCGCCATGGTGCCGAAACCCGAGAGCTGCTCGAAAAGCGGGGGCTCGCGTCGACGACGGCCGAGCACGCGTGGGCCAACTTCAACGCGCAGGCGGCTGCCCTCTACAGTCGAGCTGCTCGATCCCGCGAACTACCAACCGTGGATCTCGTCACGCGCATAGGCATTGCGAAGGGCATAGAGCTTCTGGTCGATCGCGCTATCCGGGTGCCTTCGCCGACCAAGTTGGTGCAGGTGGTGGACGCCGTTTGCAGCGCGTTCGGTGTGCGCGCCGCGGGCAAGCAAGAATAGCAGCGACTGGGATCTTCAGATGCAAGTTGCGGATCAGAGAGATTTTTATGCGCGGCTAATTACAGGGAGAGCCGGAGTATCCGACAACGTCCTCATTGAGGCATTCGCGACCGTCGCGCGGGAAGCGTTCGTGGGGCCAGGTCCTTGGCAGGTGTTCGCGTTTGCCAACGGCTACGTCGATACACCAACGAACGAGCTTGCCTACTTATACCAAGACGTCCTCGTCGCGCTTGCGAGCGATCGTAGGATCAATAACGGCGAGCCAAGTCTCCATGCCCGATGTCTTGCCGCGCTCGCACCCCGGCAGGGCGAAGAGGTGCTCCATGTCGGGTCGGGCACTGGGTACTACACGGCCATTCTTGCCAGACTGGTCGGGCCGAAGGGAAGTGTGACGGCATACGAGATCGAGCGCGATCTCGCGCAGCTAGCCAGGGCTAATCTTGCAACGCTCGAAAATGTATCAGTGCGAAATCGCTCGGGCACCGATGATGACTTGCCGCCCTGTGACGCTATCTACGTCAATGCCGGAGCAACCCACCCACTTTCTACGTGGCTCGATGCCCTACGCGTTGGCGGCAGACTGCTCTTTCCGCTCACTCCTGATGAAGGCATGGGAAGCATGTTGCTTGTCTCACGCACGAGTAGCTCAACCTACGCCGCGCGGCATATCTGGCAAGCCATGTTCATACCGTGCTTTGGAGCCCGCAATTCGGTCGCCGCGGCCCGCCTCGCGGCGGCATTGGCGAGGCGAGATGTGCACACGATTGCTTCGCTCGTCCGCAACGACGCACCCAACGAAACCTGCTGGTGCGCAGGAGACGGGTGGTGGATCTCGACGGCGCCACCATAAGGATGGCGTCATGTGGCAAGGTTCTCCTCCAGGCACGCTGGCGGGTTCAAGTCGTCATCCGTCGACGTCCGAAATCTTTTCCCAGTAGAGGACGCGCAGCTCGGGTGGCCGTCCCGCGTAAGGGCGCACTGGCGGCCGCAGCACCATGAGCCCGCCCTCGTGGCCCACCTCGCGCACTTGCTCGGTGCCCATGTAGGCAGGATTGGAGCAGCAATCGACGCGCGTGCTGAGCCGCGTGCCGTTGAATGTGTAAGTGCCGCCGTACGTATTGTACTCACGGACCTGGCCAGCGTGTGCCTGGCGACCATCACCGGTCATAGCCATCATGCGACCGCTGCTCGTGAACATGACCCGGCCGATCGGCGCCCCACCATAGGGAGCGGGCTGCGGCTTACCGTTCGCGTCGAATGCTTCGGCGCGCACAAGACGCCAAGTGCCAACGATGCTGATCATGCGGCTCTCGCTCCTCTCCAGCGGATGCATCACGCCTTAGCCCAACCGTGCCGGCACAGGCGGAAGGCTTTGACCCGTTTCCCATCGGATATATGCTGGCCGGGCGTCAAGGAGCACGAGGGAGGACCGTTTCATGGGCAACTGCATCGTCGTCGTCCAGTTCGACCTGCCGAAGCGCACCGAGGAACAGGCGGTAAAGGGTGCGATCTCGACGGCGCCGCTCTATCGGGGCCTCGCCGCGAAGGGTCTGATCCGAAAGGACTATCTCAACGGCGAGGTTGGCACCGGTGGCGTCTACCTTTGGGAGACCCGTGCCTCGGCCGAGGCTTGGTTCACCGAGGATCGTATGGCCGAGTTGACCAGGCGCTTCGGCGTCAGGCCGAGGCTCAGTTGGTACGACACTCACGTCACCGTCGACAATCTGCAGGGCGAGACGCGCGTCAACGGCAAGGCACTTACGGAAGCGGGCTGAGGCGCCGGCCATCGGCGGGTCTCGCGCTCTCATGCGACCGCGCCGGGATCATGCGCCGGCGTCAGCCAAGCTCACTCTCAACAATCTGCCAACGCGAGGCGAGCCGACCCGTGTGCTGAGCGGCCAAGGTAAAGGCGATCGCCACAGTGGTTGGGTCACGAACCCGACGTGACGTCGGCGAGAGCCGAACCCAGGTGGGCAGTCTCAATGTCTGCCCCCTCCTAGTCACTCACAGCGCGCAACAGAACAATGAGT
>JAMXLN010000114.1 GCA_024281145.1 Hyphomicrobiaceae bacterium | reverse complement strand
GGGATCGGGGACGAAGCTATCGGAGAAGGCGAAGTACTTTTTGGTCCTGGGATTGAACGTGCTCTTGACGGCAAGGTCGATGGCCTTTCCGTGTTTCTTTTCACATTCTGCGTAGACGTCCTTCAGATCTACCACCTGGTCCTCGTACACCGATGGCGGTGAAAGAAACATGACGAGATCATGCCCTTTCTGCGCGGCCACTTCGGCGGCGGCACGGGAGGGAATGAGCGTGTTGTTAATGTTGTCAACGGTGACCTCAGTATCGTTCTTGGCGCCCCACTCCTTGATGTACTGAGTGTTGAACCAAACGTCGTAGGCCGGCACGAAGTGGCTCCATTGCAAGATCTTGAGCTTCTTGCCTGCCGCTCTCGCCGGCCTTGACACGAGCGACGGCCCAACCCCCGTCGCCCAGGCGGCTCCGGCGATCGCCGTTGTCTGGATCAAAGAGCGTCGCGTCAGACCGCGACGAATAAGGTGGCTGGCCATAAAATTTTCCTCTTGGCGATCAAGCTTCACAGCGGGAAGCATCCAGCAGCTCTCGTGCCAGCCGCCTAATGGATTGGATTCCTTCATTTTAAGTGGGCGGGAAAAATCAAGTGCGGCGGTATGGGGGCATTAGAACCACCACAGGCGCGCAGGTGGTGCAATTCCCCCACATTAAAATCGATGCGACGCTGTCAAGAAGCCGCTTCATGCTTTGATGGAGAACGGCCGGCGAACTGCCAGCGAACTGGCAGCGAACCGCCAGCGAACCAAGGGAGACAAGAGCTTCGTTCTCACATGCGAGATTGCAGTGCACGCAGCGACATGGCCGCGCATTGCCCCAGCAATGGGTCCGCGAACCGCAATGGTTGGGGCCATGAGCCGCATTGGCCGGTCGGGAACGGATAGGCCGCACTGGCGATTGCGAGATCAAGGAGGCTGGGTGCACACCCCCCGAGACGAATAGAAAAGCATGGGAGCCTGCACTCTCTTGAGGTGATCAGCCGTGTCGTTGGTTTCAAGCGAATGGCTGCACCACCTGGTGGCGAGCTATGGCCTCTGGTCGGTCGCAGCTGTGATCGCGCTTGAGAGCATGGGAATCCCCGTGCCGGGCGAGACAGCGCTGGTGTTGGTCGGCATCGAGTCTGGTACGGGACACGATGTCAACATTTGGGCCTTAATCGGAGCGGCCGCAGCCGGTGCGATCGTGGGTGACAATATCGGATACTGGCTCGGGCGAAGGTTCGGATATGCGCTGGTGATGCGCTACGGTCGCTACGTCGGACTGACTGAAGCAAGGATCAAACTTGGCCAGTACATCTTCATGCGGCACGGCGGCAAGGTCGTGTTCCTAGGACGCTTCGTTGCCTATCTGCGGGTGTTGGCCGCGCTGCTCGCGGGTCTCAACTGCATGGATTGGAGGCGATTTCTTGTAGCCAATGCGACGGGGGGGATTCTTTGGGCGCTTGTCTTCGGGTGGGGTGCGCACGCATTCGGCCAAGCATTGCTCCACGTCAGCGCGCCCGTTTGTGCCGGGCTTCTTATCGGCGCCGCGATCCTTCTCGTTTGGTGCGCCTTGTTCGTGCGTGGCCATGAGTTGGAATTGCAGGCCGAAGCTGAAAAAGCACTTCCGGGGCGCCTGCGATCTCCCTGAACTTGATGGGAGCTGCGGCCAAGCTAACTGCCAATCTGCGCGCGCGCTCCCTCGTGCTCGGAAACATCGGCGGGGACATCGACCTGAAGCCCGCATTGGGCGTCTGCCCTCCCATGACGCCAGCGATCGACCCGGATTTCTCGCCTGTACAGCGGGCAATTTTCTGGCCTGTGAGTGATGCTGACCAAGGTTGCGTGCGGCAAACGGGCACTTAAGAGGTCATAAATGGAGCGCTCCGTCTCCTGGTCCAGCGCCGAGGTGGCTTCGTCGAGGAAGAGCCAATCCGGTCGATAGAGCAGGGCACGGGCAAATGCCAAGCGCTGCTGCTCACCACCGGAGAGGATCAATGACCAATTGTGCGTCTCAGCAAGCCTTGGAATGAGGTGTTCCAGCGAGCACGACTTGAGGACCTGGCAAAAGTCTTCGTCGCTATGGCGCCCGGCGTCCTCAGGATAGCTCAAGACCTGCCTTAAAGTTCCCATGGGCAGGTACGGTTTCTGAGGCAGAAAGAGGATGCGAGCGTCGCGCGGAAGCCCAACGTGGCCGTGGCCGTAAGGCCACAAACCCGCCAGCACGCGGAATAATGTGGTCTTACCGGCCCCGGACGCGCCGCGTAGCAAAAGTGACTCGCCTCGATGGAGCGTGACATTGACATCTTGCAGGAGCGGTGCTCCGTCGGGCAGGCGGACAGAGACACGTTCTAGGCAGATATCGGGTGTATGCTGCTTAATTTCGAAGGCATTCTCCATCGCCGCACGCTTGGCGTTCACCATTGCCTCGCCAAAGGTTGTCAACCGATCGACGACGGCCTTCCATTGCGCCAGCGTGGCATAGGTGTCTACAAACCAAGAAAGCGCTCCCTGGACCTGTCCGAATGCGTTGGCCGTCTGGGTGAGAACGCCAAGCGGGATGACGCCAGCAAAATAGTGCGGCGCGGCGACCACAATTGGGAACACAGTGGCCGCCTGGCCATAGAAGCCAGTGAGCCAAGTGAGCCGCTTGGTGAATTTCATGACGTTCCACCAGATCGCGTAGATCTCTTTGAATGCCGTGCTCAGGCGATGCTTTTCTGCCCTCTCGCCGCGATAAAGCGCGATGCTCTCGGCGTTCTCGCGAACCCGTGCCATGCGAAAGCGAAAATTTGCGTTACGCCGTTCGAGCTCGAAATGGGCTCGCACGAGTGGTCGGCCAACGCGGTATGTGGCCCATGATCCCGCGGCCGCATAGGCCAACGCGGCCCACATCATATAGCCGGGAATAGCCACACCGAGCACAGGCAGGATGAAGCTACCGGAGAGTTGCCAGAGAATTGCCGCGAACGTTATCAGTGTCATAACTTGCAGCAGCAGGCCTACCACAATGTTGAGCGTTTGCGTGGCGAACGTGGCGATGTCTTGCTCGATGCGCTGCTCGGGGTTATCCGCGCCATGGCGCTCGAGTTCCATGCGGTAGTAGGTGCGATCAGAGAGCCAATCGCGGAAGTAGATTTCGCTCAACCAGCGGCGCCAGCGAATGCTCAAGAGCTGTGTTAGCCACAAACGATAGACAAACACGATGATGAAGATCGCGACCAGAACAATCCAGTATTCCAGTTCGTGCCAAAATGCGTTGAGATTCTTGTCCTGCAGAGCATTGAAGAAGCGGGCATTCCATGCGTTCAAGAGCTTCGAAATATAGACGATGATGACGGTCAGTGCGACGATGAGGGAGAGTAGTGCGCCCGCGATCCAGGATTCCCTCACGTTGATGGTGTAGCCCCACACGGAGATCGCCTGGCGCTCAGAGGCAAACCAATAGGGTCTTGCGACTGCCCATAGCTTGCTCAGGAAATTCTGAGCGCCGACTATCCGCGTGAGAAACTGATCGATCATAATGGGCGCTTCCTTGGGTGCGTTGGACGACACCGTTTGCGAGACGGGTTAGTCCCTTCCTTGATGGTCGTTGGCGGTCTGCCCATCCGTGCAAGACGATCCGGACAGCAACCGACAGGTTGAGCCAATGCAATGGGTGCGCCACCTCAGGTGGCAATCTCTACCGATCGAGAGCTAGCGCAGTCCTTGGCGCGGCGGGCATTGCCATGCGTCTCGAGACTGGGAGGGGCGGTGCATTTCCACCGATTGAATCGCCGCCGGTGGTGTGAGAGCACCAAAGCTGCGGTGTACGGCTCTAATTGGCGGCAAAAACCTTGGCCTCAATCGGATGGCACGCGTCGTGCGTGGTTACCGGCGCAGCCCTCACGAGGTTGCGAACAACGCGCGATTGCACCTGGGGAACTGGTCGATGTCCGACCTCACACGACGCTACCGGCGCAAGCTAAGCGTGCACATCGCCACGCCGGAGGACCTCTGGAAACTGTTTCTCTTGCAGGGGGGAGGCCTGATACTGCTCGGCTTGTTTGCTGCGATCATTCCCAACGTCACAGAGCTGCCGATTGCGGCGCTCATTGGTTGGTTCTTGCTCATTGCTGGTCTTTTTAGATTGGGCTCGGGAGTCGGCGCAGAGGTCGGGCCGGGCCATTGGAGCTCGATGCTGTTGTCGGCGCTGATGGTGCTCCTCGGAGCCACCTTGGCGCTTCACTCCAATGCCAGCGACTTCGAGTTGCGCCTGGCTCTAGCCGGCTACCTCGTCCTTCATGGCGTCGCTAGCTTGATCCTCGCCTCGTCTTTGCGCCACGAGGGGAGCCCATGGCTAGCAGTCATCTTCGGCGCCGTCGTCGACGTTCTGCTGGCCGCAGCAGCTATCGCGCAGTGGCCGAGCACGCTGGGCTGGGTGTTCGCACTTTATCTCGGGCTCAATCTGATCGTTGCCGGGCTCGCCCTGACGGTGGTCGGGCTCGGCGACAAATTCGGGCAAGCCCCGACCGCTGACAGGGAACCATCAAGTCAGCCTTATGATCTGCCGTAATGAGAAAGGAAAGAGGACATGAGCAAAGATCGAGAGTTTGAGCAAAGGAGGCCAACCCGGCTACTTCGGGTGCACTCCCATGGTCTGGTCCCGACCCTCGCAATCGCGGGGCTGGCAGGGACGGCATTGATGTTTGCTGCCCCCCTGGGAGAACAGGTCGGCAGCTCAGGTGCGATGGCAATGGAAGCGCCGTCGACCAGTACGGCATTGCCGAGCTTCGCTGATTTGGTGCAAAGAGTTAAACCGGCGGTCGTGTCAATCTATGCAGAATCGCAACTGAGCAGCGGCGCGCCTCAACAACTTCCGTTCACCCAGGGAAGGCCATTCAAATTTTTCTTTCGGCGCTTCAATGGACCCAACCAAGACATGCCAGGGTTTGGACCGGGTTTTGGGGGGGCGCGCATGGTCCGTGCCCAAGGATCCGGTTTCTTCATATCACCGGATGGCTATCTCCTGACCAACAACCACGTTATCGATCATGCGAGACGCGTCGACGTCAAGACCACTGATGGGAAAACTCTTCACGCCAAAGTGGTGGGCACGGATGCCAAAACCGATCTTGCGCTCTTGAAAGTGGATGTGCAGGGTCGCACGCCCTACGTGACATTGGCGAAGGAGGCTCCACGTGTCGGCGACTGGGTTCTGGCAATGGGCAATCCGTATGGCTTGGGTGGAACCGTGACGGCGGGAATCGTTTCCGCAAGCGGGCGCGACATCGGTGCCGGCCCTTATGACGACTATCTTCAAATCGACGCCCCGGTGAATAGGGGCAACTCGGGTGGCCCAACTTTCAACCTGAAGGGCGAGGTCGTCGGAGTGAATACGGCGATTTACTCCCCTTCCGGCGGTTCAATCGGTATCGCATTCGACATCCCTGCCGCGACGGCAAAGACGGTTGCCGACCAGCTGGAGGCGAAAGGCGTCGTCATCCGCGGATGGATCGGCGTCAGCGTGCAACCGGTGACGGGTGACATTGCCGAAAGTCTCGGCCTTAAAGAAGCAAAGGGCGCTCTGATTGATGGTGTTCAGAAGAACGGACCAGCTGCCAAAGCAGGATTGGCAAACGGCGATCTGATCCAATCTCTCAACGGCGCCGAGGTGAAGGACGCCCGGGATCTCGCCCGCAAAGTAGCGACGGTGGCGCCTGGCACCACCATCAAACTCGACATCTTGCGGCAAGGCGCAAGACAAACCGTCTCTTTGACCGCCGGTACGCTTCCGAGCGAGCGGCCCAAGATCGGTGAAACCAATCAAGATCACCCTGTATGGGGCCTCACCCTCGCGCCTGCGGACGAGGTGTCCGGAGCCGGGTCGCGCGGGGTTGTGGTCCTGGGCGTCGATGCCGGCGGGACCGCGGCCGAAAAGGGGGTGCAGCCAGGCGATGTCATCCTGGAAGTTGGTGGCAAGCCGGTTGAGAATCCGCAGCAGGTTCGCAGCGCTTTTGACGAAGCGGGCAAGAGCGGCAAGCACGCAGCTCTTCTGCGGCTGAAAACTTCAACCGGCAACCGCTACGTCGCGTTGCCGGTCGGATAGAAGCGTAACGCGGAGCCTTGCGTCTTCTTGGCCAGAGGCCTAGCGCCCATTCGTCGCGGGTAGCACCAAGGAACAGCAAAGGTTCTGCGATCTATAGCAATTGTGGCATGCCGGCAAAAACATTCGAACTCGGCGCGAGCTCTTCGCTCGCAAGGCAAGGAGCGCTTAAAAAGTCGAAAAACCGCTGGATGCCCCGGCGCGCCGGTGCTGCCGGTCGCGGAGACATCGGGATCGTCGGCATCTTCGAGTGTGATCCCTTCTGAGGACAACCTTCGCCGCAGCTTGTGTCCTGGCTCAGGTGGACATGTGTGGCTCAGTGCCGCGGTACTGCGCCACAGCCGACCACGAGTTGCTATGACTGGAGAGGAGGCACATATCACTAGCCACTGCGATAAGTTCTCGAGCCAGCGACATGCCCACCGTCAGCCCGTGGGGTGATCATCCCGGAACGAAGCGACCGGGACATCCCTGGCGCAACCCCATTGTCGCCGTTTTGCTGCTCCTCTTGCTGCTCGTTGGTTATTTCGGCGGCAGTTACCTTGTGCGGCATGCACTCGCCGATCAAGAGATGCGGCTCGACCTTGCCATCAAAGCCCTCAACGGCGGGTTCGATCGAACGGCGTTGAAATTGCTCAAGCCACTGGCCGAGAAAGGTGACGCTCAGGCGCAGTACCGTTTGGCGATCATGTACGAGCATGGTTGGGGCACCCCAAGAGACGGCAAGAGAGCCGTGGGCCTCTACTTGCAGGCAGCCAAACAGGGGCTCGTTTCGGCGCAAGCGCGGCTCGGCGAAATCTACTTGCGTGGCATGCTCGTACTGCAGGATTTGGCAAAGGCCCGACAATGGTTCGCAACGGCAGCGATGGCAGGAAACACGGATGCACAGCTGGAGCTCGCCAACATCTATGAGCGTGGACTTGGCGTTTCACAGGACCACATCGAGGCCTATGCATGGAACGCAGTGGCCGCCGCAACCGGCAACACACTGGCCGCCGGCCAGCGCGACAGAAACTTGAGAACCTTGTCGCTAGACGACCAGGTCAAGGCAGAGGCGCGCGCCAACGCTCTGGCGACTTCAATGAAGGCAAAGCCGGGATCGTCGGCGCAGTTGACGCCGTCCACCTAGCCCCATCTGTCTTCCTTTACCCAGTCGGGTAGGGCTCAGCTGATTGGAGCTCTGCGAGAGCAGGCGTGGGAGCGAACCTGGCACCACTCGACGTCCAAGAAATGCTGCGCGGCCGGCCTGCCGACGGGTTGTGCAGCGCCTATCCCTGTTGCTCGGGAAGCCGCTGTCTCGTCCAATTGATCAAGCCGCCCTTCAGCACAATCTGAACTTGCCTTGGTGACATCCGATGACGGAGCTTGATCTTTCGCTTCTGCG
>JAMXLN010000113.1 GCA_024281145.1 Hyphomicrobiaceae bacterium | reverse complement strand
GCCGCCTCCGCGGATCTATTTCCGCTGCTGATGGGACTCTATTCAGGCGTTCTCGGCATTTTCGTCCCATCGGTAGGGGGGCGCTGGATTATTGAAGCGCCGTTCGTCTTGCAGGCAGCGAATGACTTGAAGGTCCATCTCGGGTGGGCCGTTCAGGCCTACAACGCCGCAGGGGCGCTACCCAATCTGATCAATCCATTCTGGATGGCGCCGCTTCTCGGGATCACCGGCCTAAAGGCCCGCGATCTCGTTGGTTTCACCCTCATGCAGCTCGTCATACTTGCACCCTTGCTGCTCGTGCTCCTGTGGTTGCTTGGGCGAACGCGCTCCTATCACGGTCCAATGCCGCCGTGAGGGCAACCGCCGCTCAAACAGCTTAGTTGGACGCTAGGCGAGCCGCCGCAACCGCGTCTGCGATCACGTCGAACGTGCGCTGGTCGTAAGAGGCCGTGCCTAACGATTTTGACAAGAGGCGCTTCGATACCACGCCCACCCAAGTATGGGGTGCTTCTGTTAAGGGGATGCCACACGGGTCCAATATCCGCTTGCTTGAACGTTGATGTTGTCGATCAATGACCCCTTGGCGTCACTCTGCGCCCTGGAATGAACGGCAGCACATGGTAACCCTATCAAGGCCGTCAACTACCGAAGGGCGGGGAAGGAAAAATAAGGTCGAAGGCCGAGGGATGGGCCGGGCATGAAGGAGTGGAGGGCCCAGCGTGAGGCGCACGAGGGCCGCAGCCTTTATTCACTGGGCCAGAGGGCCGAACCCTTGATGCAGTGATGCGCAGCAAACAGGCGGGAAGCTATGATCGGAATTTTGGCTGGCAAAAGCGCACTCGTCACGGGAGGTGCTTCAGGTATCGGACGAGCCGCAGCCCTGGCTATGGCCCGAGAGGGTGCACGCGTAGCCGTCTCTGATCTGACCGAGGATGGCGCCGCAACAACTGTCGCACTCATCAATGCAGCTGGCGGAAAGGCGATTGCCATAGGAGCTAATGTTTCGATTGAAGCCGATGTGGCGGCGATGGTGGGCCGTAGCGTCGCCGCATTCGGACGGTTGGACTGCGCTTTCAATAATGCTGGTGTCTCTACGCGAAATGTCGGGGCGGCCGGGCAGCGCACTCATGAAATGAGCCAAGACTCGTTCGATGCTATGCTGGCGGTGAATTTGACTGGCGTGTTCCTGTGTATGAAATACGAGATTGTCCAGATGCTCGACCAGGGAGGTGGATCGATTGTAAATACCGCTTCCGTTGCTGGGCTCGTTGGCCTGCCAATGGCGAGCAGTTACGTTGCGGCAAAGCACGGCGTGGTTGGGATAACCAAGACCGCCGCTATGGAGTACGCGAAGGACAAGATCCGCGTGAATTGCGTCAATCCCGGCTACATAAAAACGCCGATGACTGCAGCCGCGATGGCGCTGCGTTTCGATGAGCTCATGACCAAGGTGCCAATGAGCCGTCTTGGCACCCCCGATGAAATTGCCGAAGCAGTTGTTTGGATGCTGTCCGACAGGGCCTCTTTCATGACTGGAGCTAGCCAGGTCATCGACGGCGGTTATTACGCAGCATAGCTATAGAAACTTACTGTCATCTACGTTTCGGCCTGAGATTACCCTGCCGTTCGGCATCCCTCGAGAGCTGAGGCCCGGCATTGACACTTCCGCGCCGTTGGCACGCAGCTGCAGCCGTGGCCCAACTTGGCGGGTTTCTCGACTCATCTGGCACGGTGGCGTTGCGTGCTGGCATCACGGTAGATTTGGGCCACGAGCACGCATCCCGGATGCCTGGCCGCGACGGTGCAAGTGCCCCTGTAACCAGACATGATCGCCGCAGCTCAACGAATTGGTAAAGTGTGCCAATACCCCCCGTCGGCTGCTCGCCGCAGGGCGAGCTTGCGGTTCGTCCGGTCATTGGGAGGGTACCGGAAAGTCGGGGCGAACCGCGAAATGGCAAGAAAAGACCCCATAGGAGAAGTGGCGGGAATGGCGACCATGCTGCACGATAAATGCCTCTAACCACTATGCGGCCCTGCGCCGCGCAGTCACTTCAATCTCAATGAGCATGCGCGGGTCAGAAAGGCCAGCTTGGATCATGGTTGCCGCGGGCCGAACATTGCCAAGATACTTTCTTAGGATGGGCCAACAATCTTCGAAGTCATCTCGGTTCGGAAGGATGTAGTGAACTCGTACTACGTCTGCGAACAATGCTCCCCCCTGCTTCAACGCCGCTTCGATATTCAGAAGCGCTTGCTCGCATTGTGCCGCAACGCCAGATTTGATCTCCATTCTTGCATAGTCGAAGCCCGTAGTGCCCGAAACGAATATCCATTCGTCGTCGGCAACGGCTCGCGAGTAGCCAATCTCTGCTTCAAATGTCGATCCTGACGATATGAGCCTGCGGACCATGAGGCGCGCTCCACGATTTGAAGTTGCTGATTACTTGCAATCCTTGTCATCCTCGCAGTCAACCCGAAACCTGCGCAGCAACCGCGGCAGCTATCCAGGGGCGCTACTGACGTTGTGCTGAACGCTGTCGACCTTCTGGGTATGGCACTGACCGTCAAATGGTCGGCGAACGCGGTGCTGGGATGCAGATGAGGGACGAGCGGTAACACGGTACTCATATCGTTCCTGCGCCCTCGATCGGCGTTGTTGACCCAATTTCACCGTAGACGTCGCGCAGGGTTTGCACCGCAGCATTTAATGTTGAGCGGCTCCGACAAAAACGCTTTCACTTGAGGGTCGGCTGGCGCTCACAGCCTTCCTCGCACGCCAGTCGCGTGTACGTGCCGATGCTTTTGCGCGAGGGCTGCGATGGGCAAGAAATATCACCGCAAGCCATACTGAATGGAGCTTTTCGCCTGCAGTAGTCATAAATTCGGCCCCACCGCGAGGTATCGCCTCTGCACTGTGAACCGTTGAGCCAGCAAATTGGAGGTCACGATGGATCATGCGCAGACCTCCGGCCCGGGGCCAGTGATGAACACACTCAGCACCTACATGAGCGCTGCCAGAACACGCCCGCTCCCAGCCGACGTTGCGGAGCACGCCAAACACCATTTGCTCGATACGCTGTCATCAATGATCTCCGGATCGGAATTGCCGCCCGGTCAGGCGGCTGAGAGCTACATCCGCGCACATGGCGGAAGGGGCCCCGCGACGATCGCGGGCCTAGCGCTCACGGCCACACCGAGCGACGCGGCGCTCGCCAACGGCGTCATGGCGCATGCTGATGAGACGGACGACTCGCATAACGCCTCGCGTTCGCATCCTGGCTGCGCGGTCGTGCCCGCAGCTCTCGCGGTCGGCGAAGAACTCGGCGTCGACGGCGCGTGCTTTCTCCGCGCGGTGACGCTCGGTTACGACGTTGGCACGCGCGTGGTTGAGGCCATTTTTGGCGCTGGCGCTGCGCTCAGCTACGAGAGTAGCTTGAGTACGCATAGCATTGCCGGCACATTCTGCGCTGCAGCCGCCGCAGCCAGCGTCGCCGGTCTCGACTCGCGCCAAATGCGATGGGTGCTCGACTACACCGCGCAGCAGTCCTCGGGCATTCGCGCTTGGCAGCGCGACACCGACCACATCGAGAAGGCGTTTGTCATCGGCGGCATGCCGGCGCGGAACGGCGTGACTTCGGCGCTGGTCGTGCGATCGGGCTGGAACGGCGTCGACGATATCTTCTCGGGCGCAGACAGCTTTTTCAAAGCCTACGCGCCGAAGGCGCAGCCCGAGCGGCTCGTCGGGAATCTCGGCGAACGCTATGAGATAACGCAAACCGACATCAAGAGATGGACCGTCGGTTCGCCGATTCAGGGACCGCTCGACGCGGTCGACATGATTCGCAGCAAGCGACCCTTTGAGGTGGATCAGGTGCTGCGCATGACCGTGCACCTAGCCCCCACTGTAGCCGCCGTGGTCGACAACCGCGAGGTCCCCGACATCTGCCTGCAGCACATGGTCGCCGTGATGCTGCTCGACAAGACCGTTTCCTTCCACGCCGCACACGATAAGCCACGCATGCGGGACCCAGCCGTCCTGCGCCAGCGGGCGAAAGTGAACCTCGTGCGCGACGAGGAGCTCTCCAAGCTCATGCCAGTGCGCGTTACGATAGTCGAGATCGAGCTTACCGACGGAGCTCGCCTCTCCGAACGCGTCTCAGCCGTGCGAGGTACGCCGCGCAACCCAATGACGCGCGCCGAAGTGATCGACAAGGCGCGCGATCTCACCACGCCGATCCTAGGCCGCGAAAAGTTGGAACGTCTGATCGAGACGGTGTATGCGATTGAAACCGTAACGGACATCCGCTGTCTGCGCCCGCTCCTCCAATACGGTTAATCTCTCCGCATTAGAGCTGCTCAGTGAGATGGCCGCCCTTGGCACACCGCTGCCGTCGTCTTGCACGGTCGCTCTCACCATAACCCGACTCGTCCGCCAGAGGTAAACTCCCCCAACGTCTACGGTCGCTTTGGGTCATCAAGAGACCCCACCAACCATTGATCAAGAGGTGTTTTCTAGTCTCTTCCTCACTCAGAGGCTGACCTATTCCTGCATCACCAACATTGACAAGCACGACAGCCCGCTGCGATCCGGTCAAGCACCCCCCTATGCGACGGCCGCGCAACGGTGGCGTGAGCGACACCCCACTCTCGGGCGACAGATCAAGCACTCTCACCCTTGGCAACGCGCTCGCGAGCGACGCGACGCTGCAGCTCCGTCAATTTGGGCCTGCGACCCATGTGCACCCCACGGCATTGGCAGCGCTGCCCAGAACGAGGGGCCGGCCAGTGCGTTGGAAGGCAGGCGCGTATGAGGACGGCACCTGTGAGATCACTATACAGCATGAAGAACGCGATGAACCAGGAGCCCCAGCCAGGAAACTCGTCGATCGCAGCAGGCAAGCTGAGACCAACCCACGCATCTCCGTGTCAAGATCGGTATTACCGCGGTCCTGCATACCTGGAATTCTGCGAATGACGGATCATCCCCACGTGCCCATGATCGTCAACAAACCTACTCAATCACTTCCGTTGCCATCGCCAGCAAACTATTGGGGAACGTAAGCCCTAGTACCCTTGCTGTTTTCTTATTCAGGAGGAATTCTATCTGTGCCGGTTCTTCGACCGGGATATCAGCGGGCTTGGCGCCCTTCAGAATCTTGTCTACGAAAACAGCCGCGCGGCGACACATCGCAGGTTGGTCAGCTCCATAGGACATCAGCGCGCCGGCTTCCAATGTCTCTCTTGACCAAACGGACAACGGCAACCGGCGAGCGATTGCCAATTTCGCAATGAACTCTCTCTGCTGATAGGCCAGTCCCTCGGAGTTAATAGTAACTGCCTGCATGCCCATTTTGACCATCGCATCAAATGCTGGCTCTAGTTCATCTCGCGAGCGCGCTGAGAACGTATGATTGGACAAACCAAGTTTTTGCGCCACGCCGTCGGTTACATTGGTGTACAAGCCCGCTACTTCCGTATCTGGATTAACGAGCAATGCAACACGAGCCAACCCTGGGCTCGTATCCATTAGAAACTGCAATCGTTTCCCAATTAGATCAGCGGCAAAATGCGTTAGACCTGTCGCATTTCCGCCAGGTCGCGCTAAACTCATAACGAATTTGGAGCCGACTGGGTCTGGCACGAAAATAAAAACAATTGGGATCGTTTTTGTAACGTCCCTTGCGTAAAATGCAGTTTGAGACCCTACGCTGACTAGGACATCCACGTTCAACGAGACAAGTTCCGTCGCCATATTCCGAAATCGGTCTGGCATTTCGTTTGGAAAGCGGTGTTCCAATATAATATTGGTCCCATCCAGGTATCCGAGACCACGCAATCCGTCGATGAATCCTGTGAAATAGCGACCTTCTTCCGCGGCGCTGCCCGCATGCCAAAGCACGCCAATGCGAGGGACTCGCCTGCCGCTTTGTGCGCGCGCCGCAAGCGGCCATGGGATTGCCGCTCCACCAACCACTTTGATGAAATCGCGTCTTCTCACTGCCTTCCCTCCAAAATTCAAAGAATTCCTAGGGCCCCACTCGCACACCCAGTTCACGAGACTTCAACGAATATCACACAAATTTCAAAGAACCCATTTGCTAACTTACTGGGCCACAACGTGCGCGTTTGACCCCTGAAGAGCGCCATCCGTATTTGTACGGAATTGACAAAGATCAGCGTCCGCCCCGAGGTCGGTCTTCGGTAACTCAGCTCTCGTAGCAAGACGCACTCACGTGACGGGATCTGCCCGCACCAAGCTCCGTAGACGTAATCCATTCTACAGATGATGAGCGCAATCCGCTCCAGACGGGGATCTTGGAAGGCGAGCGCAAGCGCATCAAGAATGCTCGACTCTTGTTAATCCCCGTGAGTGAAGACTCGCGCGCCAGCAGTACCCATACATGCGCTCGATCACTCAACACACTTGATGGCACTCCTCGCGCTCGCAGCACTCATCGTCGGTGCTGTCTCGACAATCGATGGCAAGTTGTCCCAATTGCCCAGGTCGAACCCTACCGGGTCAGTAACAATCACGACGATGGGGATGGTCTGGGTAGCATTCTTGACCGCCAGCGCTGCGGTGGTGCTCACCTTCACGAGGACATCCACTTTGAGACCGATAAGCTCGGCCACTAGCTCAGGAATCCGCGCTATGCGCCCCTCGGCCCAGCGGGCTTCCAGCACGCTTGTTTGCCCTTCGACGTGGCCCAGCTCTCCGAGCGCTTGCCGAAATGCCTCGAAGCCGTCCTTGTTCATCATGGGAGTGCCGCAAAAACGCAACCAACCCGAGGGATTATTGGCTGCGTCTGTGCAGAGCCAGCGATGCCTCCACGGCTGCGCCGCCGAGAAGTGTGTTGTACTCACGCAGCCTCACGCGACCCCCCGATCTACGCCGACGCAACCAGATTTCGCGGAGCGCTGAAGCAGTTGCTGCATCGCAACGCACCGCAGTACGCGTTGTCGGCTGTGAGTCAGACCGGACCAGAACGCTCGTGGCCCTTCCCTACCCGATGACAGATTCACTCCGCGAACTGACGAAAAAATAACCAAATCAAGATGGTAGGTGTGTGTGCCAGCTACAGACTCGTGAGCGCAACAAGCTCCGTCTAAAGGTGTCGAAGGTTGGTCTGGTTCGGCGACCATCTCAACACGGTGAAAGTGTGACACCGTTCTCTGACGAGTCAAGTGTTAGCCGTTCCAGCAAGGTAGGGCCAGCTACGGTCGATCAACGACGATCCGTTATACGACAGTTATACCCTCCTATAGCTGCCGCGATCGTTGCGGCGCCGAAGATGCCCGCCCTGTGCCGATTTTGTTGCAAAAGTACCAGCCGAACCACCGATTCACAGACGCTCAGCATACATTTAAAATGGTATTTCTCGCGGCGGCGTACCCAGGGACGAGATTCCTCGAAAGCTGCTAATTAGAACAAGGATTCTTTCCGTCACAGCGCAAAAAACGCGAAGGGGGTGCTGGACGACTTTTGCAACAAAATCTGCCATTTGCTGACTCATGCAGTACAGCCAGAGCTTATCTTTTTCGATCGCCTCGGTGGCACTTGAAAGCGAACTAAATCTCTCCGTTATCGCTTTAGCATTCACGAAAGTTGCATGAGAGCGAGCGCTGCGCGGCCGTTCGGAGCGTAGGGATTGCCTAGACATTCTCCCATCTCGAAGTGGTTGAAATCCGCACCGACGATCAGTTCGACCGGCTTCCCGGCGGACTTCGCCGCCGCAGCGAAATCCTGACTTTGGCGTTGGAATTCGGGTGTCTCGTTGGTGCCATAGGTGACAATGGTTTTCGCACTCAGGCGATCGAGGTAGCGCTGAGAACTCATCACTTGCTCCATCTCGTCGGTGAACTTGATGTATGAGCTGCGCTTGGAGAGTCGAACCGGCTTCATGTCATACATGCCGCTCATGCAGAGGCCACCCTTCACCATATCTGCGGGCAAACCGAAGTCCTTTTGCCAATCAGTCACGAGGACAACACCGCAGAGATGGGCACCCGAGGAAAAGCCGCCAATGTACAGCCTATCGGCATTGCCCCCGAATGACTTGGCGTTCTTGTAGACCCAGGCAATGCCGCGGCGTACCTGATCCGCCATCACACGGAGATCGCCTTCCGCCTCCTTGATGGCCACAAAGTCTAGGGCGACGTAGTGCGCGCCAGCATTGACAAAAAGCTCAGCCGGGTACGCCGATGCCTTTGCGGTGCCAAAGAGCCATTGCCCGCCATGGATGTATACGAAGATCGGCGCTCCGGGCCGCTTGGTGGGATAGATGTCGAGCTTCTCAACCTCAGTCGGACCATAGGACTCACGTCGAGGCTGGCCTAAATGGCCGCGGGTGGCTTCGCTCATGCTCGCGTAGCGCTTTCTTACTTGGTTCGCGAGCGGAGCATAAATATCCTGGTCGTAGGCGGCATCGAGCTCAACTTGATCCATATCCATCCACACGCGTGAGCCCTTCTCGTGCGGCGCCGGGCCCACCCGGCACTCTTGCGCTAGTGCCGGCGTGGCAGCCATAGCGGCGGCGCCCCCAAGAATGGTTCGGCGGCTGAATTGCTTCCCGATCGAGCCTTGCATAATTTTCTCGCTCTTTCCCATCACCCAATATGAGTGCATTCACGCGGATGGTTTGTACTCTTAGCTCAGCATCAGATTCAGCATGCGCTCCCTACACCAGCACAGGATTGCTGCGCCGCCGAGTTTTGTAGCCCTGTGCATAGGGTTGAAAACTAGACTGCGCGGCAGCCCTAGCATCTCGCCACTGTCGCTCAAGGCAAAGAGCGAGTCCGGCGAACCTCGATTTTCTCTCCCACCTCTATTGCCATCAAATCCTCGCCCAGCTCCAACGGGCCCCCGTAAGTCTTTCGCGTCGGTGGAATCAAATCCTGCTCGGTGGCCGTCGGAAGGACGACGTGCGAATACACCGCTAGCTTTGGCTTCGTCCTAGAAAAAACCTCCCCCGCCTGCTCAGGCGTCACGTGGTGGGCTATAACGCTCTTTGAGCGTTCTGAAGGAGTGCCCGCTCGCCGAAAGGTTTCTGGGGAGGCTACTTCGTGGATCAACACATCCACACCTTGGGC
Organism: Hyphomicrobiaceae bacterium; assembly: GCA_024281145.1. Lineage (GTDB taxonomy): Bacteria > Pseudomonadota > Alphaproteobacteria > Rhizobiales > Hyphomicrobiaceae > AWTP1-13. The sequence continues at coordinate 17,367 of JAMXLN010000113.1, read as the reverse complement.
GTATCGAATGAGATTATCAGAGACACGAGTATCTCCGGACAGTACTACTGAGCGCCCTGCATGGTCTATCCGGTAGCCGAACGCTGGCTTTATCGGCGTGTGATCGACCTCGAAGGCCGTGATCTTCACACCGCCTTTTTCGAAGACTACACCCTCAATGATATCCTGAGCGAGAATAACGATGCCGTCTGGCGACGCTCGATCATCGTACAGCCGTATCCGGATATCGTACTCGTATGCTTGTTCGAGGTGAGACATCATTCTTGCAGTCCCTCTGGGACCCCACACTTGGAGTGGAATATTCCGTCCTGGTGTAAGCCACCCGGTCAACCACAGATCGGGAAATCCGACTACATGATCTGAATGCAGGTGTGTCAGAAACACGCCCTGTACATCCTGCCACCTCACATTCAATTGGTTGAGGCGCTGCAAAGCGCCGCGACCTGCGTCGAAAAGAAGTTTTTGCCCTCCTGCCTCCACGAAGATGCTCGGTCCGAATCGATTCATGACAGCCGGGGGGGCGCCGGTACCCAGGAGTGTAACCTTGATTTCTTGCGCATAGCCGGCTGCCGAGACGAGGGTGATCGCGAATACCCCGAACCGCATCATTATATGAAGGATGGTCAAAGCCATATCAGGTATTCCCTAAAAACTCGCGACGAGATGGGAAGGTTTCCGGAGCGGCAACTGCTCAAGACCTTCGCCGATCAGGCCGTCATCGCCATCGCCAACACGAAGCTGTTCGAGGAGGTGCAGGCGCCGATGCGTGAGCTGTTAATCGAATGAACGCGGGTTGTGTAGGCGACATCGGAACTGCCGATGCGGGCAAAGGTATACGCCGATGCGACCGCGGCAAAGAAGTTCGCTAAGACAAGGGCGAAGACAGCTCTGATGAGCGACATGCGATTGCCCCCTGGACTGATCAGAACACACCACAATGGGTCTGGTTATCCCATAGAGCTTATCGCCAAGACAGTTGACCTCAGATTCCCGATCAGCGTTGTCGCGTAGGTGAAATCGTCAATGTCGATTCAGTTACTGCCTGAACGATCCGACGAGAAGAAGTCCTGCCAGAGCAGGTTATACGAGGCCAGTAGTGCATGTCACACGCCTCACGGCTATCACTACTAAAAGCAACCCCAAGGTCTTGCTGTGTGTGTGCAGATTGAAGCGCATTGTCAATTCCGTAGGAATACGGATCATAGCAAATACCGCATTCGATTAGTTTAGAGCTGCACGTCGGTTCCCTGCACTGACCTTGACCGTCGTCGGTTCCCGCCTCATGGTCTCGGTGACGTGACCTCGTCTGCGCGGGCGGAGTTGGTTCGGGAGATTGTTGCATCGCGATGGCGAGTTCCGAGACGGGTCATCTTTCCCCGTGAAGAGCGCCGGGTAGCCACGTCAGCTATACCTTGGAGCGAACTTGTTGCGCCGCCCACACTTTCTGAGTCGTGCCACAACCGGCCATGCGCGTGTGCGGCAATGTACGTAGACGGATTCTCACATTGCCAAATCCCAATGACGCGGGCCCGATATCACGATGGTTTAGATAGGTGTGTGACTCTCGCCCGCAAAAAACCCGCTAACTTGGGAGTTTCCCAACGAGGGATCGAATGGGACGCCATTTTCTAACAACAGTGTTGGTGGCCTTGCTCACAGTTGGGTTAGGCGCCTTGCCTACCTCCAGCGAGGCACAGAATCCAAAGCAATCGATGCGCATCGGATTGATTGCCTACGGCGAAGGCGCCATGGGGCCCCATCTCTATCGATCATTAATCGAGGGCTTGCGAAAACAAGGCTATATCGAGGGGAGGAACCTCGTCGTCGAGAGGCGCTATGCCGACGCTCACTTCGAGAGGGTCGCTGTGATTGCCAAGGAACTCGCGGACCTGAAGCTTGACGCCATCTTAACAACTTGCACGCCCACCACCCGCGCAATGAGGGCAGTGTCTCAGGGCACGCCACTTGTCATGGCAGCGGTCTCGGATCCCGTCGGTCAGGGGTTGATTTCTAGCTACTCCCACCCCGGCGGTAACATCACGGGAACCGCTAGCCAATTTGAAGACCTGATGGCCAAGATGTTCGGGCAATTTCGGGAGGCCGTGCCGGAGGTAGCTTCGATGGCCGTAATCCACAATCCAAGAAATCCGGTCCACAAAGGGTTTCTTGAGCATATCGAGACGACCGCTCGACCGATGAACGTCACGCTTACTCCATTCACGATCAGCCGGCCCGATGATGTTGTCCCGGCGTTTGATGGCATACGACGCGGCGGCATGGGCGCAGTCTTGGTGCTGCCCGATGACCCGGTCCTATTCAACATGCGTCGCCGGATCGTCGAGCAGTTGACTGCGCACCGCTTGCCGTCCTTTTTCGGCATACGTGAGGCGGTCGAGGAGGGCGGTTTGATGAGCTATGGGGAGAGTTTGCGCCACAGCTACTTTCGCACCGCCTACTATCTCGACCGGATCGCCAAAGGCGTGAAGCCCGAGGAGCTACCGGTCGAGCAACCGACCAAATTCGAACTCATAATAAATCTCAAAACCGCACAAGCTCTCGGCCTTACGATTTCAAATACCTTGCTCGCAGCTGCTGACGAGATCGTTGAGTGACGGCACAGGCTCATATGAGGTTTCTTTCCCCGTTCTCGTGAGTGTATCCAGCCACCGCAACCACGGTGGGTCTACCCTTGTAATAGACAGACTTCGGAACCGGGGTTGCTACATGGGCGTGCGCCAAATCTGGACCAGGCACGAGAATAATTTCAAAGTCTGCGCCGTGGTCCTCAGCATTGGCGCGACAGTGTCGCTCCCATGCTGCGCCCGCGTTGCGCTGCGTGCTCCCTATCCGGTGGGTCCGCTCGCTCCGTGTCGCACGGACCTAGTGGACCACGGTGACGTCGTACGTGCCGCCAACCGGGTCATAGATCGCAACAACATCGTTGGACAGAATCTCATTTCGACAGTCTGCGGCCTTCACACCACTAATTATGGCACGTCCTTTGGCCTCTGCTGCAGAGCCACGGGTGCGCCGTTGCTAGGCCAAACCCACAGACCGCCCCGACACGCCACATAGACTGGAATCACGGTGCGGGTTCGCACGCCCGTGACACGGAACGACTCAACTCGGGTTCCCTCTCGATAATAGTGTCCCTCAGCCTCGCAACTCCGCCCTTCCGCTTGCGCAACGGGTCCCTGCAGCATGAGGCTGACTGCCATAAGAAACGCAATCCCGCATCGAGAATGCGACGCGTGCGCCGTCGCACTCTGCAATCCAGCCCTCTCGATTCTCCAGCAAGGACGCCACAACAACCGGGCCACCCCTGCCGACCTGCCGCAGGCGCAATGAGTAGATGCAATTTCCAATGATCTTGCCCTGCGCATCAAAGTCTCACACTCAAAAGCCGGGCAGGGACCCACCAGCCTCCTCATACTTTCATACCTTTCGACGGGCCAAGGAAAGTTGGACTTCCAAGTTGGTGAAATTCGGAAGTTCCGGTCCACGCCACGGTGGGAAAGGACCTCTTATTCAGGAAGGGCCATTGGCGTTGGCGGCCCAGCAAGACCATGCGGGAGGCTGCCTTCACACCCGTGAAGCTGGGCCGGGGGACTGGTCGGGCGGACCAAGCTCAGGGAACAATAAGGGGGCAAAAGTGTCCCCAGCGCCGGCCAAAAATGTCCCCCCTCAAGCTTGGGGATTCGCTAAGTCATTGAAAACATGGCGCGAGCGACGGGACTTGAACCCGCGGCCTTCGGCGTGACAGGCCGGCCAGAACATAGCCTTTTCAATGCCAACGGACACTTTTTGCTCACCGAAACGGGCGACAGCGCGCTGAAAGTATCCGATGATTTTCGGCGCGTCGTGCTCATGGCTCGCTTCCCGAATACCAAGTCAACGAACGCGTCTCAGCTTGGCGACACCAGAGGCTCCCGTCGAGACCAAAGGATTCCTCCACGACAGCTCGTCACCGCTCAGGGTGAAGGTTCGCTTCTGCTCGGCCCCTTCCTCATTCGGATAGGTGCTGGCTTCAATCTTCAGAATGAGGATGTCGCGGCTGACCGCATAGGTGCCCACATAGGCAAGGCTGCCTTGAACGGCGGCCTTGTTCTCGTCTGCGCTGCCTTGATTGCGCCGGCCGCTCGCAAACTTTGCGCGGCCAGGGCGGGCGATCAGCCAGAAGAACCGGCCGTCCCGGTCGAACGTCAGATAACCTCCGGGCTTCGGGCCGAACGGATGCGTAGTCATGCCGTCTGACGTGGTGTTCTCGACCGAGACCCATTCCCATGTTCCGACGAGACTGTCGGCGGTCTGCGCGACCGCCGAGCCGAATATTCCAATGGCCAATGCCGATGCGGCCAACGTTGCAATCGCGGTTTGCCGGTTCATCGCATCACTCTCCGTCTTCGTGGGAGTATCATGCCGGTTTACGGCGGGCGGATAATCGGCAATGCTGCGCCTTAACTCGTGAAATGAATTCTCGAATGACAAATTCGGCAAACGAGATGGGCGTGTTCGCGCGGGTCGTCGACCGCGGAAGCTTCGCCGCGGCGGCCGACGATCTGGGCCTGTCGCCGTCCGCCGTTTCGAAGCTGATGACACGGCTCGAGTCCCGGCTGGGTGTGCGCCTTCTCGATCGCACGACGCGGCGGCTCGCACTGACCGCGGAGGGCGAGGTCTTCCTCGATCGGTCGCTCAGGATTCTTGATGCCATCGAGGCGGCGGAAAACGAGATCTCCTCGACTCGCCGCGCGGCGCAAGGTCACCTGCGGGTTCACGCGTTCCCGTCGTTCGCGGTTGATCATCTGTCCGCCGTGTTGCCGGAATTCCTGGCGCGGTACCCGCGCATCACGTTCAACTTCTTGGTCACCAACCGGGTCGTCGATCTGGTCGACGACAATATCGACGTCGCCCTGCGCGTCGGCCCGCTCGGCGATCCTGGATACGCGGCGCTCAAGATCGCCGGCCTGACGCAGGTCGTGTGCGCAAGCCCTGCCTATCTCGCGAAGCACGGAACGCCAGTTCAGCCTCATGACCTCGCGCGGCACGTGTGCCTGACGCTTAGCAATATTCCGAATTCGCGGGTGTGGTCGTTCGATGTCACCGGAGAGACCGTGGACGTGGAGGTTAACGGGCCGGTCGTTGCTGACAGCGCGCACATGCTTCTGCGGCTTGCCGTCAGCGGCGCGGGAATCATTCGCTTCGGCGACATCATCGTCACCCAGGCGATCCGGGACGGACGGCTCGTCCCGCTCATGGAGAACCTGCAGCAACCAGGGAGCTTTCCGCTCTGGGCGATCTTTCAACGCCGCCGTCAGCGGACGCCTCGGGTCAAGGCATTTCTCGATTTTCTGTTGGAGCGCTTCGCAACAGCGCCGTGGCGCGCGAACCGGGGCAAATGACAGGTGCGCGGCCAGAAGCCAGGGCATCGCCTGTAGGATTCGACGGTCAGCTGTTGGTACATCAGGTCCCGGAAGTGCTCGGCATGGCCGCTATCGAATGGCAACCGGACCACATGCGATATGGGACGCCCACGACGCGTAGTGCAAAATCGTGGGCGTCGCAGACTTGTCGATTGGAGCGCGTGGCGGGCTGCGGCGTCATAGTGCCACGACGAAGGTCCGATTGGCGCGATGGGAGATTGTGATGCTATCGGGTCCGGGGTCGGACATGCCCTTGGTTAATGACTCCAATCCGATTTTGCATCTGTTTGCCGACTTTAGGGAACGGTTCCGCGCTCGGTGAGACGCACATGAACCCTTCTAAGCGCATCCGCCACGCCATCGCTCCCAGGGATATACCCCCGGAGAAGGCCGCCCGGCGGTTGCATCTAACTCTTGTCCAATTCAATCCGGTCAAGGACCGCCTGTTTGCGCGGGGCTCCCCTCGCCCTGATCCTGACACGGCTAACTATGACTCCGTTGCGATTGAACGGTGGATGGATGCCCGTTCCGGCCTCGACACCGGCGCCGACTTGACGGCTGAGCCTAAGCCGCGCAACGCTCAAGAGGTTTTCGGCACGCAGAGCATCTCTTGGGCCGCGATAAAATTCGCCACCTGCTGTTTCAATTTGGCGGCCAACCGCAACTATGCGCGCCGCCGGCTTGCGCCGCGTGAGACTTGGCCCACGGCAGATTGTGGACGGCAACAACGTCCCATCACCTGCCGACGTGGCGCGCGCCATGGAGCTCAACAACGACTGGGATCGGCATCGCCGTGGCTTGCCACCACTCCGACCGCGTATAGGCTATCCCGCCGGCAGCATCGGCGACGGCTACCATCGGGCCATGCGCTGCGCGAAAGCGCGCGCGAGAAAAAGGGGATTGTTTGGGGATCAGAACACCGAAGCCGAGATGATTGGCCCAGAGCTTGGAAGTGCATTGAGCCACTGTTGGCTGATTGTGACCCCAAGGCAGTCACACCAGAAATGCTCCTCGACCTCCGCGCTGACATCGCAACTCAGATCTCCGAAAGCGAGGCGCACCGCACCTTCAAGGTATGGCGGGCGTTGTGGCGAAAGCTGGCCGTTTTTGGCTTTTGCGACGCCGAGCGCGACCCCTCGCTGGTATTTGCTAACTCGGCCCCGAAACCCCGACAGGATGTTTGGTCCGAGGGCGAAGCCGTCCGGCTGATCAAGCAGGCTTGGCGCACTGGCTACCACGGTCTTACGGCATGCCTGGCCGTGGCCTGGGACAGCTTGCTGACTTCCGGCGCTCAGGAGCAACCGAGGCGCTTGCTGGGGACGTCCCACCGGAAAAACTGTCTTCGAAGATGGCCAACAGCCTCTCAACTTCGAACAAGTTGCATAAGATCTACGCCCCGGTTCAGCTGGCCTCGGTCCGCGATACTGATGCCGCGAGGAAGGTTGGAAGGGCCAAGCTACGGGAACAAAAACTGGACAAAAGTGTCCGGTCTCCGGACCAAAAGTGTACGCCCGAGCGTCAGGGAGGCGCTAAGTCATTGAAAACATGGCGCGAGCGACGGGACTTGAACCCGCGGCCTCCGGCGTGACAGGCCGGCGCTCTAACCAGCTGAGCTACGCCCGCAGTCGACACACACGCTCCGGCCCAACGTCGGCCAGCTTCGGCATGCCATCACGAGGCGCTCGTTTACGTGACCGAGGAGGGCGCGTCAAGCGAACGCCGCGCAGGCCAATTTCACCACGCCGGTGCGACCGCCGCAGACGGGATCGATATGCGGGGTGCGTCGCAACCGCACACTCGGAATTCAGCCGGTTGCTGAGAACGAAACGCACAACAGCCACGCGCAAATTAGCGGTTGATCAGGTTGGATGCACTTCGACGAATGCCGGCTAAGTCATTGAAAAGATGGTGGGCGGTGAGGGGATCGAACCCCCGACATCTTCGGTGTAAACGAAGCGCTCTACCGCTGAGCTAACCGCCCTCATCTGGAGGCAGTAGCGGTGAGCCCGTGGGCCCGTCAATGGCCCGCCGACAGCCCATCGCCCCCGAGCCCACTGGCCCTTGTCCCAAAACAAAGGGCGCCCGCACGTTCAGCGCCGCGCCCGGGATAAGCGCCAAAACACAACCTCAGTTCAGCGAATCCTTCAAATTCTTCGATGCCGTGAATTTGGGCACCCGCGACGCTTTGAGCATCATCTCAAGACCCGTCTGCGGATTGCGCGCCTTGCGCGCTTTGCGGTTAGCGACCTTGAACGTGCCAAAACCCGGGATGCGCACTTCCTGGCCGTCCCTCATGGTCTTCTCGATGTGCTTGATCACCGCCTCAACCGCGACACCAGCCTTGTCCTTGGATAGCTCGGTCGCCTCCGCCACGGCGTCGATCAAATCCTTCTTGCTCATCGTTTGCAGTCCTCGTGGGTTTGGGAACAACGGGGCACGCCGGGATGTAGGATCCTCCCGCGGCCTATTATGATCCGCTGCACTGCAGCGGCGAGCGCGAAACAACGCCCAAAGAGCAGCGCCGTCAAGCGGAAACTGCGCTGAATCCGCCCGCTCTTCGGCTTATCAAATCCTGCCCCGAACGTCACTGAACGAGGATCAGTTGCCCCCCGGCGAGGCGTGAGGGAGCCCCTGGGTCCAGGACAAACCGGTCAAAACAGCCCGAAGGGGCCTCGCGACGCGCCGGGAGGCGCGTGCGGGCCCCTTCGAAACCGTCTCACAACTGACCGGTCAATGCGCCGTGATGCGCGATTCCTCTTTGACCTCGGCGGCTGCCACCGCGGCCGCTTCCTCCTCAACCGGGATTGGCTTGGGAAGCCGTTGCAGCGCCACCTTGAGAACGTCATCCATGCGCGAGGCTGGCACGATCTGCAGATTCGATTTCACCTCGTCGCCGATCTCGGCCAGGTCTTTCATGTTCTCTTCAGGAATGACGATGGTCTTGATGCCAGCCCGGAGCGCCGCCAGCATCTTCTCCTTAAGGCCACCGATCGGCAGCACGCGTCCGCGCAGCGTGATTTCGCCGGTCATGGCCACGTCCTTCTTGATAGGGATCCCCGTCATGATGGAGATGATGGCCGTCACCATGGCGACGCCAGCCGAGGGGCCATCCTTGGGCGTGGCACCTTCGGGTACGTGCACGTGGATGTCCTTCCTCTCAAAGAGCGTTGAGGGAATGCCCAGCGCATGTGCGCGCGATCGCACATAGGCATTGGCGGCTTGGATGGATTCCTTCATGACATCGCGCAGGTTGCCGGTGACCGACATCTTGCCCTTGCCCGGCATCATGACCCCTTCGACCGTCAGGATCTCACCCCCGACCTCGGTCCACGCGAGCCCCGTAACGACGCCGACCTGGTCCTCCAGCTCAGCCTCGCCATAGCGGTACTTTGGCACGCCCAGGTAGTGCTCGAGGTTCTCGGTTGTAACGGTCACCGTCTTGACGGTGCCGAGCAGGATATCCTTCACCGCCTTCCGCGCGAGCTTGGCGATCTCGCGCTCGAGGCTGCGCACCCCCGCTTCGCGGGTGTAACGGCGGATGATCTCTTTCAGTGCGCTATCATCAAGCTCCCATTCCGTCGACTCGAGCCCATGGGCCTGCCGCTGGTTGGGGATCAGATGGCGCTTGGCGATCTCAATCTTCTCATCCTCCGTGTAACCCGCCAGCCGGATGATCTCCATACGGTCGAGCAGCGCCGGGGGAATGTTCATGGTGTTGGCGGTGGTTACGAACATGACACCGGAGAGATCGTAGTCGACCTCGAGGTAGTGGTCATTGAACGTGTGGTTCTGCTCGGGATCGAGCACCTCCAACAGCGCTGCCGCCGGATCGCCACGGAAATCAGACCCCATCTTGTCAATTTCGTCCAACAAAAAGAGTGGGTTGGTCCGCTTGGCTTTCTTCATGGACTGGATGACTTTACCGGGCATGGACCCGATGTAGGTGCGCCGATGCCCGCGGATCTCTGCTTCGTCGCGCACGCCGCCAAGCGACATGCGCACGAACTCACGGCCGGTCGCATTGGCCATCGACATTCCGAGCGAAGTCTTACCCACGCCGGGTGGACCGACGAGGCATAGGATGGGGCCCTTGAGTTTGTTGGTGCGCGACTGGACTGCGAGATACTCGATAATGCGCTCCTTGACCTTGTCCAGTCCGTAGTGCTCCTTGTCGAGGATCTCTTGGGCCTCGGCCAGGTCCTTCTTCACCTTGCCCTTGACGCCCCACGGGATCGACAGCAGCCAATCGAGGTAGTTGCGCACCACCGTGGCTTCCGCCGACATGGGGCTCATCTGCTTCAATTTCTTGAGCTCGGCCAAGGCTTTGTCGCGAGCCTCCTTGGAGAGCTTGGTGTTCTCGATTTTCTCCTCGAACTCGGCGATGTCGTCGCGCTCGTCGCCGTCACCCAGCTCCTTCTGAATCGCCTTCATTTGCTCGTTGAGGTAGTACTCGCGCTGTGTCTTCTCCATTTGGCGCTTGACGCGCGAGCGGATTTTCTTTTCGACCTGCAACACCGAGATCTCGCTCTCCATCAGCGTGTAGACGCGCTCCAGCCGGCTCGAGACGGCAATGATCTCGAGGATGTCTTGCTTGTCCGCAATCTTGATGGCCAGATGCGAGGCGATGGTGTCGGCGAGCTTGGAATAGTCTTCGATCTGGCTGATTGTGCCCAACACCTCCGGCGAGATCTTCTTGTTCAGCTTCACGTAGCTCTCAAACTGCGACACGGCTGAGCGCGCCAGCGCCTCGATCTCGTCGCTGGCGCCAAGCGTCTCGGCAACTCGCTCCACCTCGGCCTCGAAGTAGTCGGGATTATCGGTGTAGCGCGCGACCTTGGCGCGCGCGGTACCTTCGACCAGCACCTTGACGGTGCCGTCGGGCAGCTTCAGAAGCTGCAGGACCGAGGCAAGCGTACCCACTTGGTAGATGGCGTCCGGAGCGGGATCGTCGTCACCGGCGTTCTTCTGCGCCGCAAGCAGGATTTGCTTGTCGGAACGCATCACCTCCTCGAGCGCATTGATCGACTTCTCACGCCCGACGAACAGCGGCACGATCATGTAGGGGAAGACAACGATGTCGCGCAACGGCAGGACCGGATAGATATCTTTGCCGCCTTTGTCCCTGGCTTGTCTGATCTCGCTCATGGTCTTTCTCTTTCGCCGGTGTTCAGGGCTCTATCTTCGCAACCTTCGTACCACGCTTTGGCTGCTCGCGGTATTCCACTCCCGGGGGAGTAACCCCTCGAAAATTCCCATGGGGGGCGGGCGCCCGATGGTACCCCCACAAGTCGCGGCGACTTAGGGTTAGTGCCGCTAAATCCTGCTCCGCAGTCGCTTCCTCCCTGGAGAACGGTTCCCCAGACCATCTAAGTGGTGTTGCGCATTTACGCGTACAAGCGTCGCGTCTGTGCAACACCCCACAGCAAACCTCACGTTGGCGAGGCTCACCGGCGCGGGATCCATCCTGCTTGAGAGAGCCTCAAGATGGGCGCCCGCACGCCCCGGTTCAAGTGAACGTTCCCTAAGGCTGGACACCTGTCGCTTGGGCTAGGCGCTCGAGCCCTTCTCGCCGGCCCGATCGGAGTAGATGCGCAACGGTCGCGCTCCACCTTCCACAATCTCCGGACCGATGACGACCTCCTCTACCCCCTTGAGACCTGGCAGCTCGAACATGGTGTCGAGCAGGATCGCCTCCATGATGGAACGCAGACCTCGCGCACCGGTCTTGCGATCGATGGCCTTGCGGGCGATTGCCTTCAGTGCCTCCTGGGTGATGGTGAGGCGCACGTCCTCCATCTCGAACAGACGCTGGTATTGCTTAACCAGAGCGTTCTTTGGGATCGTGAGGATCTGCATCAACGCTGCTTCATCGAGATCCTCAAGCGTGGCGATGACCGGCAGCCGGCCAATGAACTCTGGGATCAGCCCAAACTTCAAGAGGTCCTCAGGCTCGACCCCCTTTAGAATGTCACCGGTGCGACGCTCATCCGGTCCGGTAATCTTGGCGGCAAATCCGATCGAGGAGCCACGATCGCGACGGGAGATGATCTTCTCAAGTCCCGCAAATGCGCCTCCACAGATGAAGAGGATGTTGGACGTATCCACTTGCAGGAATTCCTGTTGGGGGTGCTTGCGGCCGCCCTGCGGCGGCACCGAAGCGATGGTCCCCTCCATGATCTTCAACAACGCCTGCTGCACGCCCTCGCCCGACACGTCACGCGTGATGGAGGGGTTATCAGACTTGCGGCTGATCTTGTCGATCTCGTCGATGTAGACGATGCCGCGCTGCGCCCGCTCGACGTTGTAGTCGGCATTCTGCAGCAGCTTCAGGATGATGTTCTCGACATCCTCGCCGACATAGCCTGCCTCCGTGAGGGTCGTAGCATCCGCCATCGTGAAGGGCACGTCGAGAATCCGCGCCAGCGTCTGAGCGAGCAAGGTCTTGCCACAGCCTGTCGGCCCTACGAGCAGGATGTTGGACTTGGCAAGCTCGACATCGTTGTTCTTGGCCGCGTGATTGAGGCGCTTATAGTGGTTGTGCACTGCCACCGACAGCACACGCTTGGCGTGATCTTGACCGATCACGTAGGAGTCGAGCACGGAGCAGATTTCCGCCGGGCTCGGCACGCCGTCCCGAGATTTGACGAGCGTGTTCTTGTTCTCCTCGCGGATGATGTCCATGCACAGCTCTACGCATTCATCACAGATGAACACGGTCGGGCCCGCAATCAGCTTGCGAACCTCGTGCTGGCTCTTGCCGCAGAAGGAGCAGTAGAGGGTGTTCTTTTCCTGGGCCATCCGGTTCTCTCGAGCCCGCCGTCGGGCCATTGCGGGCGGTCAGTCACTCTCCCTTGCAGGGCCGATCTCTCAGCCCTGGTGCGCTTGCTGGCAGGGGCTTGCTTGGAATCCTAATCCCAATCTGAGCATGCTAAAGGCGCCTAGATCAAGATTGGATTAACACCTCTTTGTGCGGGCGCAACCGCGACCATTGTTACCACCGCGTCACCGCGACTTTTTTGGGGCCCGCAACGCGACGCGCTTCACCGCGGCCGCCCGTTACGGCTCCAGATCGCCGGTGCCTCTGCCAGCGTAGGATGACCGCCTGCCCGGGTCACCCCTGTACCGGCTTGACCGGTGTCAACGTGGCCTCGGCTTCGTCGCGGCTCTTGATGACGCGATCGATGATGCCAAACTCCCTGGCCTGCTCAGCAGTCATGAAGTAATCACGATCAAGCGTCTTGTCGATTACTTCATAACTTTTCTTCGTATGCTTAACATAAACCTCGTTGAGGCGTCGCTTCATCTTGATGATATCCTCGGCATGGCGTTCGATATCGCTTGCCTGCCCGGAGAACCCACCCGAAGGCTGGTGCACCATGATGCGCGCATTGGGCAGGGCGTAGCGCATGCCGGCGGCGCCCGCGGCGAGCAACAGGGAGCCCATTGAAGCCGCCTGGCCAATGCACAAAGTCGCGATCGGCGAGCGGATGAACTGCATGGTGTCGTAGATTGCCATGCCCGAGGTAACGATCCCTCCCGGCGAGTTAATGTACATGGAGATCTCTTTCTTCGGATTCTCCGACTCGCAATAGAGGAGCTGCATGCAGATCGACGACGCCACGTTGTCGTCAATCGGCCCGGTCACGAAAATGATGCGTTCTTTGAGCAGCCGCGAAGGCAGATCGTAGCCGCGTTCCCCTCGGTTCGTTTGCTCAACGACCATGGGCCAGAAGGTGTTCGTGGGTGCCAAAACCGATTCGGACATGATAGCGCCTATCTATTCCATTCCGCCGCGCGGTGTGTCTGAGAGTGGGGTGGCATGGCCCTGACTTCAAGAATGATCACGACTTGCCCGGCTCTTGCCCGGCTCGTGGGGCGTGATCGGGGCCTTGATCGTGCTCCTGGCCGCTCTCTTGGCCGCTCGCAGGGGGCTGGCCTTGGTGGTCATGGGTGTGGTGGTCGTGGCCGTGGTGGTCGTGGCCGTGGTGGTCGTGGTGGTCGTGGCCGTGGTGGTTATGATCATGCGCATGGTCGTGGCTAGGGTCATGGTCCGCTGCGTGGCCAACAGGGAGGAACGCCTCATCATCGTCAGGCTTGAGCAGCTCCTCGACGGTCACCTGCCTGTCGATGGGCTTGGCGTGTGACAGGATGTGCTCGATCACCTTGTCCTCGAAGATTGGCGCACGCAGCTCGAGCAGTGCCGTAGGATTTTTCTCGTAATACTCGTAGACAAGCTTCTCCTGACCCGGATAGCGCCGCGCCTGCTCGATAAGCGCGCGGCGCAGCTCGTCCTGGGCCACCTCGACCTTGGCCTTATCGCCGATCTCCCCAATCAAGAGGCCAAGGCGGACCCTTCGCTCGGCAATCTTGCGGTACTGTGCTCTCAGCGTCGCCTCTTCTTTGCCCTCATCGGCTATGGTCCTGTTCGCCCGCTCAAGCCCCTGCTGCAACTGCATCCAGATGGCATCGAACTCGGTGTTCACGAGCGTCTCAGGGAGCGCGAAGTCGTGCGCTGTGTCGAGCGCATCGAGGATCTGGCGTTTTAGCTTCATGCGCGTGTGCATCATGTATTCGGCGGCAATGCGCGCGCCGACGAGCTCCCGCAATTTGGCAAGCGATTCTGCACCAAGCGTCTTGGCGAACTCGTCGTCGAGCTGGGGCTTGATCGCCTTGGCGACTTCCTTGACTTTGACCGTGAAAACCGCGTCCTTGCCGGCCAGCTGGGCTTGCGGATAGTCCTCAGGGAAGGTGGCGTTGATGATGCGCTCCTCGCCGGCCTTGGCATCCATCAGGCCCTCGACGAACCCCGGAATGAACCGCGACTCGCCCACGATCATCTGCACGTCCTCACCCTTGCCGCCCGCGAATTCCTCCCCGCCGATGCGGCCAAGGAAATCGATGGTAAGCCGGTCTCCCATCCCGGCCGCCCGCTCAGGTTCCGCCTCGTAACGGGTCGCCCGCTCGGCAAGGTTCGCCACGCCCTTGTCAATCGCCTCCTCTGTGACCTCGGCCAGAGGACGCTCAAGCTTGAGTGCAGCCAAGTCGGTAACGACGATATCGGGGAGCGCTTCGTAGGACAGCGTAAAGGCGAGATCGCTCTGCCCGGCTAGCACGCGCTCCAGCTCTTCCTTGTCCTCGGTGAGATTGATGTTGGGCTGATGCGCAGCGCGCTCCTTGCGCTCCTCGATTGCCTTGCGGCTCGTCTCCTCGACCGCCTGCTGCATCACTTCGGCCATCACGGATCGGCCGTAGAGCTTCTTTAAATGTGCAACCGGCACCTTGCCCTTGCGGAAGCCCCGGATCTGCACCTGATCCTTGAACTCGTCGAGACGGGTGGCGAAGCGTTCGCCAAGCTCGCCCTGGCCGATGACTACCTTGAGCTCGCGCCTGAGACCACTGATGGAGGACTCGCTGATCTGCATAATATCTGCCTCAATCGCCGCCTGTGCGCGGACTGGCCAGACCGCGCCTGCGGCGCAACTTGCCCCGCCTGCGCGACGCCAGTGGTGCGGGCGGAGGGACTCGAACCCCCACGACTTGCGTCACAGGAACCTAAATCCTGCGCGTCTGCCAGTTCCGCCACGCCCGCGGGCCTTGCAACGCCTAGGTCCGCGGCCTTGCTGCGGCGGCGGCCAAGTCCACACATCGACATTGCCACCGCGCGGCGATGGCCGGGCTTCGGACCGGCTTGTAGCAGGATGGGGCGCAAATTCAAGCGAACCGGTGTCAGTCAGACCGAGAAGCTCTTACTGCGGCGCCCGCCTTCGGGCTAGGACGGGAGGGCTGAACCGGCTGGAGCGCTGAGGGAACGCGTCGGCCACCACGTGATCGCGACCACCGGCCAGGCGTGCCGCGATGTCGGCTGGCCCATTGTACGCAATGGAACCCTCCTTAATGGAGCCGTCTTAGCGGTGGGCGAAGGCAATTGGCGAGATCCCAGATGGAACACGGCCAAGGCCAGCGTGACCTGCCATGGCCGGCAGGATCAGCTTTGCCGCCTAAGGCGCCGTGCAGCCGCGTGCCCTCTCGAGCATTCCCTTGCGGGGCTTCACCCCGCTCTTTACGTTGGCGCTTGCGCAATCGGGTTTGCAAGGCGCGAAGGAGATTGGCTTTGCCTTTTGCCAACGGCGTGGCCGCCGCGGTCGGCCGCACACCCCTCATCAAGCTCAAACGCGCCTCCGAGGAGACTGGCTGCACCATCCTTGGCAAGGCGGAGTTCATGAACCCAGGCCAGTCCGTGAAGGATCGGGCCGCGCTCTTCATCATCCAGGATGCGGTGAAGCGCGGCACGCTTAAACCTGGCGGCACCGTGGTGGAGGGCACCGCCGGCAATACGGGCATCGGCCTCACCGTCGTTGGCAACGCGTTGGGTTATCGTTCCGTGATTGTCATTCCTGAGACCCAGAGCCAGGAAAAGAAGGACGCCTTGCGGCTGCTTGGCGCCCACCTCGTGGAAGTGCCGGCGCTGCCCTATAAGAACCCCAACAATTACGTGCACTATTCGCGGCGACTGGCCGAGGCGCTCGCCAAGACCGAGCGCAAGGGTGCCATCTGGGCCAATCAATGGGACAACACCGCCAACCGTCAGGCGCACATCGAGACCACGAGCGAAGAGATCTGGACAGATACCGATGGCAAGGTGGACGGATTTGTGTCGGCCGTTGGCTCGGGAGGAACGCTAGGCGGCGTCTCCGACGGCCTCAAGGCCAAACGCAAGTCAATCCAGATCGCACTGGCGGACGTGCCAGGCGCCGCGCTCTACAGCTACTACACGGCCGGCGTTCTCAAGGCGGAAGGCAGCTCCATCACCGAGGGTATCGGCCAGGGGCGCGTGACCAAGAATATCGAAGGCGCCTTGGTCGACCGCGCCTATTTCATTCCCGATGCGGAATCCGTAGCCGTATGCTTTCAGCTGCTGGTTGAGGAAGGGCTGTGCGTGGGCGGCTCCACCGGCGTCAACGTGGCCGGCGCCGTTCGTCTCGCCAAGGAGATGGGACCTGGTCACGTCATCGTCACGCTGCTTTGCGACTACGGCACGCGCTACCAGTCCAAACTATTCAACCCGGCGTTTCTCAAATCGAAGAACTTGCCTTTGCCGGAATGGCTCCTCGCCGAGCCGCCGCCGTTACCGCGAATGTTTGTAACTGCCGAGACGGCTTGAAAAGGAGGCCCAGCGTGACCGAGCACACTCCATGGGCGAAGCCCCAGGCCAACCTCAGACCTCTGCCGTCTGCTCCGTCTCCGCGCCCGGCCTCCGCCCTGGCCCAAGACCTTGCATCATGACCCAACAGCTCTATCGCGGCGACGCCTACCTTCGCGACTGTGAGGCGCGCGTGCTCGCCGTCAACGCGCGCGGGGGCATCGTGCTCGATCGCACCGTCTTCTACGCGGCGGCCGGCGGACAGCCGGGCGACCGGGGCGTGCTCGAGATCATGGGCGGGGACAGCTGTCCCATTGCCACCACCGTCTACGACACCGATAAGGCCACCATCGTGCATGTTGCGCAAGAAGGAAGCACCCCTCCCGCGCCCGGCCAATTCGTGCGTGCCGTGATCGACTCGGATCTGCGCTCTCGCCTCATGCGCATGCATACGTGCCTGCATCTGTTGTGCGCCTTGGTAAAGTTCCCGGTCACCGGCGGTCAGGTCAATCCGGACGACAGCCGCCTCGACTTCGACATTGGGGATGCATCAGCCGTGGATCGGGAGGCGATCACTGCTGGTCTCAATGCGCTCATTTCCGCAGACCACCCGGTAACCGAGCGCTGGATCAGTGATGCGGAACTGGAAGCCAATCCTGGCTTGGTCCGCACCATGGCGGTGAAGCCCCCCTCAGGCACGGGCCGTGTGCGCCTCGTCGTTATCGGCGAGAACGGGTGCGTCGACCTGCAGCCTTGCGGTGGCACGCACGTGAAGCGCACGAGCGAGATCGGGAAGGTCGTGGTCAC